>QCBC01000004.1 GCA_003281725.1 Pelagibacteraceae bacterium AG-345-O09 | reverse complement strand
ATTAGCAAGAGGAAAAAAGGCTAACCGAATACAAATTGTAATTGCAATTATAGCTAAACCATAATTACCAAGAAGTTTAAAAAAATAATCAATTCCAAAAAATAATGGTTTAGTTATGAAATATAAAAAACCCCAATCTATAACTAAGTCAAACTTATCTATATTTAATGACTCAGCATATCCATCAATTACATCTACTCTTTTAGCAGCTACAATTATTTGCAAGCTATCTTCAATTGAACTATTTTGGTTAAGCTCTAGAGGCTCTGTGGTAATAAAATTTGCTCTAAACTTATTTTTATAATCAAATGTTGTTTTAAATTCTTTATTTTTAGGTGGTATGATTGAGGCTACATAATATTTATCTCCAACACCTAACCAACCTTTTTGAGCGGTACGAGAAAATTTTTGATCTTGAATATCATCATAATCCTCTTCAATTAATTCATCATCTAAAGTAGCAATTGGACCTTCATGAAGAATATAGAAGTTAGATAAACCCTCAGGAATTTTATTTCTAATTATTTGACCATAGGAATAAAAATCATATTTTTTGTTAGTAGAATTTATTACTTTTTGATTTATAGAAAATAAAAATTTGTCATCTAAACTAATTTCTTTTTCAAAAGTTATTCCTTGTTTATTGGTCCAAGATAATTTTATAGGTGATTTTTCTGTGAGAATATCATTTCCAACGATAGACCAGACTGTATCAGAACTTGGAATATCAATATTTTTATCGGTAGTAACGAATCCACTTTCAATAAAATAACCTTCTTCAATATTTCTTGGCCCTAGTAGTGTTACCTTTTCTTCACTTTCCAGACTTATTTTATAATCTTTAAAAGTTAAATCATCAATTGCTGCACCCCTTAATGCAATAGATCCAATGATACTTTGGTTTTCAAATTTTATTCTATCACTTTTTTCTAATGCTTCTTCTCTAGATATCTGAACTAAAGTTTCTTTTTGTTCTAAAATTGGAGTATCGGTATTTTGTTCTATCTTATTTTTTTCAGATAAATTTTGTTTTGTTATTGATTGCTCTGGAGTAAAAAACAATGCATATAAAACTATTACAGCTGAAGATAAGGCTATTGCAGCTATTACGTTTTTAGATTCCATTATTTTTTAACCTTTATTTTTTTGTCAACTGGATCAAATCCTTCTCCACCTCCTAAAAATTTTATAGGATGGCAAGATAAAATTCTTTTAAAACTTATATATAAACCTTTTAATAGACCAAATTTTTTTAATGCATCAATACTATACTCTGAACAAGTTGGTAAATATCTGCAAGAGTCTCCTATTAAAGGGCTTAGCAAATATTTATATCCTTTTATTAATTTAATAAAAATTATAGTGAGAAAATTCATTATTTAATTTTTTCAAATTCCTGAAATAAGGTTTCTTTTATATTAGTATAATCACTGTGTAACACACTCGCCTTACATATAACAAGATAAGAAAAATTAAACTTTATTGTTACTTTTTTTACTGCTTCATTCATAATGTTTCTTAGTCTTCTTTTTATTTTATTTCTTTGAACCGCATTTCCTATTTTTTTCTTTGTCACAAAGGAAATATTTAGTTTACCATTATTCTTCTTATCTAATTCACCAAAGAAAATTGTAGCATATTTATTTGATACTTTTTTCTTTTTAAGCAATGATTTAAATTCCTCGTTTTTTGAAAGAGCAATAATTTTGCTTCTCATTAATTTAACCAGATACAGTTAATGATTTTCTACCTCTAGCTCTTCTTCTAGCTAAAAGTTTTTTCCCACCCCTAGTTTTCATTTTTGACCTAAAGCCGTGTTTTCTGGCTCTTTTGATTTTTGATGGCTGGTATGTTCTTTTCATAATTGTGGTTAAATTTTTATTAAATTTGGCCCTTTATAGTAATTAAATATATAAATAGCAAATAGAAGATTTTATAAATACGATAATGAATAATGGAAAAAACTAAAAAAATTAAAATATTTATAGGTTTATCTTACTTAATCTTGATATCGGTATTTCTGTTTTTGTTTTTTTCAAAATTTAGTCTTCAAGAGATTACATCTTACAACTTTATAAGAGAGAATAGATTATATTTCTTAGAACTTAAAAACTCTAACTTATTTTTTATATCAACAATTTTTTTGATTTTTACAATTTTATGGGTATTTCCATTTTTAGGATTTGGATCTCCAATAGCTTTAATCGGTGGATTTATTTTTGGAAAATGGCTGGGGACAATTCTTGTAGTATTAGGTTTAAGCATAGGAGCAACTTTTTTATATTTATTTGGTAATTTTTTTTTAAAGAATTTAATAAGAGAAAAATTTTTAAAAAGATATCAAAATCTTGAAATTAAATTTAAAAATTCAGAATTTTTTTATTTATTAATTTATCGTTTTATAGGGGGAATTCCTTGGCAACTTAGTTGTCTTTTACCAACAATTTTTAATGTAAAAGCAATTAATTTTTTCTTCGCAACTTTAATAGGCATTATTCCTCAAATTTTTGTAGCTGTCTCAATTGGTAGTGGACTTGAAAAGGTTATTGATCAAAATTCAGAAGTTCCTGGATTATTAGAAATAATTTTTTTTTCAGAAGTATACGTTCCTATTCTAGCCTTTTTTATTTTAGTCCTCTTAACTATTCTTCTTCGAAAATTGTTTTATAAAAGCTGATGGTGCTCCCACCCTGTACTGACCAGGGAACTAGTCCTTACCAAGGACTTGTTATACCATTTAACTACAGAAGCGATTATCACAAATTGTATTTTATTGATAATAAAGCATTTTTTTCAAATTATTGCCTTAATTTTTTGATGAATATGATTTATATCTATTTAAGGAAATTATATGGGCATTCATTACGATTATAAATCTACTAAAAGTGCTAAGTTGATGGAAAAACAGGCTAAAAGAGAAAAAAAACTTGCTGAAAAAAAAGCTAAGCGGCTTGCAAAGGAAGGTCCAAAAAAAGACGATGATCATGATAAAACTTTAGATGCGTCAAAGCCTATAACATTAGATTTTCTAACTAATCCAAATAAAGAATGAGTGTAAGAGAAAAAAATGAGCGATTAAGCTTAGCGCTAAGAAAAAATTTAAAAAAAAGAAAATTGTTTCAAAAAAAAAATAAAAAAAAGAATAAATAATGTCAGTTCTTTCCGATAAGTGGATAAGAAAAATGTGTAAAGAGAAGGATATGATCTCACCTTTTGAAGAAAAACAGGTTAGAGGTGATAGTATTTCTTATGGTCTTTCTTCCTTTGGTTATGACGCAAGAGTATCTGATGAATTTAAGATTTTTACTAATGTAAATTCAGAAATTGTAGATCCAAAAAACTTTAAACCAACTAATTTCGTCACAAAAAATATTTCAGAATGTATTATACCACCAAATTCCTTTGTGTTAGCTAGAACTTTGGAAAAATTCAAAATACCAGAGGATGTTTTGGTAATTTGTTTGGGAAAATCTACATATGCAAGATGTGGTATAATAGTTAATGTTACTCCATTGGAACCAGGTTGGGAAGGTTACGTAACACTAGAGTTCTCTAACACTACACCATTACCAGCTAAAATTTATGCCAATGAAGGTGTTGCTCAATTTATTTTTCTTAAGGGCAATGAAAAACCTGAGGTAACTTATGCAGACCGTGATGGCAAATATATGGGTCAGACCGGTGTAACTTTACCTAAAGTTTAATAATGCAAAAATTAGAAGTTTTTGGAGCAAATAAGCTCAAGGGAGAGATAAATATTTCAGGTTCGAAAAATGCTTCGTTACCAATTTTAGCCGCAACTCTGTTAACAAACAAAAAAGTCTATTTAAACAATTTACCAAAAGTTAAAGATATTGAGACAATGATTAGTTTACTTAGATCACTGGGTTCAAAAACAAAATTTAATAAAAAAAATTTAATAGTTGATAATTCTAAACAAAATAAAAATTTTGCTTCCTATAATTTAGTCAAAACTATGCGTGCTGGAATATTAGTTCTTGGTCCTTTACTTGCAAAATTTGGTAGAGCCAAGGTATCTCTTCCGGGTGGTTGCGCAATTGGTACAAGACCTGTTGATCTTCATCTGAAAGCTTTATCAAAATTAGGTGTAAAATATAAAATAATTCAGGGTTACATTCATGCAACAGCTCCAAAAGGTTTAATAGGTACAAAAATTACTTTTTCAAAAATTTCAGTAGGAGCAACTGAAAATTTGATAATAGCTGCCACATTAGCTAAAGGAACCACAATATTAAAGAATTGTGCAATAGAACCTGAGATAAAAGATTTAACAAATTTTTTAATTAAATTAGGATGTAATTTAAAATGGTTATCAAATCGAACAATTAGAATCAAAGGGGTGAAAAATATACATGAAATTAAATATTCTGTGATGTTTGATAGGATTGAAGCAGGAACATATTTAGTTGCAGCCGCTGCTACAGAAGGAAATTTAAGGATAAAAAAAGTAATCCCAGAAATAATAAAGACGGAGATTAATATTTTAAAAAGAATTGGTGCGAAAATTATACTAAAAAAAAATCAAATTCATATTTATGGAAATAAGACAATAAGAAACACAAACATAAAAACTGCCCCTTACCCAGGATTCCCCACAGATTTGCAAGCTCAAATTATGGTATTGCTGTGTAAAGCAAACAGAAAATCTTTGATTAAGGAAGATATTTTTGAAAATAGATTTATGCATGTTTCAGAATTAAATCGAATGGGTGCTAAAATTTTAATAAAAGGAAACAAAGCTTTGATAGAAGGAAATATCAAATTTACTGCCGCAGAATTAATGGCAACAGATTTAAGGGCTTCAGTTTCTCTTATTCTTGCAGCTCTTACAACTAGAGGTAAATCAATAATAAACAGAATTTATCATTTAGACAGAGGGTATGAAAACATAGAGAAAAAACTAAAGAGAGTTGGTGCAAAAATAAGAAGGATAAACTAATGGGGAAGAAATATTTAGCTCAAATTATTGCAAATGATAATGAGGGTTTACAAATGATTTCAGCCTGTAGCACTGGTGCAAAAGTAAGAGTTTCAGATATTAAATATCTTAGCTCAAGTAAAGTTTTTTTATTATCTATTGAGCGCACTAAAATTGAAGGTGAGCAAAATAATAAAAAGATTAATAGTATTTGTCGGTTTGATTTTGTAGATAGTGTAAAATCTAAGAATATTAACCAGAAAAATCACAAATTAATAATAGAACTAATTGCAATAGACTATATGAAAAATAATGATAATTATGAAATTAATTTAATTTTTAAAAATAATGCTCACATTGTTTTGACAACAGAGGCTATTGAAGTAAGGCTTGAGGATCAAAATGAGATCAAAGAATAATGAAAATATTAAAAAGTAATAATAAAAGTTTCGATAAAGTTTTAGATAATCTACTCATAAAACGAAAATATAAGATTAGATCTAGCTTAATTTCAGTCACTGGCATTATCAACGATGTGAAAAAAAATGGAGATAAAGCTTTGTTAAAATATGAAAAAAAATTTAATCAAAATAAGACTATTATTCCTTCATCTAAGCAAATATTAAAGTCAATAAAATCTTTAGATAAAAAAGTTAAAAAAGCAATTGACCTTGCATATTCAAGAATTTATAAATTTCATTCTTTTCAAAAATTCAAAAATATCTCATATTCTGATAAATTTAAGAATAAACTTGAATATAAATATTTACCAATCGAGTCTGTTGCAATTTATGTTCCAGGGTCCTCTGCTTCGTATCCTTCTAGTGTTTTAATGAGTACAATTCCTGCAATAGTTGCAGGAGTTAAAAGAATAGTAATGATTAATCCTAGTTATAAAGGAAAAAAAAACCCAGCAGTTTTATATGCAGCTAAAAAATGCAAAATAAAAGAAATTTATTCAATTGGTGGTCCTTCGGCTATTGCCGCAGCAGCTTATGGAACTAAAAAAATTAAAAAAGTTGATAAAATAGTAGGACCAGGAAATTCTTTTGTGGCAGCTGCTAAAAAGGAGGTTTTTGGTGATGTTGGAATTGAAGGCATGACTGCAGGTCCATCTGAAATTTTAATTGTCTGTGATAAATTTTCAAATCCAGAATGGGTTGCAAGTGATTTAATTGGTCAAGCTGAACATGACGTTTTAGCTCAATGTATTTTGATTTCAAAAGATAAAGATTTAATTCAAAAAGTTAAGATTGAAATCTTAAAACAATTAAAAGAATTACCAAGAGTTTCTATTGCTAAAAAAAGTTTAATTAGTAATGGAATTTTAATACATATTAATTCAGATAAAAAGATTGCAGAAGTGATAAATAAAATTGCTCCAGAACATTTAGAACTGAATGTTAAAAATTATAAATCATTTATACCTAAAATCAAAAATGCAGGTTCAATTTGTTTAGGTAAATATGCTGTCATGGCAATGACTGATTATAATGTTGGATCAAATCATGTATTACCTACTAATAGTTCAGCAAAATATTCTAGCGGTATAAGTGTTAATGAATTTTATAAACGAATTTCTTACATAAATTTATCTAAAAGAGGCATTGAAAAACTTGGACCATCAGTTATAACTCTTGCAAATTATGAAGGGTTAGCTGGTCATGCTCAATCTGTTAAAAAAAGAATAAGGAGAAAATAAATTTGTCAAAACAAGATTTACTTGAATTCAAAGGTAAAGTAACTGATTTATTACCTAACGCTATGTTTAGAGTTCAATTAGAAAATGGTCATGTTGTTACCGCACATACTGCAGGTAAATTAAGAAAAAATAGAATAAGAGTATTACAAGGTGATAATGTGACAGTAGAAATGACCCCTTATGACCTTACTAAAGGCAGAATAATCTTTAGGGGTTAATCTTTTGCCTCGGTAGCTCAGGAGTAGAGCAGAGCCCTGAAAAGGCTTGTGTCGGAGGTGCGAATCCTTCCCGAGGCACCATCAAAATATCTTGAAAATTCTTATAATAAAAATTAACATCGTAAGATAATAATAACAAAAGGACTAAGAAATAAGATGAGTACATTAAAAGGAACAGTTAAATGGTTCAATGGCAAGAAAGGCTTTGGATTCATTGAAAGAGAAGATAAAGAAAAAGATGCTTTTGTCCATGCGAGTGCAGTGAAAGCAGCTGGTATGAGATACCTTAATGAAGGTGATAAAATAGAATTTACTCTTGAAGATGGTCCAAAAGGCCCATCAGCAGTAAATTTAAAAAAATTAGACTAATATTAAAATTTTAAAGGACGTTTTTCTCGGAGATAGATTAACGTCCTTTTCTTTTAAGGGTTGAATAATTTAAATATTTGTCATAAAAGACTTGCATGATTATAAATAATACATTGATGATGACTTCAAACAGTTCTCACAGTAACTGTTTCCATAGCCTATAGGCTATTTATTTATAATATAATTTTAAATCCACACAAAAATAATATAAAAACAAGGAATGCCTGGGTGGTGTAACGGTTAGCACGAAAGTTTGTGGAACTTTAAGTTTGAGTTCGATTCTCAGCCCGGGTACCAAAAAATGAATAAAGAAAATAAACTAGTTCCTGGATTACCTCCAGGATTTGAAGATCGTTGGGATAAAAAAATTCTTCTCAAAAAAAAGCTTTTAGAAGCTATTGAGAATAATTTTATAAAATTCGGAGCTGAAGCTCTTGAAACTCCCTCGTTCGAAATCGCAGAAAATATAGGATCTTTTTTGGCAGAAGATGAAGCTAATCCTATGTCTGATGTATTCTCATTTAAGGATGGAGACAAGAATATAACTCTTCGTTACGATCTCTCAAGTCCCCTTGCAAGATTTTATGCTCAAAACAACCAAGAACTTCCATCAATCTTCAAGCGATATCAAATTCAAAATGTATTTAGAAATGAAAAAGCTGGAAATGGTCGATACAGAGAATTTATGCAAGCAGATTTTGATATTGTTGGAAATGTTAATCCTGCACAAGCAAATGCAGAGCTTTGTAATTTAATATCAAGCACACTAGCAGATTGTGGATTAAAAAAAGATCAATTTACGATTAATGTGAGTAACAGGAAAATAATTCAGGGTTTAATTGATGATTTAAAAATTTCTGAGGAAAAACAAACAAAAGTTATTAGAGCAATTGATAAACTCGATAAGCCTGGTCTTGGATTAAAGGGAGTTGAAGACTTACTGAAAAAGGAGAGAAAAGATCAAAGTGGAGCTATTACTAAAGGAGCTGATTTAAGCAATGAACAGGCAGCACAAATATTAAACTTTCTAAAAATAAAAGATTTAAAAAAATTAAAAGAAACTTTAAAAAATCCATTATCTCAAGAAGGAATTCAAGAATTAGAAAATGTATTTCAATTACTTGGATATGGTTCAAATTTAAATCAAGTTAAAACGAACTTTACGATTGTGAGAGGTCTCTCGTACTATGATTCATTTTTAGTCGAAACAAATTTAAATTTCAAAGTGACTAATAATAAAGGTAAGGAAATTGAGTTAGGTAGTATCTGTTCAGGAGGATCTTACGCCAAACTTATTTCAAGGTTTAGAGGCGTTGATGTTCCTGGGACTGGAATTAGTTTTGGTGTAGACAGGTTGTTATTTGCATTAATTCAGTTAAACCAAATTCAAGTACAAGATCAAAAACCAGTTTTAGTTTGTGTCATGAATGAAAAATACTTAAAGAATTATTATGAAATTGTTGATCAATTAAGAGATAATAATATTAATGCAGAAGTTTTTTTAAACACCAAAAAAAATCTTGGTAAACAACTCGATTTGGCAAACAAGCGTGAACTAGCAGTAGCAATTATTTGTGGGGAAAATGAGTTTAATGATAACACTGTGACCATTAAAAACCTTAGAGGTGTTAAAGGTGAAAATAACCAAACAATCCCAAAATCAAATTTAATAAATGAAATCAAAAAACTTATCTGAAAAAATCCTAAAGTCTGTTAAAGGCAAGGGATTTAAATATATTGAATTACCTTCAGTAATTGAAACTAATCATATTGTTCAAAGATCTGGTGAAAATTTTAGAAAATTTATTTTTTCATTTATTGATCAAAATGGGAATGAGCTATGTTTACGTCCAGATTTAACAATAGTTTCTTGTCTAAGATATTTAGAAAGTAACTTAAGAGATAAAGAAAAAATTTTTTATAGTGGTCAAGCTTATAGGAAATCTCAAAATAGAAAAGACTTTATAGTTAGAAATCAAATTGGATTTGAAATCATTGGTTCTAAAGATGAAAAAAATGATGATAAAGAAATTATTAACACTTCTTTAAATTCTTTAAAAAATTTAAAATATACCTCTGGCACTTTAACATTAGGAAATGTTGAAATATTTAAACTTTTAATATCTAAACTGGATATTCCAACTAGATGGAAATTAAGATTATCAAGACATTTTTGGAGAGATGACTATTTTAATGATTTATTAAAAAGGTTGGAAACAAACTCTGATGTTGATCCAACTATTGTTGAGATAGATAAAAAACGTTATCTCAAAATGCTCAAAGGTGATAAGAACTCAATTGTTGCTGAAAGATCAATTGAAGAAATTTTAAAGCGTTTTGATAAAAAGATAAAAGATCCAAGACGTCTGAGTAAAGGAAGATATGTATCAAAAATTATTAAAGAGTTTTTAAAGATTAAATGTCCAATCAATAAAGCTGCAGATGTATTAAACAAATTCTTTAAAAAATATCAAATAAACTTAGTGGTAGATCAAAGATACTTTCCAACCCCAGTTAACAGAACTTCAAAACTAAATATAGTTTTTTCAACCTCATTTGGAAGACAACTTGAATATTACACAGGTATGGTTTTTAAAATTGATATCAAATTAAATAATAAGATTAAAAATATAATTAATGGTGGAAGGTATGATCAATTAATTTCTGACCTTGGATCTAAAAAACAAATATCAGCAGTAGGGGCTGCTTTAAATTTAAATTATTAAAATGAAAAATATAATCAATATAGGAATACCAAGTAAAGGCAGGCTTAGAAAAGACGTTTTAAACATTTTTAAAAAGAAAAAATTAAAACTAGTTTCTGAACGAGGTGAGAGGGACTTAATTGGCTCTATTAAAAATAAATCAAACATTAAAATTCTTTATTTGCATGCAAGAGAAATTATTCAAAGATTAGGAGATGGTTCTTTAGATATAGGTTTTTCAGGCTTTGATTTACTTAAAGAAGGAGAAATTAATATCCAAAAAAAAATAAACTTAGTCAAAAAGTATGAGTTTGGAAAAGCAACTCTAGTTGTTGCTATTCCAGATCCGTGGATTGATGTGCAAACAGTAGCTGATTTGGAAGAAATTGCTTTTGAATTTAGGGAAAAAAAGAAAAAAAAATTAAGAGTTGCAACCAAGTATCCAAACTTAACTAAAGAATTCTTGTTCTCAAAGGGTGTAACACAATTTCAATTAGTTGAAAGTTTGGGTGCTACCGAGGCCTATCCTTTTACAGGTTCTGCAAATTTGATTACTGATATCAGTTCCACTGGTGAGACTATAAGAAGTAATAATCTACGTATTTTAATGGATGGTGAGATTTTAAAATCCCAAGCATGTGTTTTTACTTCAAAGAAAAACTTTAAAAAAAAAGGTTTAAAAGCTTTAGTTAAATTACTTACCAAGTAGTTTATCTTTGAAATAAATAAGGATTATTTTGATAATATCTAAATTTCTAAATATTGCGTAAAGAGCTATCAAAATGGCTATTATAAATACAATTTTCAAAATAAAATTTAATTCCATTAAAAACCCTTATAATACAAGTTACGAATCATGGACACAATTTTATTAATTATTTTAGTTTCTTTGTTAGGCACGACATTAGCTATTTTGTATTTTAATATCAGATCTAAACCTAAGTCAGACATTAAAGAGTCAGAAGAAATAGCCAACTTAAAAATTGAAATAGTTACATTAAAAGATACATTAAATAATACTATCAATACTTCACTTGGTACCATGTCGACTTCCTTCAATGCATTATCAACTGGGGTTACAAAAGATATGACTGAAGCCCTAACAAAAGTTGATGAGAAGGTTGGTAATTTTAATCAACAGGTACAATTACTAAATCAGAGCCAGGAGGGTATCACTAAAATTTTAGCAGGTGTTAAAAAATATGGAACCTTAGCAGAGTATTCTCTTGATGCTTTAATTAAAGATTTATTGCCTGCATCTCAATTCATGACAAATGTTAAGATGAAAGAAGATACGAGTGAAAATGTAGAATTTGCAATTAAACTTCAAGGAGATGTTTTAGTTCCAGTAGACTCTCATTTTCCTGTAGAAAAATTTAAAGCAATCACTGATGCACATGAAGCCGATGATAAAAGAGAAGTTGCTGATGCTAGAACAAAACTAGCAAATGCTTTTAAAGCTAAAGCTAAAAGTGTAATGGAAAAATATATAGTTCCACCTAAATCAACAGATTTTGCAATAGTGTACGCACCAACAGAGAGTCTTTATAAAGAATTGACTGAATATCAAGATCCAAGCACAAAAGAATTATTAACCCAAGAACTAATGAAAAAATATAAAATAGTAATTTGTGGCCCTAATACTCTTTCAGCTTATTTGCAATCCTTACATATGGGATTTCAATCACTGAGAGTTCAAAAAGGGGCTACAGAAATATATAATCATCTTAAAACTATCACCACAAGATTTGGAAAACATTTTGATAATATAATTACACTTAGAAAAAAATTAGAAGAAGCGATGAATCTGGTAGATAAGTTTGGTACTGACGCAAGATCAATTAGTAGAACTTTAGAAAATATAAAAGATCCCGAGCAGGTTGAGAAAGCTGTTCAAACAGAAAATGTAGAAAAATTTGTTGAAAGAAATAAACAGCTTAAAAATTAATTTCTTTTTTCCTTTAATACCGATTATAAGAAACTTCATGCAATGGAATAGAAAATATGATTATCCCTCGTCATCAAGAGCAACAGTAGATGGAATTAGAAGATATGTACTAGGAGAGTCAAAACTACCTAGTGTTACTTCAATTTTAGACGTAACCAAATCTGAAGAAGATAAAGCAGCTTTAGCCAATTGGCGCGAAAGAACTGGTCAAAAAGAAGCCGAAGCAATTACAAAAGCTGCGAGCAGTCGAGGTTCTAAAATGCATAATTATTTAGAGTCTTTTCTTTTAGGAAGAGAAAATTTAAGTTTTTTTGATGATGGTGAACAATACAAATCTATGGCTAAACAAATTATTGATAAAGGTTTAAAAAATAGGTTAGAAGAAATATGGGGAGTTGAATGTACTATTTACTATCCAGAAAAATATGCAGGAACTGCTGACTGTGTCGGTGTTTATGAAGGACAATCTTGCATAATTGATTTTAAGCAATCTAATAAACCAAAAAAAGCTGAGTATATAGATTCATGGTTTTTACAAACCAGCGCGTATTCTTTAGCTCACAATATTGTGTATAATACAAACATCACATCTTGTGTAATTCTTGTTTGTACAGTAGATAATCTATTTCAAGAATTTAAAATTCAAGGCTCAGAATTAATTACTTACCAAAATTTATTCTTAGGAAGACTAAAAAAATTTAATGAACTCTCAAATTTAATTTAAAAATGGATAAAATAGTAATTTACGACACTGAAACGACTAACAGCACTATTTGGGGATCAATTATTGAAGTTGGGGCAGTTGTAGTTGATAAAAATCTTAAAGAGATTGGAAAACTAAATATTAGAGGCAGAATGCCAGAAGGAGAAGTCCCTTCTGCTAAAGCACTTTTAGTTAACTCTACAAGTATTGATTTACTTACTAAAGGCAATTATTCACATTATGAATTTTTAGGTGCAGTTGAAAATTTCTTTGTAAAAGCTGCTCCAGCTATGTTTATGGGCTGGAGTAATTTAAATTTTGATAGAAGAATGTTTCATTTCAATTTTTTTAAGGCAAATAGGTATCCTTATTTAACTCACTCTTCACCAAATCAGGAACACGATGGCTTGCATGTAGCAAGAGCTGCTCAAACTATAGATTCTAAAACACTAAAAACAGAATTAACAGAAGCAGGAAATGAGAGTTTGGCCTTAGAGGGTTTGGCTCGTCAGCAAGGTTTTGATACCTCAGCAGCCCATACTGCCTATGTAGATGCATATAATTCCTTAAAAATTTTAAGAATTATAAAAGACAAACATAAAACAAATTGGGAAAATTTTTTAGGCACTTCGACAAAAAGTAGTGTGGAGTCTATTTTAAAAGGTGGAGGTATATATTCAATTTTTGAAAATGTTAAAGGGAGAAATATGATGTATCTAGTTTGCACATTACATCCAAATCATTGTTTTCATCCTTCTTATGCATCTTGGGGTTATTTATGGGATTTAAGAAGAGATCCAGAGCCATTTTTAAATATGTCAGTCAATGAAATTAAAGTAAATTTAAAAAAGATTAGTCCTAAAGCAATTCGAGTGATTAAAACAAATAAAGCTCCAATAGTTTTAGATAAAAAGTTTGCATTAAAAGAAAAAGCTTATGCTGATCTTGATTTAGAGACAATTAAAAAAAGAGCAGAATTAGTAAGAAGTAGTGAAAAATTTTGTCAAAAAATTCAAATTATTAATAGAGAAGCAGCAGAGGAAAAAGCTCAAACTAAAACCCAAGAAGATTTATTACCTGAGGAAACTCTTTATGAAAAATTTATCCCTTATAAAGATACAGCTTTATTCAAAATATGGCACAGCTCTTCCTGGGAAGATAAATTAAGAATGTTAGATAAATTTCAAGATAAAAGATGTAGCTGGTTTGGACAAAAAATTATTTATCAAGAGGCACCACAAATTTTACCACCAGATTTATACAAAAACATTAAAAGTGAAATTGCGAGACGAATTTTGAGTAAAAACAAAGAAAAGTGGCAAACAATTGGAATGGCTTATAATGAAATCGATATATTACGAGATCAAGCAGATAATAAAGATGATGATAAAGAACTTAAAAAATTAGATGAAATTAATGAATTTATTATGTCTATTGAAAAAAAATATGAAATTGCCTAGTTGACTTTAGGACACTAATTTATAGAAGGTGATTATGCTTGTAGATTTTAAAGATGAAGACTTTGATAATAAAGTTAAAAATGAAGATGTGTCGGTTATTCAATTTAGTGCTGCTTGGTGTGGACCATGTAAGGCCTTAAAGCCAGTTATGGATAAATTAGCTGAAGAGTATAAAGATAAAGCAGGATTTTATTATGCAGATATTGAAGATGGTGGAATAAATACAGGAAGTGCTGCAGGAATAAGAGGTGTGCCCACAGTTATTATTTACAAAAAGGGTGTAGAAGTAGATAGGAAAGTTGGTGGAGTACCAGAAAGCCACATGAAAGAATTTTTAGAAAAAAATATCTAATTTAAGTTTAAAACTTCTGAACATAAATAAAGTGATCCAGTAATTATTAATATGTCTCCTCGATTTAATTTAATAGATTTTATAGCCTTTTCTACACTTTCTGCATACTTTACATTTGGTAAGTGATTAAATTTTTCTTTTAACTTTTTACCACTAATAGCATTTGGTTGATTGGGAATATCAACAGTTGTGATTGACGAAATATTTTTTATACATTTAATATAACTTTCATGGTCTTTATTGGCCATCATGCCAACTATTATATGTTTATCACAATCTAAACTTTGGAGGTAATCATTTAATACCCTCGCGCCATCCTCATTATGATCTCCAGATATTAAAAATAGATTATCCTTAACTAAATTTTTTAAGTTTCCAGTAGTAATTTCTTGAAGTCTTGCAATATTATCAATATTTTGAATGCCCTTTTTAATATTTTCATCTTTTATGTTAAAATCTAACATTCTTAAAGTTACTATAGCGGTTGAAATATTCTCTAATTGATAGAGACCAAGAACATTTGGCTCTGGTAATTTCAATCCACCAAATTTATCCTCATAATAAAAGTAACCATTTTCTCCATTTGTAAAAGAAAAGTCTTCATTAAAGAAAATCTTGTTAGATTGATTCTTAGAAATATTCCTTTTGATATAGTTCATCGTATTTTGATTTTGCTTTGCTACTATGACATTTGAATTCAAAAGATTTGAAGTTTTTTCAAAAACAATTTTCTCTATAGTTTGGTCATTTTTAGGAAGCCAATCTAAATGATCTTTGCTTATTGATGTTATGATGGTTGCCAAATTTTTCTTTAGTATGTTAGTGGCATCAAATCTAAAAAATAACCCAGCCTCGACTAAATTAATATTCTCTGGATGTTGAGCAGCTTTATAAAAGTAACATGCTGTAAGAATTTCAAAAAAAGTAATTGGCTGATTATTATTAACTTTTTCCACTTCTTCAAAAAGGTCGGCTAGTTCATCATCTTTCAGCTCTTGGTTATTAAATACGAACCTTTCATTTATCTTTTGTATGTGAGGGCTAGTGTAAACATTGCATTTTATATTTGCCTCTTTTAAGATCGAATAACATGCTTGAATAGTCGAATTTTTTCCATTTGTACCTACAACATTTATAGCTTTAATCTTATATTGTGGATTTCCAAGTTTTTCACAAAGATTTAAAATTCGATCTAGGCTTAGATCTATTTCTTTAGGATGCAACTTTAGAAAGCGACTGAGTATTTCCTGTAGTTTCATTTTCTTCAGTGCTTATAGCAGAATTTTTCTTTAACAATATTGATAATAAAGTTCCAATTTTTTCAGACAGATTTTTTCTTTCAATAATTATGTCTACAAAACCAGTTTTTTCAACATATTCACTTTTTTGAAAACCCTCGGGAAGCTCTTCTTTGACAGTACCTTGAATTACTCTCGCACCAGCAAAGGCTATTAAAGCTCCTGGTTCAGCAATATGAATATCACCTAACATAGCATATGAGGCAGTAATACCTCCAGCAGTTGGATCAGTAATACATACTAAGTAAGGAAGATTATTTTTTTTAAGTTCATTAATCGCAAGAGTTGTTCTAGTCATTTGAGATAATGAAATTAAACTTTCCATCATCCTCATTCCACCACCAGCGCTAATACATAAAAATGGAGTCTTATTTTCTATAGCATGTTGAATACCATACAGAAAAGCCTCTCCTTCAGCAGCAGCCATTGAAGCTCCTAAAAAATCAAAGTCGGATGCCACTGCAGTGATTTTAATATTATTGATTGATCCACTTACCACCATCATTCCACAGTCCATTCCAGTTTTTTTTCGTGCACTTTTTAATCTGTCTTTATAAGATTTTGAGTCTGTCCATTCTAAAGGATCATCTTTTGGAATAGGTGTTTTAAAAATCTCATAATTATTTTTTCCAAATAAAATATCAAATCTTTGTCTTGGTTTTATACGATGATGTTTATTGCAGTCAGTACATACCCAAAGGTTTTCTTCTAAATCTTTTTTTAAGATTGGACCTTTACAGCATGATGTCCAGTCACTATTAGCTATATCTTCTTTGGACGCTCTTTTATGTATAGCAGTTTTAATTTTTTCACCTGCTTTTATTATTTTAGTAATCCAATTCATTTAATTTTATTTTTTAATTTCCTCACTACATTAGTAACATTTGTGACAGTATTTTGTCTTTTTTTAATTGATTTTGTAATTTCCTTACAAATTGCACTTCCAACAACTAATCCATCAGCTTTTTTCAATAATTTTATAGTCTTTTCAGTAATACCGAATCCAATTACTACATTCTTAGATTTATTCTGATTTTTTATTTTTTGGTATTCTTGAATTATTTTTTTTGGTGAAACTTTTAATTTTCCACCAGTAGTAGATAACATACTAATATAATATATCATCTCATGAGAGTCTTCGATAATTTTTTTTAATCTTAACTTAGAGGTAGTAGGCGAAATAAGCTGAATAAAATTAATTTTATTTTTTTTGCATTTTGAGGCAAAAATTTTATTTTCTGGATGAGGAAGATCTACAACGATTAGGCCATCAACTTTTGATTTCTTACATTTTTTAATAAATTTATTTTCGTTGTATTGATAAATCATATTATAGTAGCCCATTAGTATTATTGGTTTATCTTTTTTTAATTTTTTAAATTTGCTTACAATCGAAAAGACATCGTTTATTTTAATCCCATTTTTGATTGCACGATAAGCACTTGTTTGAATTTGTCCTCCATCTGCAATAGGGGTGTTATGTGGAAATCCTAATTCACAAATATCAGCATATTTTGAGATTGATCTTAAAATCTCTAATGATTTTTTTTTATTATTGTCACCTGCTACAGTGTAAGTAAGAAGAGCGGGTCTATTTTCTCTTTTGGCTCTTTCAAAAGATTGATTAATTAAGGAATCATTCATTAATACTTACCCAACCTATCTTTTAAGATATCCCTATCTTTTTTGGCGTCCCCACAGGAATTGACTATTAAAATTGTATCCTTACTTAATTTTGGTGCAATCTTTATGGCTTCAGCAAAAGCATGACTTGGTTCTAAACTTGGATTTAGTTTTTCAAATTTTGTTACCATCTTGTATGCGTTTAAAGCTGCCTCGTCTGTTGCATAAGTATATCTCGCTCTTTTGGTATCTTTTAAAAAACAATGGATCGGACTAACTCCAGGATAATCCAACCCAGCACTGATAGACTCTGTATCTTGAATTTGTCCCTCGCTATTTTGACACACATAAGAGGCGGCACCATGCAAAATTCCAATCTTAGCATTTCTACTTAAAGGAGCCGCATGTAATTTTGATTTCTTTGGTCCTCCAGCTTCTACTCCAATTAATTCAATATGCTTTTTATCATAATCAATAAATTCGCTCCAAAAACCATAAGCCGAACTTCCACCTCCAACACAGTTAATTAATTTTATTTTTTTTGGAATTTTCTTAAATTTTTTTTTTAATTGAATTTTAAGTTCTCTTGAGATTTGAGCTGTAGACCATCCACAGATTTTAACAAAAATGTTAGGGCCAACAGTTGAACCCACACACATGTGTGTATTATCACAATTCGAAACCCAATATCTCATACATTCACTCACTGCATCTACTAAAGTTTGACTTCCAGAATATACTGGTACAATCTCTGCACCATTTTTTTTCATTGCATCACAATTTGGTTTTTGTCTCTTAATATCTTTAGCTCCCATAAAAATTTTACATTTTAGACCAAACTTTTTTGCCGCCATACTTAGCATTTTTCCTGCATATCCAGCGCCTGTGTCACCTACTATATATTTTTTACCCATTGCTTTACAGATTAAGGCGTGAACAGTTGCATTATATATTTTGTGAGCTCCACCATTTGCCTCTGAAACAACTTTTGCCCAAATTTGAGCACCACCCAAATGACTAGATAAATTTTCTAATTTAATTAATGATGTAGGAGATCCTACGTAATTTTTAAAATAAAAGTCTCTTTTTTTAATAAAATTTCTATTTTTTCTGAGTTTATGAAATTCTTTTGTAAGATCTTCTACAGGTTTTTTAAGAGTTTCTGGAATAAAACTTCCACCAAATTTACCTCCCCAAAATCCGAATTTGTCGTGTTGATCAATTAAAGGAATATTTTTTTTAAGCTTCATTGTTAAAATTATTTAATTTATTTAAGAAAGTTTCTATTTTGTTAATGTCTTTTAATCCAGAAGTTTCCAACCCTCCAGATATATCAATAATATCTGCTATTTTTTTATATTTTTCAAGATCATCATTAATCTGAATATTTCCTGCTAACATTAGTTCTTTATTAGATTGGACATTTTTAATTAAATTGTGGTTGAATGACATACTTTTTTCGTACCCTTTACTATCAAATAAATAGATATCAGAAACATCTTTATATAACTGATAATTTTTAACATCTTGGGAGTTTTCAATAGTTAATGCTGTTATAATCTTTTTATTATAGGTATTCTTTATAGATCGTATTTTATCTACACTACAGTCATAGAGCTGATAATAATCGAAGGGTAAATTTTTGATTTCTTTGAGAATATCTTTTTCAGGATTAACTAGGACTGCAACATATAAAGAACTCTTTTTTTCAATTTTCATAAGATCTTTTAATTTTTTTATATCAACATATCTTTTTGATTTTGGGTAATTAACAATGAAACCTATAAATTGAGGAGGATTATTATGATTGATTATATAACTTAAAGTTTTAGTGTCAGAGACACCACAGATTTTTGATTTAAGAATCATTGCCCCAAATGATCGATTAGATATGAAATATTTTTTTTGATGTTACCTTTAGTTAAAGGTCTTCCTATTACCAGCCAATCACTTCCATTTCTAAAAGCTTGCCTTGGTGTTAAAACTCTTTTTTGATCATAAGCCTTTAGTTCGAGTCTAATTCCAGGGGTAATTATTTCTTTTTTAAATACTTTTTTGACTATAGGCACCTCTTGCGGACTACATACTATGCCATCAAGTTTTGCTTTATCCGCTAATTTAGCTTGATGATAAACTAATTTTCTAACATCTTTGTTATAACCAATTTCTCTTAACGCTTTGTTATCTAGAGATGTTAAAATTGTAACTCCAATCAATTTAATTTTTCCTGAAACTTTTTTACAAGCTTTTAAGGCCTCAGGCCCACTACTTATATGAATTGTCAAATAATCAATTTTTAAATCTTTAATTGCCTTAATTGTTGATACGCATGTATTGGGTATATCGTGAAGCTTAAGATCTGCAAAAATTATCTTATTTTTTAAACTTGATAAAAAGTTTCTGCCATTTTTTGAATTAAGAAATTCTAATCCAAATTTATAACCAATTTTTAGTTTTGGACTTTGTGTTTTCTTGATTATTTCTTTTACTTTTGAGATGTTATTAGTGTCACAAGCAACAAATATTTTATTCTTTTTCATTATTTAACTTTTTAAACAAGTCTTTTGACATTTTCCATTTGATTGTTCTTTTTCTTGGAATATTAATTTTTATGCCCGTTTTAGGGTTTCTTCTAATTGATTCTTTCTGAATATTTGTACGGAATGTTCCAAATCTCCTTAACTCTACACCTTCATTTCGATTAAGAGTATTTTTAATTTCTTTTAAAATTATATCTATTAGTTTATTTAAATCGCGAGATAAAAAATTAGGGTAGGATTTTTTTAATTGCTTTATTAGCTCTGATTTTACAATTGCCAATTTTTTACTTTAATCTTTTTTTTTGTCTTTTTTCTTTAAATCTTCTGATAGAGATGAAAATGGTAAATTTTTACCTGATCCCTCAGATCCATATTTTTCTAAAGCTTCTTTTTTCTCTATCTCTTCTAGTAGTTTAATACTTAAAACAACTTTTCTTTTTTCAATATCTAATTCTGCAATAGCACAATCAATTCTTTCTCCACCAGTAAATCTTGAAATTCTTGAATCAGCTGCATTAATTGCAATGTTTGATTTTTTAATTGATAAATCAAAATCACATCCTTCAGGCCTTACATTTAGTCCTTTATTGTCTGTAGATATTATTTTAACTGTAATTGTTTGCTTAATTTTTTTATCCTTAAACCAGTTAAAAGGATCTGGTTGAGTTTGACGAAAGCCAACTCTAATTTTTTGATCTGAAACTTTTATTTCTAAAATTTTAACTTTTATTTTGTCACCTTTTTTATATTTAGTTAGTTCTTCTTCACCATTATTTGAATAAGTTAAATCATTACAATGTAAAAAAGTATCAATTTCAATGTCTTCAATTTTAACAAATAGTGAGTATTCATTTTTATTAACAATCTCACCTTCTACAATTGTACCTACAGGAAATTTTTTTTCAAAAGTTTCAAAAGGATTGTCTAAAGTTAGTCTATGAGAAATTGCTACTCTTCTTTTTTCTTTATCTATTTCTGTTATAACACAATCAATTTCGTCATTTACTTTAAACATTTTTTTAGCAGTAGCATTTTTTTTACTCCAACTTAGTTCACTTGAATGAAGTAAAGTAGTTAAACCCGGTTCTAATTCACAAAAGGCCCCAAAGTCCATAATCTTTACCACCTTAACTTTGTAAACTTTGTTTAGTGCGTAATTTTCTATATGTTCAAATGGATCTGGAGATAGTTGTTTTACCGAACAACAAACTTGTAATTTTTCTTTATCAACAGTAATTACTTTGAGATCATGTTTTTCTCCAATATTAAAAACTTCATCAGGATGATTAACTCTTGAATATGATATTTCTTGTAAATGCACTAAAACATCTAATTCATTATTTACATTAAAAAAACATCCAAATGTGCTATAACCTTTAACCTCAGCACCCTTAATAATATCTCCTACTTTATATTTTTCTATTATCTTGGCTTTATCTTCTTTTTTAAAAGAAGATATTATCTCTCTTCTTGAAACACATGCATTACCTCTTACTTTGTCCAATTTTATTAATGCAAATTTCTGAGGCTCATTCATCAAATGACTTATATCTTTCAAAGGCTTATCACTTATTTGAGAACCTGGTAAAAACATTAAGGAACCCGTGTCTATGTGTTCTACAATACATCCACCTTTACACTTTGAGGTAATTTTACCCATTATAGGTTCATTTTTTTCGTAAGCTTGAACTAACTTATCCCAGCCTTTTATTTTTTGAGCTTTATTTGCTGATACTAAGACCTCACCATTTTTATCCTCAATTTTTTCTAATAATACAGAAATTTTTTCACCAATTTTAATTTTTTCTCCAAGACCAATACTTTTAAGTTCATTGATATCTAAAACAGGCTCACTTTTTAATCCTTCAATGAAAAGGAATACAAATTTGTCAGTAATCTTATTTATTTTACCGTCAATAATCTTACCTTCTTCAATTTGAATTTTTGAGAGTTGAGAATTTAGTAATTTTTCAAATTCTTGAGTTTCAGGGTTTGAAAGATCTTTATAAATTTCCATTAATATATAATTTTTCTGTCTATAATTTTTTTTATTTTTAAAAAACACGCTCTTTTAGATAAATTTGACGTGTTAATCAATATAGAATCTTTAGTTTTCTTTAATGGAGAAACTTTACGATTATAGTCACTTTTATCGCGTTTTTTAATGTTTTTAAGTACTTCTTTATAATTAATTCTTTTATTAAGACGCTTTAGCTCATTATATCTTCTTAAAGCCCTAGTCTTAATATTTGCTGTTATAAAAAATTTTAAATTTGCATCTGGGACAATTTTATAAGTAATATCTCTACCATCTAAACAAGAACCATCAAATTTTTTTGGTGGATTATATGCACACTTTAATTGAAATGAGTGAACTAATTTTCTAATATTTTTATTTTTTGCAATTAAAGAAGCCTCTGCTCCAATTTCGTCAGTTAAAAGTTTTTTGTTTTTAAGCTTATTTAAATTTAAATTTTTGATTTCTTTTTTTATAAAATTTTTATTATATTTACTTTGGTTATTTAACTTTAGGTAAGCTATCATTCTATAAATCTTTCCTGTGTCTAAATATAAAAGATTATAAAATTTTGATATTGTTTTACATAAAGTGCCAGCACCAGCTGCAGCTGGGGAGTCAACTGCAATTTTTAATATATTTTTTCTGTACTTCATTTTTTGAATATTTTGATAATTTTTAAAAATGAAGGGAATGAGGTTTTTATGGAATCTTTATCATGTATATGCCACTCCCCTCCAAAAGATAATGCAGCAATAGTGCTTGTCATAAAAACTCTGTGATCTTTTAAATAGTTCTTTACTTCAATTTTTTTATTAATTTTTAACTTTGGGTTTCCAAATATTTGAATTGAATTTTTGGTCGTAATAGTTTTTATACCCATCATTCTTAGAATATTTGAACCCCATTTCAATCTTGGACTTTCTTTTTTATTAAGTTCTTCTAAATTCTTAAAAATTGAGACACCTTTTGCCTTTGCTGCTATTAAAAAAATGATTAAAAATTCATCAATAGCTGCACTATTTAATTTTGAGGGACAATTGATAGATCTAAGTTTTTTTGGACTCTTAATAAAAATGTCAGCAACCAACTCCCCTTTATAAATTTTTTTTTTTAAAAAGGAGATCTTCACACCCATTTTTTTCAAAATAATTAGTATTCCAGACCTAGATGGATTAATATTAATATTTTTTATTAACAATTTAGAATTTTCACTTAATACAGCTAAAGCGATAAAAAAAGCACTCGAACTAATATCAGATGGAATCTTATAATTTGTTGGATTAATTTTTTTTACTTTATTTATCTCAATTAAATCAAAATTTTTTGTTTCCTTTATTTTTATGGGTAAATTTAAATGTTTAAAAAAAAGTTCTGTATGATTTCTTGATTTTTTTGCTTTTATAATTGTTTTTCCATTTGCCTTTATTCCTCCAAAAATAATACTACTTTTGCATTGGGCAGATCCTTTTTTTTCATAGTATTTAATTGGTTTTAATTTATTTGATCCTTTAACGGTTAAGGGCAATCCATAGTTTTTATTAAGTTTAAAAGTTGCACCAAAACTACTTAGTGGATCAGCTATTCTTTTAAAATCTCTTTTTGATAAGCTTTTATCACCTATCATTTTAATAGGTATTGGTGTGTCTATTAAAATTCCAAGAATTAATCTACCAAGTGTACCAGAGTTTTTTGAATTAATAGTAAGGTTTTTTTTATATCTGTATCCATGAATTCCTTTACCGTAAATTTTACATATCTTATTATTAACGATAACTTTTATTCCAAGTTTTCTTACAGCCTTTATAGCGGCCAGAACATCCTCAGAAAAAAGTAAATTTTGTGCTTTTGAAACTCCGTTAGATATTGAAGAGATCAATACCCATCTGATGCTTAGGCTTTTATCACCAGGAATTATAATTCTTTTGTTAAAGGTATTTATTCTTTTTTTAAAAATTATCTTATTTGGCATTAACAATTAATTAAATTTAAAACTATTACCAAAATAAGCATTTTTAGCATTTATATCTTTAACAAGATTTGATGGAGTATCTTGAGCAATTACTTTACAATTACTTAAAATCATAGCAACATCTACGCAAGCCAAAAGATCTCTTGCCTGATGGTCGCAGATACAAATAGTTATTTGATTCTCCTGTTGAAGATTAACAATTATTTCTTGTAACATTTTAATTGTCAATACATCTAAAGCTGCAAAACATTCATCTAAAAGAAGTACTTTTGGATTACTCAATAGAGCCAGTGAAATAACTAACTTTTTTTTTTGACCTCCTGATAAAAATTTAGCTTTTATATTTTTAACGTTTTCAAGTTCAAATTTTGAAAGTAAATAATCAATTTTTTCTTGTCTTAAATTCTTATTCTGTATTACAATTTCACTTATAGCTTTAAGATTATCTTGAAGAGTTAAGTCATTGAAATAGCCACCATATTGAGGCACATATCCGACTTTAAATTTTTTAGTTCTTAAATAGATAGGATATTGAGATACATCTTCACCATTTATTTTAATTTTTCCGTGTTTAGGACTGATCAGTCCTGTTATAAGATTAAAAATAGTTGACTTACCAACACCATTTGGACCAAGCATACCAAAAATTTGACCTTCATTTATTTTAAAACTTATATTGTCCAGAATTAGCCTATTGCCATATGCAAGAGATATATTCTCAAATTCGATTATCGATTTAATTTTTTTAAAAGATTTAATCCTAAATTTTTTAATTACTGCCATTTTTTTTATCTAAAGATTTAATATTTATTTTTTTATTTTCTTCATACATAGAAATCTTAATATCTTTTGTTTTAATATCTACCTCAATTACATCTGCTGTTAGTGAACTTTTATCATTTTTAAAAACTACATTTCTAGAAATTGTCATTAAATTTTTACTTAATGAAAATTCAAGATATTCTCCTATAATTACATTATCCAGGTACTCAATTATTACATTTTTTGAAAAAATAGTATCAAAATTATCTATATTATATTTACCAAATTTAGAGGATATATGTATATGATTATAATCTTTTAACTCTATTGATGCTTTAATTGAAGTTAAATAAATAATATTAGTATTATTTTGGTCTATAATCCCTTCAGATGACTTTAAAGTATATTCCTTACCACTAGAGTCTTTAGACTTATATTCAACATCTTTAATAATATTAGTGTTTTCTATTTCTTCTTGAACAATTTCTTTTTTTTCCACTATTAATTCTTTATTATTTTGATTTAAATTAAAAATGATTATTAATAATAGAATTAAAACAGTGACTATAAAAGAGACACGTAAAAAATAGCTTCTTTTCATCTAAGATATGTTTGACTGCAAAATATTGTGAATATGTAGTACGCCTATTGTTTTGAGTTTATTTTTTTTATTAAAAACACACAAAGAGGTAATTTTCTTACTATTCATTAAAGAAAGAGCTTTAGCCGCTAGTTCATTCTTATCAATCCCGATTGGGTTTTTGGTCATAATTTGTTTAACTAACAAGTTATGTAAATTTTGTTTTTTTTGAGTAAATCTTCTAAAATCGCCATCAGAAATTATGCCTTTTGATAATTTTTTTTTATCTCTTACAAGCACAAAACCTAATTTTTTCGAATTTAAAACTTTTAACGCATCTTTCACCTTTAAATTTTCATTAACAAAAGGAATAGTTTTACCAACTAGCATTAAATCCTCTACGGTTTTTAATTGTGCTCCTAGACTTCCTGCGGGATGAATTTTTTTAAAATCTTTATTGTTAAATTTTTTTTGTCTCATTGTAGCAATTGCCAAAGCATCACCTAAGGCAAGTTGAGAAGTTGTACTAGAAGTTGGAACAATACTACCTGCTTCAGTTACTTTTGGTATTAATAGCTTAATATCTGAGGACTTATAAAGCACAGAATCTTTTTTTGAAACAATACCTATTAATAAAATTTTGTTTCTATTGACATATTGTATAATATTTTTTAATTCATTTGTTTCTCCTGAATTGCTAATTAGAATTAAAATATCTTTTTTCGAAATACTTCCCAAATCTCCATGAGAGGAGTCGCTAGCTGATAGATAAAATGAGGGAGTCCCAACAGATGAAAATGTTGCTGCTATCTTATTTGCAATTAGTCCACTTTTTCCAACTCCACACAAAATAACTTTCGATTGGCATTTAACAATTTGTTCAACAGCTAAGTTAAATGAATTACTAATACTTTTTTTTAATTTGTTTAATGCTTGTATCTCTAAATTAATTACAGCTTTACCAATTTTATTAAATTTTTTTTTTTTCATCTAATGGGACCAGATATCATCTTTAAAGAAAGCTAAATCAAGTGTAATCCTTGTCTTTAAAAATTTAAGACAATCTTTATATAAATCAATTCTTTTTTCTCGAATTAAAATCTTATTTAATTCATTATGTATTTTATGAAGATAAATTACATCATTTGCACAATATTTCATTTGGGCAGGTGTTAGGTCTCCACCAAAATCTGAACTTTGAAATTGTTTACTTATATCCACATTTGCAAATTCTTTTATAAGCGTTTTTAGGGAATGGTTATCAGAATATGATCTTGCAAGTTTAGATGCAATCTTAGTATCAAGAATATTATTTGTGTCAGTTTTAAGATAATATTTAATATGAGCAATATCAGCTCTACCATAATGAAAAATTTTCGTTATCTTTTCATTTGCGAATATTTTAACTAAATTTGGAGCTTTATAATTAGACCTGTCTAATTGAATTATATGAGCATCATCGTTTCCTGTAGAAATTTGAATTAAGCACAAAGGATCACGTCTGACATTTAGACCCATAAATTCACCGTCAATTGCCAATACATTATTGCTTAACTCTAAATCATCTGGTAAATCATTTTTGTGGAGTTTAATATCAATACTCATTATTCAATAATATATATATGAAAGCAAAAAATTGTCTAATTTTTGGTGGAAGTGGCCAAATAGGTCGTCATCTGATTAGAAAGTTAACCAAAAATAACTACAGAGTAACCGTTGTTACTAGGAATATTCATCAAAAAGGCTTATTAATCAAAAGTCAGGGCAATCAGGGCTGGATCAATATCGTGGAGGCAAATATTTTTGATGAAAAAAAAATTAGAAGTCTTTTTCAAGAGGCAGATATTTGCATCAATTTGATAGGTATTTTATATGAAAAAAAGGGAAGCTCATTTAAGAATATACACACAGTATTTCCATCTATTTTAGCAAAACTTTGTAAACAGTATAATCTAAAACATTTTATTCATTTATCAGCATTAGGAATAAATGAAGCAATTGACTCCGAATATGCAAAAACTAAAATGGAAGGTGAAAAAGAAATTTTAAAAAATTTTTCTTTATCAACAATTTTGCGACCATCAATAGTTTATTCTGTAGATGACAACTTTACTACAAATTTTATGACTTTACTTAATAGATTACCAATATTTCCTCTTTATTACTCAGGCAGAACAAAGTTTATGCCCATACATTCCTCAGATCTAGTCAACGTAATTTTTAATATCATTTCCCAAAATATTTATTCTCAAATTATAGAGTGTGTTGGTCCAGAAACAATTACATTAAAGCAAATTTTAGAAAAACTATTGTTCTTGATTGATAAAAAAAGGCTTTTAGTAACTTTTCCACTTCCTTTAGCTAAAATATCAGCGAAATTTTTTCAACTTTTTCCAAATCCTTTACTCACTGAAGATCAGTTAGCATTGTTGAAATATGACAATATAAAATCAGGGAATTATAAAACTAATTTTGATATAGGATGTCCCGCAAAATGTTTTTTTGAAAAAGAGGTCGAAAAATATTGCTATATGTGGAGAGAAGGAGGTCAATTCTCAATAAACAAAAGTGAAAAAAGAAAGTAATTAAACCTATATCTAAAATTAAAAAACTAAGCTGATTTAATTTTTTTTTCAATAAAGTCTGGAGCTTCCTCTTTATCAGCTACATCCTCTTTCTTACCTTTTGGTTGATATGCATAAAGCAGATGAAGTTTACAATACGAAAAATCTTTAAGAGAAGATCGTCCACAAAAATAAAAGTTTTTTTCATCAGGATGACCTATTGGCCATTTACAAGAGTTTTCATCTAATTCTTCCAAGGTTTTAGGATTTTCTGGTTCAAAATCTTTTTCAATTATTAATGATTTAAATTTAATTCTTCGACCCTTTTTAGGTTTATTATTTTTATCAATTACTGCATTTTCAAAACTTTCATTTGAAGTTGCTGTTCTAGTTTTTATTTTTGCTGATAAATTAAGCCTATGAGCTTTACCAATGACTGCATTTCTGCTTATTCCACCAATTATCTCAGCTATTTGGCTAGCAGTATTACCTTTACCCCATAATTCTTTTAATTTAGATACTTTTTCGTCAGTCCAACTCATTTTAACTATATAGTGTGTTAATATATTTAATTACCACAATATAGTGATATAAATAAAAAAGAAACAAGGATTTTTTATTAGT
This sequence comes from Pelagibacteraceae bacterium AG-345-O09, assembly GCA_003281725.1. Taxonomy (GTDB): domain Bacteria; phylum Pseudomonadota; class Alphaproteobacteria; order Pelagibacterales; family Pelagibacteraceae; genus Pelagibacter. The sequence continues at coordinate 53,725 of QCBC01000004.1, read as the reverse complement.
TATGCACACATACTTAAAAAACTATTATATTTATTATTCAATCGTAACTTGTATTTAATTTTTTAGTTTATAAAAAGTTTATAAAATAGAAAAATGAGTTATTTAGCTAAAAACTATAATAGAAAAAAAATATCCTTTGTAAAAGGAAAAGGAAGCTTCCTTTATACTAAAAATGGAAATAAATATTTAGATTTTGTTCAAGGAATAGCTGTAAATTCATTAGGGCATAGTCATCCACAATTAATTAGAGCTATAAACAAACAATCAAAAAAACTCTGGCATGTATCCAATGCATTTGTAATACCTGAAGGTGAAGAGTTAGCAAAAAAATTAGCAAAAAAAACTTTTGCAGACTATATCATGTTTCAAAATAGTGGTGCCGAAGCTACCGAAGCTGCTATAAAAGTTGCAAGAAGATATTTTTTTTCAATAGGAAAACCAGATAAAAATAGAATTATTTGTATAAAAAATTCTTTTCATGGAAGAACAATAGCTGCGATACACGCTAGTGGTTCAAAAAAAATGACAGAAGGTTTTGGCCCAAAAGTTGGAGGTTTTGATCATTTTAATTTTGGAGATCACAAAAAATTGAAAAAATTAATTACAAAAAAAACAGCTGCAATTATGGTTGAAACAATTATGGGAGAGGGTGGTATTAAAAAAATACCAGATTGGTGCTTAAGAGGATTAAAAAAACTATGCAACAAAAAAAGAATTTTATTAATATTAGATGAAGTCCAATGTGGAATAGGTAGAACAGGATATTTTTTTGCATTTGAAAGTTCAAAAGTGAAGCCAGACATAGTACCTATTGCAAAAGGGATTGGTGGTGGATTTCCTATAGGAGCAGTTTTGATGAATAAAAAAGTTGCTTCAGGTATGTCTGCAGGAACACATGGATCAACTTTTGGGGGAAATCCACTTGCAATGAAAGTAGGTATTGCTGCTTTAGATATTATATCAAAAAAAAGCTTTTTAAATAAAGTTAAATCAAACTCTAAATACTTCCATATTCATTTAGCGAAAATTAAAGAAAAGTTTCCAAATATTATAAAAGAAGTTAGAGGCCAAGGTTTTCTAATTGGTTTGCAACTTTATAAAGATCAAACAAAATTTATAAAACAACTTATGGATAATAAATTATTAACTATTAAAGCTGCTGAAAATGTGGTTAGAATTTTGCCTCCTTTAAATGTAAAAAAAACTGAAATCGATAAAGCTATTAAAATAATAAAGAAGGTTTGTTCAAAATATAACTAATGAAACATTTCATTAATTTGAAAGATATCTCATCAAAAGATCTGAGAAAAATTTTATCAGATGCTAAAAAAAGAAAAAAAAAAAGAAATTCACTTAATACTCTTGAGATAGATAGAGGATCTCCTCTAAAAGGTAAGCTATTAATTCAAATGTTTGAAAAATCGAGTTTAAGAACTAGATTGAGTTTTTATTTAGCAATAAAACAACTAGGGGGAGGTACATTAACTTTAAGAGCCAATGAACTTCACTTAGGTTCAGGAGGTGAAACACTAGAGGACACAGCAAAAATTTTATCAACCTATGGTGATGGTTTTATGTTAAGAACAGATAAAGATAAAAAATTAGAAAATTTTAAAAAATTTCTAAAAATTCCAGTAATAAATGGCTTAAGTCCTTCTTCTCATCCAACTCAAGTTTTATCTGATATTTTTACAGTAGAGGAAATTAAAAAAAAACCAATATCAAAAATGAATATAGCCTGGGTAGGAGACTCAAATAATGTACTAAATAGTTTAATAGCAGCCTCTATAAAATTTAACTTTCAATTAAACATTGGATGTCCAAAAAAATATTTCCCTAGTAAACCAGTATTAGATTGGGCTAAGAGTTTTAATAACAAAATTAATATCTTTGATAATGCAGCAAAAGCAGTATTTAAAGCAGATGTAATATTTACAGATAAAGTTATATCTTTAAATGATAAAGTGAATAAAAAGAAAAAATTAAATGATTTTAAAAATTTTAGGATTACAAAAAAATTGATGGAAAAAGCAAAAAGTGATTGTATATTTTTACATTGTTTACCAAGAGGTTCAGAGGTTGAAGAGGAGGTTTTTTTTAGCAAACAATCAAAAGTTTGGCAACAAGCTCTAAATAGAGTACATGTTCAAAAAAGTATTTTGTTGTATTGTTTTGGAAAACTAAGGTAAAGATAAAGGACTATCTGAATTTTGGTTTAGATATTTGATAACTGAAGCTCTATCTTTTTCTTTCCTAAGTCCTGCAAAAGCCATCTTTGTTCCCTTAATCCATTTAGCAGGTTTTATAAGGTAGCCGTTAAGCTCTTCAAAGGTCCATGACTTTTCATATCCTGCAAGTGCTTTTGAATATTTGTAATCACCTATGGCTCCAACCTTTCTACCAACTACATTATACAAAGCTGGACCAATTTTATTTTTTCCCCCTTTTACAATAGAGTGACAAGCCGCACACTTTTTAAATATTTTTTCTCCACTAGCAACATCACCCATTGACATTAATGCAGCAATATCAACTACCTTTTCTGTCGTTTCATTTGTGGAAGCAACAGCTGAAGTAATTTGATCTACTTCAACTTTGTAGCCAGGGGTTTTAGGCTTTTCAACATGAAAAACGACTTCAGAAATCTTACCTAAACCAATAATTAGCAAAGCAACCATCAAAATAGCTGCAATCACCTTATTAATTTCAAAAGAATCCATTTTATAAAAATATATTTTGAACGTATAACACTATAAATTAAAAATTGCTTATATTTTAATGTACAATTTTGCCTCTGTTTATAATCTAAAACTAAATAAAAAATATAATGAAAACATTAATTATTATTCCATCTAGATTGTCTGCCACCAGATTACCTGGCAAACCATTACTTAAAATTAATGGTTTGTCAATAATTTCACATGTTTTTAAAAAGGCTGAGGAGACAAATATTGGTGAAGTCTTTGTTGCAACTCAAGATCAAGAAATTATTGATGATGTAAAAAAAAATGGTGGTCAGGCAATATTAACTAATAAATATCATAAAACTGGCACAGATAGAATAAATGAAGCAATTAAAAAACTTGGAAGGACAGATATTGAATTAATTATGAATCTTCAAGGAGATGAGCCATTAATGAATGTGACGGATATTCAAAAGTTACATGCACAAATGGTTAAAACAAAATTTGAATTGGGTACGTTAGCATCAAATATTACAGATCAAGAATTATATAATAACCTAAATGTAGTAAAAGTTGTTACTAAAGAGAGTTTAGATAATAGTCAATTTCCAGAAGCAATTAATTTTGTAAGAAAACTTAACGACAAACCTAAAAATACTTATAAACATTTAGGTATCTATTGCTATAAATTGAAAACTCTTAAAAAATTTGTATCATTTAATCAATCTAATAATGAAATTAAGTATAAATTAGAACAGTTAAGAGCACTGGATAATGAAATCAAAATTAATGTTGCATTTGCAGAATCTTCTCCAATAGGTGTTGATACTAAAGATGATTTTGTAGCCATAAAAAAAATAATGGAATATAAATCAAAATGAATAAAATATATTTTCAAGGAACTTTTGGAGCATATTCGCATTTAGCAGCATTATCAATTAGCCCTAAAGCAGAAATATTACCATGCAAAACTTTTGATGAATGTTTTTTAAAAGCATCAAAGGACCCAAATTCTAAAATTATAATTCCTGAGTCAAACAGAATTACAGGCAATATTGGTATTGAGTATCTGATTTTTGAATATAGGTTAAACATTTATTCAGAATATTTTCAAAAAGTTGAACATAATTTATTAGGTATCCCTGGCACAAAAATTTCTGATATCAGAGATGTTTATTCACATGGCCAAGCATTATCTCAATGTTCTAAATTTATAAAATCAAATAATTTAGTTGAACATGTAAGAGCAGATACTGCAGGGTCAGCAGAAATGATTTCAAAAGATAAAGATAATAAAAAAGCTGCAATCGCATCGTCACTAAGTGCAAAAACTTATGGTTTAGAAATAATTAAAAAAAACATTGAAAATGAAAATGGAAATTTAACTAGATTTTTAATTATGGGAAAAAATATTTCTCAACCAGAGTTTGAGAAAAAAAAATATATTACTTCATTTTTATTTAAACTTAAAAGTAAACCAGCAGCTTTATATCAATCTTTAGGTGGATTTGCTATTAACGGAGTTAATTTAACAAAATTACAAAGCTATCCTGAAAAGAATAGTTTTGATTCTTTCTTTTTTTTATGTGATCTTGATGGTCATATTGAAGATCAAAAAGTGCAAAAATCTTTAGAAGAATTAGGATTACATTGTCAAGATTTTCACGTCCTAGGTGTTTTTGAAGCCGACAAACAACGAGAAAAATAAAATTTTATTCTTTTCTTGTAGACTAGAAATTATTACTGCTATAATACTTTTGGAGGCTAGAGGTGGGTGCTGCTTGAACCCGACCAGATCTTAACGGAAGCAGTCGTAGAGACAGTTATTCAGGTTCTAGTCTCCTTAATAAAATTTATATGAATAACAATTCTAAAGTATTAGCTTTAAAATATAGGCCTCAGATTTTTGAGGACCTTATTGGTCAAGATGTTGTTTCAGAAACTATTAAAAATTCTATTAAAGCTGACAAAATACCTAATGCATACTTATTTACTGGAATTAGGGGAATAGGAAAAACAACGATCGCAAGAATAGTTGCAAAGTCTATTAATTGTTCAAAATCACTTGATAATCAATGTAAAACAAAATGCGAAAACTGTGATGCCATAACTAATTCAAATCACATAGACGTTTTGGAAATGGATGCCGCAAGTAAAACTGGTGTTGATGATGTGAGAGATTTAATTGAATTCTCTAGATATGGACCCACTATAGCAAAATACAAAATTTTTATAATTGATGAAGTTCATATGTTGAGCAAACAAGCATTCAATGCTTTGTTAAAAACATTAGAGGAACCACCTGAATATCTTAAATTTATTTTTGCCACAACAGAAATTAAAAAAATTCCAATTACAGTAGTATCAAGATGTCAAAGATTCGACTTATCAAGAATAAAATCATCTGAATTATTTGAATTTATAAAAAAAATTAAAAATAAAGAAAATGGTAAAGCTTCAGATGAAGCTTTAAAATTAATAGTAAAAATATCAGAAGGTTCAGTTAGAGATGCTTTATCTCTATTAGATAGGGCTCTATTAAGTGTGGACAAAGGGGCTGAATTAGACTTAAAAGCGGCTCAAAAAATTTTTGGTTATTTTGATAAGTCACAACTAATAGATCTCTTTAAGTTAATTTTTGAAGGAAATGAAAAAAAGGTTATTTCGATTTATAGAAAAATTTATGACCAAGGAGTGGAACCAAAAATTTTTATTAATGATTTTTTAGAACTACTTTATTATTTTAAAAATATAAACTCGTTAAGTTTAGAAAGTACAAATTTTTCTTTAAATGATGATGATCATAAAAAAATTAAAGAAATTTCTAATGGTCTTGAAAGTCAAACACTAATTTTATTTTGGCAGTTCACTATAAAAACTCTTGAAGAGCTTGATATTGTTTCAAATCAAAATCTTTCGATAGAAATGTTTTTAATTAGACTGATTCACCTTAATTCTTTAAAGCTTAAAAATAAGATTGAAGCAGATATTAAGGTTGATAGTTCAATTGAAAATAAAGAAATCGATATTTCTTCCAAAATGATAAATCAAATTAAAAACATATCTCAAGAAGAAAAAAGTAAGCCAGAAGTCCAATCTGAAATTAAAGCGGGTAAAAATTTTATCATTAGGTCATTCAATGATTTAATTGATATTTGTTTAAAAAAAAAGGAGATAAAATTAAAATATGAACTTGAAAAAAATGTTAATCTTGTAAAATTTGAAAAAAATAGAATTGAAATATCTTTTAATGAAAGTCTAAATAAGGATTTTGTCAAAGAATTATCATCCAAGCTTTTTGAATGGACCAATGAAAGATGGATAATTACATTCAGTCAATTAAAAGGTGAAAGGTCAATCAAAGATCAGCAAAAAAATATTAAAGAAAGATTAATTAAAGACTCTAAAAACTCAGAAATTTACAAAGATGTTATTAATAATTTTCCTGATGCAGAATTAGTAAATGTTAAATCTAAAGATAAAGGTAATGAAAATGACTGATTTTAGTAAAATTTTAGATAAGGCTAAAGAGTTGGAAGCAAAAATGAAAGAAAGTCAAAAAAAAATTAAAGAAATAAGAGTTGAGGGAGTTTCAGGATTAAATTCAGTAAAAATAACTCTAGATGGCGAAGGAGAGATGCATACAATTAAACTGTCTGATGAAATTATGCATGAAGACAAAGCTATAATTGAAGATCTGATTGTTGCAGCGCATAATAATGCTAAATCTAAGCTTAAATCAAAAACTTCAGATGAAATTTCAAAAGCCACAGGAGGTTTTGGAATACCTGGTTTTAAATGGCCTTTATAGGAAATGCAAAATATTAGTGAGATCGAAGAACTTATAAAATTAATTTCTAGACTTCCAGGTTTAGGTCCTAAGTCAGCTAAACGTATTGTTTTAAAATTAATTAATAATCGTGATGAACTGGTTAAGCCAATAGCTAATGTATTGGCCACAGTTTATAAGAATGTGAATAGATGTAATTCTTGTGGATCATTAAAGTCAAATTCAACAGGTTGTATTAATTGTGATAGCTCAAAAAATAAATATACGAAAATCTGTGTAGTCGAAGATATTGCTGATCAATGGTCAATTGAAACTTCAAATATTTTTCAAGGATACTTTCATATTTTAGGTGGTACGATTACCTCTGTGGGCCAGAGAAAGGAAGATCTTTTGATAAATTCATTAGTCGAAAGGGTTAATAAAGATAATATTGAAGAGGTAATTTTAGCAACCAGTGCAACTGTTGAAGGTCAAACTACTGCATATTATGTTCAAGACAGTCTTAAAAATACAAAAGTTAAGGTCACAAAACTTGCTCAAGGATTACCAGTTGGAGGAGAGATTGAAAGCTTAGATGATGGAACTTTATTTTCTGCTTTCAAAAATAGGTCAAAATTAAATTCTAATACTGATTAGATTTTTTTAAAATTCTATTTAAATGTAAAAGTGGCTCTGTATACCCAGATGGTTGCTCTTTTCCTTTGAAAATTAAATCACAAGCAGTTTTAAAGGCTATAGATTTTTCATAATTGTCACTCATTTTTTTGTAATTTTTGTCATTTTCATTTTGTTTATCTACAATTTTGGCCATCTGTTTCATTATTTCTAAAACCTGAATTTTTGTTGTAACTCCATGGTGTACCCAATTCGCTATGTGTTGTGAGGAAATTCTTAAGGTTGCCCTATCCTCCATCAGTCCCACATTGTTTATATCTGGAACTTTTGAACAGCCAACTCCCTGGTCTATCCATCGAACTACATACCCTAATAATGTTTGTGCAGAATTTGAAATTTCAGAGTTAATTTCATTTACAGACCAATTGGGTCTATCCGCAATAGGAATTTCTAAAAGATCGTTTATTTTAGCTTGTTCTCTACCTTGAATCTTCTTTTGCTCATCAAAAATATTTATCTGATGATAGTGGAGAGCATGCAAAGAGGCAGCAGTAGGAGAAGGTACCCAAGCACAATTAGCACCGGCTTTTAAATGATTAATTTTTTCAACTATCATTTCTTTCATTTTATCTGGCATAGCCCACATACCTTTTCCGATTTGAGCTTTACCAGAAAAACCACACTTTAGGCCAATATCCACATTGTTATTTTCATAAGCTGAAATCCATTTAGATGATTTCATTTCTCCCTTTTTAATCATAGGCCCAGCTTCCATTGATGTATGCATCTCATCTCCAGTTCTATCTAAAAAACCTGTATTAATAAAAAAAACTCTATTTTTTAAGGTTCTAATGCATTCTTTTAAATTTGCTGAGGTTCTTCTTTCTTCATCCATTATACCTATCTTGCAAGTGTATCTTTCTAATCCAAGCAGCTCTTCAACTTTAGAAAAGATTAAGTCAGTAAATTTTGTTTCTTCAGGACCATGCATTTTAGGTTTTACGATGTAAACAGAGCCTTTTCTTGAATTTCTTTTTTTCTTTAAATCATGAAGAGCACATGCAGTTGTTAAAAATGCATCCATAATTCCTTCTGGAATTTCATTTCCATTTTTCAAAATTATAGATGAATTAGTCATAAGGTGGCCTACATTTCTTATTAAAAGTAAACTTCTACCATGCAATTTCGAACCAATACCCTCTTTTGAGATATAACTTCGATCTGGGTTAAGTTTTCTTTCTAAATTTTTTCCATCTTTTTCAAATTGAATTTTTAAATTACCTTTCATCAATCCTAACCAATTTCGATAGCAAGCAACCTTATCTTCAGCATCAACAGCCGCTACACTATCTTCATTATCACAAATTGTTGAAACAGCTGACTCAGCAATAACATCGCTTATTCCTGCGATATCATGGGCAGCACTAAATGCTTTAGGATTAATTATTATTTCAAAATGTAAATTATTATTTTTGATTATTACTGCTTCTGGTTTATTTGCATGACCTCTGTGACCTACAAATTTACTTTTATCTTTTAATTTATATTCATAATCATCTTTTAAAATAACAAGTTCTTTGTTAATTATTTTTAAAGCTGCAATATTTTTCCAGCTTGTCCCTTGAATTGGAATACATTTATCAAAAAATTCTCTTACATATTTTATTACTTCTTGCCCTCTATTCGGATCATATCTTTCACTTCCACCTTCTTCAGACTCAATTATATTTGTTCCATAAAGACTATCATATAAACTTACCCACCTTGCATTGGCAGCATTGAGTGTGTATCTAGCATTCATTATCGGCACTACTAATTGTGGCCCCGCTATTTTAGCAATTTCATCATCTACATTACTTGTTTCAATTTTAAAGTCAGATCCTTCATCCTTTAAATAGTCAATCTCTTTTAAAAATTTTTTATATTCTTCAATTTTAATTTCAGCTCCTCTATTTTTAATATGCCAATCATCTATTTTTTTTTGTAAAATTTCTCTTTTTTCAATTAATTTTTTGTTTAGTGGTGATAATTCATGAACCATATTATCAAATTCTTGCCAAAATTTTTCTGGGGAAATTGAAGTTTCTTTTAATAGTTCATCATTTACAAATGACAATAACTCATCGGAAACTTTAAGATTGTTAACGTTTTGGTATTTCTTGTTCATTACAATATATCTAAAACCCTTGTAAAATTAAGTCAAATATTTAATAGCAGCATTGACATTTTCTTGTCATTTTCCATACTTATGTGTTATCAAAATTTTACATGAAAAATTATCTCAATTTTGAAACTGATATTAAAGAATTAGAAACAGAAATAGAAAAATTAAAAGACCCTTTTAATCAAAGTGGAGTTTCTGAAGTAGACACACAAAAAATTTCTAAAATTGAAAGTGAACTAGATGAAAAATTGAAAATGATTTATTCTAATCTTGATCCATGGCAAACTACAATGGTAGCTAGACATGAAGATAGACCAAAATCAAAATTTTTTATTGATAATCTATTTGAGGATTTTATTCCACTATCTGGTGATAGACATTACGGTGAAGATAATGCAGTCTTAACTGGTTTTGCAAAATTTGAAGGTCAATCAGTTTTAGTTATAGGTCAAGAAAAAGGAGATGATTTAGATACTAGAATTAAAAGAAATTTTGGGATGATGAGACCTGAAGGTTACAGAAAAACTATACGTTTAATGGAATTAGCTAATAAATTTAATTTACCAATAATATCCTTTGTTGACACTCCCGGAGCTTATCCTGGTGTGGGAGCAGAAGAAAGAGGTCAAGCAGAAGCTATAGCTAAATCAATTGAATGTTGTATGAAACTAAAAGTTCCTACTATTGCTATTATAATTGGAGAAGGTGGTTCTGGAGGAGCAATTGCTTTAGCATCTTCTAATAAAGTAGCAATGTTAGAAAATGCGATTTATTCTGTGATTTCACCTGAGGGATGTGCCACCATTTTATGGAGAGATCCAAAAAAAATGTTAGATGCAGCTAAAGCAATGAAACTCTCATCAAAAGATTTATTAAATCTGGAAATTATTGATGAGATAATTCCTGAACCTCTTGGTGGGGCACATAGGGATAAAAATTTAATGCTAAAGAATCTTAAAATATCAATCAGTAAAAACTTAAATGATTTTAAAATAATGACACCAGAAGAAATTTATAATGATAGAAAAAATAAATTTTTAAAAATTGGTAGAGGTAAAGGTTTCACAACTAATTTAGATAACTTGAGCACTTCAAGATTAGATAAGAATTTTAATGAAATTTTTACATCTAAAAAAATATTAATTGGAGCTATTGGGTTGTCATTAATTGTTTTGGTATCTTTGATCTACTTTTTATAAAGCACCACAACATCGTTTGTATTTTTTTCCCGATCCACAAAGACAAGGTTCATTTCTACCAATCTTTTGATTGATATTTTTTCTATAAATTTTGTTTTCTTTAAATTGATCTTGGTTTATTTGGTTTTCCTTGACTATTTTTAAATTCATTAAAATTGTTATAAAGTCTAATTTTAATTTATTTAATAAATTTTCAAATAAATAGAATGCTTCTTTTTTATACTCAACTAAAGGATCTCTCTGTCCATAAGATCTTAGTCCTATAACTTGTCTTAATTGTTCTAAATATTGAATATGTGATTTCCAATTAATATCAATTGATTGTAGAAAAATCCTTTTTTCTATATCTTTTGCTTGATCTTCACTTAAAAGTTTTATTCTTTCATTTCTTGCTTCATTAAATTTACTATTTAATATTTCTTTTAGCTCTTTATCACTGCATTCATTCAATCTTTTTAAATCAGCCTCTAAGAAGTTCTTGCCTAAAATACTTTTAATTTTGTTATCAAAATCAGAATTTTTAGGATTAGATTTTTTTAGTATTTTTAAAGGTATTAAACTTTCAATTATCTCGTTTAAAAAATCTATGGAATATTGAAAAATTTTATCACTATTCATAGCATCTTTTCTTTGAGAAAAAATTACATATCTTTGGTCATTCAGCACATTATCAAATTTTATCAAAGTCTTTCTAATGTCAAAATTTCTTGCCTCAACTTTCTGTTGTGCTCTCTCCAAGGCTTTATTAATCCAGGGGTGGTCAATACTTTCACCATCTTTCAAACCAAGCTTTTCTAAAATATTATTCATAGACTCTGATCCAAAAATTCTCATTAGATCATCTTCAAGACTTACATAAAAAATTGAGCTACCCTCATCACCTTGTCTTCCAGATCTTCCTCTAGCCTGATTATCTACTCTTCTGGACTCCATTCTTTCAGTACCAATCACATATAAACCTCCAAGAGATTTGATTTTTTCCTTGTTCATTTTAAGCTGATCTTCATCTATTGACCCTTTCTTTCCGCCAAGCTGAATATCTACCCCTCTACCAGAAATACTTGTTGTAATTATTACAGAATTTTCTTTTCCAGCATTAGCAATTATTTCAGCTTCGTTCTCATGGTTTTTTGCATTTAGTACCTGATGATTAATATTTTCATTTTTTAAAAGATTAGAATATATTTCTGATTTATTTACACTTGATGAAAATACCAATAATGGCTGTCCTTTTTTATGACATTCTTTTATCTTTAATACTATAGCATTATTTTTTTCACTCTCGGTTCTAAAAATTTGATCATTAAAATCACTTCTAATCATCTTTTTGTTAGTTGGAATCACCACTACTGGTAAATTATATATTTCAAAAAATTCTTGAGACTCAGTTACGGCGGTACCTGTACAACCAGAGATTTTTTTATAAAGTTTAAAGTAATTTTGATATGTAATTGATGCTAAAGTTTGATTCTCAACTGCAATATTGACTTTCTCTTTAGCTTCTAGAGCCTGATGTAAACCATCTCCAAATCTTCTTCCTTCTAAAATTCTACCAGTTAATTCATCAATAATTTTTAATTCATTGTTTTGAATAATATAATCTTTACCTTTTTGAAATAGATGATTGGCCCTTAAAGCCTGATTAACATAATGAACCAAACTTAAATTTTCAGGATCATAAAAATTATTATTTTTAAGAATACCAGCATTTGAAAAAATTTTTTCAACATTATTTATTCCTTCATTAGTCAAAAGGATATTTCTTTCTTTTTCATCTATCTCATAATCTTTTTTATTTAAATTCTTTATCAATTTATCAATAGCAAGATATTGAGTAGCTCTATCTTCTGCCTCTCCTGAGATTATTAAAGGAGTTCTAGCTTCATCAATTAAACAAGAATCTATTTCATCTACAATTGAAAAAAAGTGTTCTCTTTGAACCATTTCTTCATTTGAATATTTCATATTATCTCTTAGATAATCAAATCCAAGCTCACTGTTAGTTGCATAGGTTATGTCACAATTATAATTTTTTTTTCTTTGCTGATCATCTTGATCGTTGTTTATATAACCAGATGTAAGCCCAAGAAAATTATATATAATTCCCATTTCTTGTGAGTCTCTTTTTGCTAAATAATCATTTACAGTGACTATATGTACACCCTTTTCACAAAGAGCATTTAAATATGCAGCTAGTGTTATAGTTAAAGTTTTACCTTCTCCAGTTTTCATCTCAGCAATTTTGGCTTGATGCAAGACTACACCACCAACCAATTGTACATCAAAGTGCCTTTCTTTCCTCATTCTGCTGGAAGCTTCTCTCACGAGAGCAAAAGCTTCTGGAAGTATCTCATCGAGAGTCCCGCCATTTTTTATTTTTTGTTTTAATTCAAGAGTTTTTTTTGGGAAGTCCGAATCTACTAGCTTTTTTGTAGACTCTTCTAGAGAATTAATTTCTTGAACGATTTTTTCTATCATATCTAATTCTCTTTGATTGCTAGATTTAATGAATTTTGAGAATAAGTTGAGAGGGTTTAACATGACTTTTTGATATATTATTTACATATATCCTTTAATATAATTATGAAATAATTATTTTAAATACTATGGGTATTAATTTAACCAATTTTTTATCTTCTAAATCAAAAAGTAAGAGAATGATGGAATTTCAAGATTTAGATCATATTGATGGTGTATCAATTTCTACAGTTAGTGCGAATTTATACAATAGTTCGAGAGATGATTTAGTTATGTTTTATTTCAGAGATGGGGCAAATAGTGCCTCTGTATACACTCAGTCGAAAATAATATCTGAAAATATAAAATGGAATTTAAATCAGAAAGCCAAAAAAATATTTTCATTATTAATTAACACAAGAAATGCTAACTGTTTTACTGGAAGACAAGGTTACAAAAGTTTAGAAAAAATTGCTGAGATTATTTCTCAAAAATTAACAGAAAAACAAAAAGAAGATGATGAAGAACCAAAAAAAATTAAATTAAAAGAGATAATTTTTGGCTGTACAGGCACTATAGGAGAAAATTTTCCAGAAGATAAAATAAAATCAAAAATACCTGAGCTAATAAATAAATTGAAATATACACAAAACAAATTAGTTTGGATGAAGGCAGCGCTAGGAATAATGACAACTGATACTCAACCAAAGATGACAATGGAAAAATGTTTTATTGGAAATAGTGAAATTAAAATATTTGGGGTTGCCAAAGGTTCTGGCATGATTCAGCCTAATATGGCAACTACTTTAGGTTATATATTTACAGATGCAGATATCAAAAATGATATTTTAAAGAAACTTTTAAAGAAAAATATAGCAACAACATTTAACGCAATTAGCTGTGATAGTGATACTAGCACAAATGATATGGTTTCAATTTTTTCAACAGGAAAATCAAAACATCCTAAAATAAATAGTATAAATGATGAAAAACTCAAGGACTTTGATAATGCATTAAATAAAGTTTTATTAAATTTAGCCAAGAGAGTTGTAGCCGATGGAGAGGGCGCATCGAAATTTATTACAGTTAATGTTCAAGAATGTAAGAATGATATTGAAGCTAAAAAAATTGCTTTTTCGATATCTAATTCTCCTTTAGTAAAAACAGCAATAGCTGGTGAAGATCCCAATTGGGGAAGAATTATTATGGCAATAGGAAAAGCTGGTGTTCATCTAAATTATGAAAAATTGTCTATTAAATTTGGAACTATAATGATAGTTCAAAATGGTAAAGTTAATCCTAATTATAAAGAGGAAGAAGCTGCAGAGTATATGAAAAATGATAGTATTGATATTTATGTAAATATCTCAAGTGGATCAAAAAATTTTACAGCATATACAATGGATCTAACTAAGAAATATATTGAAATTAATGCAGATTATAGAAGCTAAGATAAATTTGATTGAATTCTTAAAAAGAATTACTAAATATAAAATATGATTAAATACAAACTTAGTTGTAAAAATTGCGAAAACTCGTTTGATAGTTGGTTTGCCTCATCAAAAGAATACGAGAAACTCAAAAAAAAAAGTTTATTAAATTGCCATGTTTGTAATTCACAGGAAGTAGAAAAATCTTTGATGGCACCAAAATTAATGAATAAACATATTTCAAAAAGTTTTGATAATCATAATTTAAAATTAAAAAAAATTAGCAATAAAATTAAAGAATACCAAAAATTTATTAAAAAGAATTTCGAGTTTGTTGGAAAAAATTTTGCATATGAGGCAAGATCTATTCATTACAATAATAAAAAAAATATCAAAGGTATCTATGGAGAGGCAACAAAAGAAGAAATTAAAGAACTCAAGGAAGAAGGCATTAAAACAAAAATAATACCCTGGATAGAAGACAAAAGTAACTAGTTTTTGACAAATTTTCCAATATAATTGATAGACATGTCTGAACTTATAGACCACTGATCTTTTATTAAATTGAATTTCATCCCATTTAATTTTTCTAGAGATAGATTATACTTCTTTAAAATTTTAGTTAGATCTTGTGGTATCACAAACTTTTCCCATTCATGGGTTCCAATAGGAAGCCATCGCATAATGTATTCTGCACCTATAATTGCAAATATATAAGATTTAAGAGTTTTATTGATTGTTGCAACAAACATTATACCCTCTTTTTTTAATAGTTTAGTACATGATTTTAAAAAAAAATCTACATTCTCAACATGTTCGACGATTTCCATATTTAGAATCACGTCAAATTTTGTATTTGTAATAAAATTTTCTGGTGAAGTGCAATGATATTTAATATTTAAACCATTTTTTTTGGCATGTAGTTTTGCAACTTGAATATTTTTTTCTGAAGCATCAATTCCAACTACCTCTGCACCTAATCTACTCATTGGTTCAGATAACAATCCTCCTCCACAGCCTATGTCTAAAATTTTAACCTTTTCGAGAGGTTTTCTTTTATTTTTGAGTTTAAAAGAGTTAGTTATATTATCTTTAATGTATGAAATTCTTATAGGATTAAATTTGTGTAATGGTTTGAATTTACCTGTTGGATTCCACCATTCCTCTGCGATTTTTGAAAATTTTTCTATTTCTTTTTTATTAATTGTGTTATTTTTCATTAGAAAGTTGACTTTATATTCAAGATGTATTTTATCAATATATTTTAACTTTAAGATAATATTTTATCATGAAAATTGTAGTACTTAAATTTGGTGGGACATCAGTTGGGACAATAGAAAAAATTAAAAAAGTTTCCCATATTATTGGTATATTTAGAAAAAAAAAATACAAAGTTATCGTAGTTTCATCAGCAATGAGTGGTGTGACAAATGATTTGGTTAATAAATCTAGACTTATAAGTGAAAATTTTTCTGAAAATGAGTACGATGTTCTAGTCTCTTCCGGTGAACAAATGGCCTGCTCTCTTATAGCGGGGAGATTAATCAATAATGGATTAAAATCTAGATCATGGTTAGGATGGCAGTTACCAATATACACTAATGGTCCTCATAAAAACTCCAGAATTTATCAAATAAACAAAAATAAAATTATTAAATATTTAAAAGAAGGAGGAATTCCAATAGTTGCTGGTTTTCAAGGAATAAATAAAGAAAATAGAATTACGACTATTGGAAGAGGGGGATCAGATGCAAGCGCTATAATGCTTGCAAAGTTTTTTAAAGCTGAAAGATGTATAATTTATACTGATGTGGAAGGTGTATTTACAACTGACCCCAATAAACTAAGTAAAGCAAAAAAAATCAAAGTTATATCATACGAGGAAATGCTAGAAATGGCATCTTTAGGTTCAAAAGTTATGCAACCAGTTTCAATTCAAGATGCAAGATTAAATAGAATTGATATTGAGGTTAAATCATCTTTTACAAATAGACCAGGAACACTAATTACAAAAAAATCAAACATTAAAAAAAATAAAATTATTACTGGAATTTCTTCGACTCACAATGACTCAAAAGTTACTTTAGTTGGGGTAAAAGATAGACCAGGTGTTGCAGCATCCATTTTTAAACCATTGTCAATTAACTCGATAAACGTAGATATGGTAGTCCAAAATATTTCTGCCAATGGCAAGGAAACAGATCTTACATTTACTATTAAAACGGATGATCTCAATAAAACAAAAAGAATAATTAAGGAAAACAAAAAAATTAATTATAGAAGAATATTGTTTGAAAAAGGAGTATCTAAAATTTCAATAATAGGTGTTGGTATGATCACTACACCTGGGGTTACTTTCAGAATGTTTCAATCTTTATCAAGTAAAAATATTAATATACAAGTAATCTCTACATCAGAAATTAAAATTTCAGTTTTGATAAATAGTAAAGATGTTAAAAAGGCCTTAATAGCTTTACATAAAGAATTTAAGTTAGATAAATAAAAATGAGCATTAGACCATTTAGAGATATTAAGAGAAGAAAAACAAAAACTATAAATTTAGGAAATGTTAAAGTAGGTGGCGATAACCCTATATCAGTTCAGTCTATGACCAATACATTAACAACTGATGTAAAAGGTACTATTAAACAAATTAATGAAATTCAAAATGAAGGTGCTGATTTAGTTAGGGTATCATGTCCAGATGAGGCTTCATCAAAAGCTTTGAAAGAAATTGTAAGAAATGTAAATATACCGATAATTGCTGATATTCATTTTCACTATAAAAGAGCCATTGAGGCTGCTGAAAGTGGAGCAAGCTGTCTAAGAATAAATCCAGGAAATATTGGTGATAAAAAAAAAATAAAAGAAGTTATAGCAGCTGCGAAAGATTATGATTGTTCTATTAGAGTTGGAGTTAATGCAGGATCTTTAGAAAAAGATATTTTGGAAAAATTTAAAGAACCTTGCCCTGAAGCCTTAGTTGAGAGTGCGATTAGAAATATTAAAATTTTAGAAGATGAAGATTTTTTTAAATTAAAAGTAAGTGTCAAATCGTCAGATGTTTTCTTGACAATTCAAGCTTATAGACAACTTTCAAAAGCAATCGATTACCCACTTCATTTAGGGATTACAGAAGCAGGCAGTTATGTTTCTGGAAGTATAAAATCTTCTATTGGTGTAGGAACATTACTTTTAGAAGGTATAGGCGATACTATCAGAATTTCATTATCAGATGATCCAGTTCAAGAAATAAAAATTGGAAATGAAATATTGAAATCTTTAAATTTACGTAACAGGGGTGTGAAGATTATTTCCTGTCCCTCATGTGCAAGACAAGGTTTTGAGGTTATTGAAACTGTTAAATTATTAGAAGAAAAGCTTTCTCATATTAAAACACCAATAACTTTATCGGTTATAGGTTGTGTCGTAAATGGACCTGGGGAGGCTGCACTTACAGATGTTGGGATCACGGGAGGCAAGAACGGAAATAATATGCTTTATCTATCTGGCATACAAAAAGAAAAAGTTTTGACTAAAGACATGATAAGTAGAGTAGTTAGTGAAGTTGAAAAAAAAGTTTCTGAAATAGAAAACAACTAAAATGATACCTGAAAAAACAATTAAGGAATTGATCAACAAACATTCCATTTTAGAAAAAGATTTGTCCACTGGTTCAATTGATAAAAAAATTTTTGCTGAAAAATCAAAAGAATATTCAGATTTGAATGAAATTGTAGAGGATGCAAAAAGATATCTTACTTATGAAAAAGATAAGCTTGAATTAGAAAAAATTTTAGAAGATCAAAGCTCAGATCAAGAATTTATTAATATGGCACAAACTGAATTAATCAATCTTAAAATACAGTACGAAAAAAATGAGAAAAAATTAAAACTATTTTTGTTACCAAAAGATGAAGCAGATAAAAAAAATGCTATTATAGAAATTAGAGCAGGAACTGGAGGTTTAGAAGCAAGCTTATTTGCTGCTGATCTTTTTAAAATGTATGAAAAAATAAGTCATAAAAAAAAATGGTTTTTAGAATTAATATCAATTTCGAAAAGTGAAGCTGGTGGATTGAAAGAGGTAATAGCTTCTATTAAAGGAACAAATATTTACTCTACTTTAAAATACGAAAGTGGAGTTCATAGAGTTCAGCGAGTTCCTGATACTGAAACTCAAGGAAGAGTTCATACATCAGCAGCTACAGTTGCAGTGTTACCTGAAGTAGAAGAGGTTGATTTAAAAATAAATGAATCTGATTTAAGAATTGATGTTTTTCGAGCTGGAGGCCCGGGTGGTCAATCAGTGAATACAACTGACAGTGCTGTAAGAATTACACATTTACCTTCAGGATTATCAGTATCTCAGCAAGATGAAAAATCTCAACATAAAAACAAAGCTAAAGGAATGAAAATATTAAGAGCACGACTCTATGAACTAGAAAGATCAAGAATTGATCAGGAAAGATCTAAAGATAGAAAAAGTAAAATTGGAACTGGAGATAGATCTGAAAGAATAAGGACTTATAATTTTCCTCAAGGCAGAGTAACTGATCATCGAATAAATCTAACATTACATAAATTAGAAGAATTTTTAGAGGGAGAAGCATTTGATGAAATAATCGAGTCTTTATCTTTAAAAGCTCAAGAAGAAAGTCTCAGTCAACTTTAATTTATGAATATTCAAACTGCTGTTCAGAAGGCACAATTATTTTTAAAAGAAAAAAAAATAAAAACCCCAGTTTTAGATAGCCAAATTTTAATGTCTGAGGCAATTAAAAAAGAAAAGGAATTTGTAATTTTAAATTTTGATAAAGAAATTTCAAATGAAAACCTTGAGTATTTTGATAAACTTATTCAGCAACGCGGCAAGGGAGAGCCAGTTGCATATTTGATTAAAAAAAAATATTTTTGGAAATATAAGTTTACTGTTAACAAAAATGTTTTAATTCCCAGACCAGACACTGAGGTTATAATTGAGGAAGTTTTGAAATTAACAAAAAATAAGGATAGTCTAAATTTATTAGATATAGGGGTTGGTTCAGGCTGTATTCTTATTTCAATTTTAAAGGATAAAAAAAATTTCTATGGTACGGGAATTGATATAAGCAAAAAATCTTTAGATATTTGTAAAATTAATGGCAAAAATCTTGGAGTTATTAGTAGATTAAAACTATTTAAATCAGATATTGACAATTTCCATTTTCGCAAATATGATTTAATTATATCTAATCCTCCTTATATTGAAAAAAGTAAGCTAAAATATTTGGAAAAAGATGTAATTGGTTTTGAACCTAAACAGGCTTTAGATGGAGGAATAGAAGGATTAACAGAAATCAGTAAAGTTATAAATGGATCATCTGAACTGATAAAGAAAAATGGTTTTTTGATTTTAGAAATTGGTTTTAATCAAAAAAGGAAAGTAAAAAAAATATTGGAGAATAAAGGGTTTTATATTAAAAAAATTATAAAAGATTTATCCAATAATGATCGCTGCATAATCAGTATGAAAATTAAATAAAATAATATGGTTACATTTAGAAATAACAATAACGGCAGAAGAAATAATTTTAGAAGAAACGACAGAAATTTTAAATCTAATGGTGATAGGAATAAGTTTAGTAATAACTTTTCAAATAGTGATAACTTTCAAAGAAAAGTTCCAGGAAGAAACAATCATAATGCCCCAAAACTAATTGAAAAATATAATAATCTAGCTAGGGAAGCCCTATCAGGAGGTGATAAAATCTTATCTGAAAACTATTTTCAGCATGCAGATCATTTTACAAGAATTTTAAATGAAAAAGAAATCCAAAAAAAATTTTTTAATAACAAAAGCTCTACTGACTTAAATAATTCTACTGATAATCTAGAAAATAAAAATTCTACAGATAAAGGTGTTAGTAATTTAAATGAGACATAGTCAGAGCCTAATTAATTTAATCCTATAATTTTTTCAGACTTAAGAACATCTAACTTAATCTTTTTAGTCTCAAAAATTTTTCTCTCCTCATCTTTCAAAATTTTACCAGATGGCAATTTAAGCTTTTGGGAATTTACTTTTTTCCCATTAATAATAACTTCGTAATGCAAGTGAGGACCTGTAGATTTTCCGGTTGAGCCAACGTATCCAATAGTTTGACCTTGTTTAACCCTAACACCGCTTCTTATCCCCTTAGCAAATTTAGACATATGAGCATAAACAGTTTGATATGTAGAGTTATGTTTTATAACAATACAATTTCCTCCTCCACCACACCATCCAGCTTTTTTTATTTTTCCATTACCAGACGCCATTATAGGCGTGCCCATCGGAGCAGCAAAATCAGTTCCTTTATGCATTTTATTAAAACCGTCAATTGGATGTTTTCTCATGCCGAAAGATGAGGATAATCTTGCACCATTTATAGGTGTTTTCATTAAAGCCTTTTGAACACTCCTTCCATTTTTATCGTAATGTCCTTCACTATCTTTTAAGTCAAAATAATATAAAGAATTATTTTCACCGCTTAACTTCAAATTTGCGTAAAGAATATTTCCAGTTTCAATGATATTATTTCTGTCGTCAAAAAAAACTTCGTACATAATTTGAAAACCATCTTTTTTTCTAATATCTCTTTGAAAATCGACCTGAAACCCATAAATCCTGGCAAATTCAATAATTATATTTACAGGAATTTTTTCTTCTACAGCTGATTTATAAAGGCTTTCTAATATAATGTTTTCATCATAAATGATTTTTTTATTAAGTTTAGTAACTACAATTTTTTGATTAAACTTATTATCAAAATTATTTCTGCTTAAAAAGATTTTTTCAGTTTTAGAAACTTGAAATATAAATTCTTTAACTAAAGAACTTGTTTGGTCTACTGTAAAATGAAACTTTTGATTAAGTTGAAGTCTGTTGATATCTATTTTTTTTGACAACTCATTCTTAATTTGTTGAATTTCAAATTTATTAACAGAATATTGTTCCAATATGTTGTCAAAAGTCTCTCCAACATTTACAATGTGTTCAATTTTTCTAAATCTAGGCTCTAAATTATTAAATAAATGATTTATAGATTTTTTAAAATAAACGTTGTCTAATAAATCTCCGTAGTTGTTTGTAATTTTTTTTTTATTATAATTATAGTAAGAGGTAAAAGTTGCTGTAATTAGCAATATTAAAATTAAGCTAAAAATTTCTAAATTTTTTTTAATTTTTGTTTTTATTTTTTTTATCATTAGATTTTATTGTGTGGTGTATTATTAGTTTAGGAACTATCAAAAATCAAAAAAAACCCTTTAAAAATGAGGCTTTTAGTCGATTTTTTTATTCTTAAAAGCTTGATTTCTTAAAATTTTAGCCTATAAGCATCGAACTTTCTCAATAAAACTATTGTTTACAATAAAATAAGTGAGATTTATTGGGCCTTTTTGCTCAATTAGCTATTTAAAAAGTAAAAATTTAAGAAGAGAAGTGTGGACGGTTAAGGTTACCAAAATTTGTCGTACACACTTCAACATTATATAAATTTTATTCTTAGAATTTATATAGAAGCTAGTGTGCGCCGTTTTTAAACTTGAGAGTTTGATCATGGCTCAGAACGTACGCTGGCGGCACGCCTAACACATGCAAGTCGAACGAAGTAGCAATACTTAGTGGCAGACGGGTGAGTAACATGTGGGTATCTGCCCTTTGGCCTGGAATAACACGAGGAAACTTGTGCTAATACCGGATAAGTCTTTACGGAGAAAGCTTTATGCACCATTGGATGAGCCCGCACTTGATTAGTTTGTTGGTAGGGTAATGGCCTACCAAGACTGTGATCAATAGCTGATTTGAGAGGATGATCAGCCACATTGGGACTGAGACACGGCCCAAACTCCTACGGGAGGCAGCAGTGGGGAATCTTGCACAATGGAGGAAACTCTGATGCAGCGATGCCGCGTGAGTGAAGAAGGCCTTTGGGTTGTAAAGCTCTTTCGTCGGGGAAGAAAATGACTGTACCCGAATAAGAAGGTCCGGCTAACTTCGTGCCAGCAGCCGCGGTAATACGAAGGGACCTAGCGTAGTTCGGAATTACTGGGCTTAAAGAGTTCGTAGGTGGTTGAAAAAGTTGGTGGTGAAATCCCAGAGCTTAACTCTGGAACTGCCATCAAAACTTTTCAGCTAGAGTTTGATAGAGGAAAGCAGAATTTCTAGTGTAGAGGTGAAATTCGTAGATATTAGAAAGAATACCAATTGCGAAGGCAGCTTTCTGGATCATTACTGACACTGAGGAACGAAAGCATGGGTAGCGAAGAGGATTAGATACCCTCGTAGTCCATGCCGTAAACGATGTGTGTTAGACGTTGGAAATTTATTTTCAGTGTCGCAGCGAAAGCGATAAACACACCGCCTGGGGAGTACGACCGCAAGGTTAAAACTCAAATGAATTGACGGGGACCCGCACAAGTAGTGGAGCATGTGGTTTAATTCGAAGATACGCGCAGAACCTTACCAACACTTGACATGTTCGTCGCGACTTTAAGAGATTAAAGTTTTCGGTTCGGCCGGACGAAACACAGGTGCTGCATGGCTGTCGTCAGCTCGTGTCGTGAGATGTTGGGTTAAGTCCCGCAACGAGCGCAACCCTCACTTTTAGTTGCCATCATTAAGTTGGGCACTCTGAAAGAACTGCCAGTGATAAGCTGGAGGAAGGTGGGGATGACGTCAAGTCCTCATGGCCCTTACGTGTTGGGCTACACACGTGCTACAATGGTATCTACAACAGGAAGCAAAACAGCGATGTTAAGCAAATCCTTAAAAGATACCTCAGTTCGGATTGCACTCTGCAACTCGAGTGCATGAAGCTGGAATTACTAGTAATCGTGGATCAGCGTGCCACGGTGAATGCGTTCCCGGGTCTTGTACACACCGCCCGTCACACCATGGGAGTTGGTTCTACCTTAAGGCAAGGTTTTAAACCCTTGACCACGGTATAGTCAGCGACTGGGGTGAAGTCGTAACAAGGTAGCCGTAGGGGAACCTGCGGCTGGATTACCTCCTTTCTAAGGATGAATGAAAGTAAAATTTCATTCTAAATAATATAC
The DNA here is from genome assembly GCA_003281725.1 of Pelagibacteraceae bacterium AG-345-O09. Lineage (GTDB taxonomy): Bacteria > Pseudomonadota > Alphaproteobacteria > Pelagibacterales > Pelagibacteraceae > Pelagibacter. Next base: position 30,305 of record QCBC01000004.1, on the reverse strand, counting down.
ATAGGTAATGTTGACCGTCCTCATTTCTCTTCTTGAAGTAGTGTTTCTCTTGCATAGGGGCCGGTAGCTCAGTTGGTTAGAGCACACCCTTGATAAGGGTGGGGTCGAAAGTTCGAGTCTTTCTCGGCCCACCAATTTAATATCATGGGGGATTAGCTCAGCTGGGAGAGCGCCTGATTTGCATTCAGGAGGTCAGCGGTTCGATCCCGCTATCCTCCACCAAAAAACACTTAGTTATAATAAATTGTAAATAAAAATAATAATTAATATCAATATCTATATCCGAACATTAGTAATGTTATTATCTAATGTTCAAAATAAAAATTTGATTCAACACAGAATTTTTTTCTGTGCATAAATCAAGCGTTTAAGGGCGTGTGGCGGATGCCTTGGCACTGAAAGCCGAAGAAGGACGTGATATACTGCGATAAGTTTCGGGGAGCTGTATGTAAGTTTTGATCCGAAAATTTCCGAATGGGGAAACCCACCACTTTATGTGGTACTTTAAACTGAATACATAGGTTTAAAGAGACAACCTGGAGAACTGAAACATCTAAGTAACCAGAGGAAAAGAAATCAATTGAGATTCCGTTAGTAGTGGCGAGCGAAAACGGACTAGGCCAGCAGTTTTGATAAAAAAATTTGAATAGTTTGGAAAAGCTAACCACAGAGGGTGATAGTCCCGTATAAGTAATGTTTGTTAGAACTCATGAGTAAAGCGGGACACGTGAAATCCTGCTCGAATATAGGGGGACCACCCTCTAAGCCTAAATACTCTTCAGTGACCGATAGTGAACTAGTACCGTGAGGGAAAGGTGAAAAGAACCCCTATTAGGGGAGTGAAATAGAACCTGAAACCGCATGCCTACAATCAGTCGAAGCTCTTTTTAGAGTGACGGCGTACCTTTTGTATAATGGGTCAGTGACTTAATTTATTTAGCAAGCTTAAGCCATCTAGGTGTAGGCGTAGCGAAAGCAAGTCTTAATAGGGCGAATAGTTAAATGAATTAGACCCGAAAACGAATGAGCTTACCATGAGCAGGTTGAAAGCAAGGTAACACTTGCCGGAGGACCGAACCAGTTGACGTTGAAAAGTCTTTGGATGACTTGTGGTAAGGGGTGAAAGGCCAACCAAATTCGTAGATAGCTGGTTTTCCGCGAAAACTATTTAGGTAGTGCGTTGAATAAATAGATGTTTAGAGGTAGAGCACTAAATGGGCTAGGGGGAAGAGATTCTTACCAAACCTAATAAAACTCCGAATGCTAAACATTGTTCTTCAGCAGACAGACTGTGGGTGCTAAGGTCCATGGTCGAGAGGGAAAGAGCCCAGACCACCAGATAAGGTCCCCAAATTATGATTAAGTGTGAAAGGATGTGGAAATTCCTTAACAGCCGGGAGGTTGGCTTAGAAGCAGCCATCCTTTAAAGATAGCGTAACAGCTCACCGGTCTAATAGAGTTTCTGCGCCGAAGATGTAACGGGGCTAAAATCATATACCGAATCTGTGGATTTATAATTTTTTCGAAAATTATAACTGGTAGCGGAACGTTCTGTAAGCCTGCGAAGGGATACCCGTGAGGGATCTTGGAGGTATCAGAAGTGCGAATGCTGACATAAGTAACGATAAAAGAAGTGAAAAACTTCTTCGCCGAAAATCCAAGGGTTTCTGCGCAAGGTTAATCCGCGCAGAGTTAGTCGGCACCTAAGGCGAGGGCGAAAGCCGTAGTCGATGGAAATAAGGTTAATATTCCTTAACCAGATGGTAGTGACGGATCTTGTAAATTGTGAGTTCTTAATGGATTGAACTTGCTGTGAAAAGGTTCCAAGAAATAGCTCCATCATTAGACCGTACCCTAAACCGACACAGGTGGATTAATAGAGTATATTTAGGCGCTTGAGAGAATGATGTTGAAGGAACTCGGCAAAATGCTTCCGTAACTTCGGAATAAGGAAGACCTTTTTTAAGGCAACTTTAAAAAGGTGGCACAAGCTAGGGAGAAGCGACTGTTTATCAAAAACACAGGGCTCTGCTAACACGTAAGTGGATGTATAGGGTCTGACGCCTGCCCGGTGCTGGAAGGTTAATGCGATGGGTGCAAGCTCATTTCTGAAGCCCCAGTAAACGGCGGCCGTAACTATAACGGTCCTAAGGTAGCGAAATTCCTTGTCGGGTAAGTTCCGACCTGCATGAATGGCGTAACGATTTCTCCGCTGTCTCCAACATCAACTCAGTGAAATTGAATTCTCCGTGAAGATGCGGAGTTCGCGTAGTTAGACGGAAAGACCCCGTGCACCTTTACTGCAACTTTACATTGGTGTTAGGAAAAACATATTTAGCATAGGAGGGAGACATTGAAGTGAAAGCGTCAGCTTTTGTGGAGTCACCAGTGAAATACCTCTTTTGTTTTTCTTGATATCTAACTGATAGCCGTAATCCGGCATCAAGACATTGTATGGTGGGTAGTTTGACTGGGGCGGTCGCCTCCCAAATAGTAACGGAGGCGTGCGAAGGTAGGCTCAGAACGGTCAGAAATCGTTCGTAGAGTGCAATGGCATAAGCCTGCCTGACTGTGAGACTGACAAGTCGAGCAGAGACGAAAGTCGGTCATAGTGATCCGGTGGTTCTGAGTGGAAGGGCCATCGCTCAACGGATAAAAGGTACGCCGGGGATAACAGGCTGATACTGCCCAAGAGCTCATATCGACGGCAGTGTTTGGCACCTCGATGTCGGCTCATCACATCCTGGGGCTGGAGCAGGTCCCAAGGGTTTGGCTGTTCGCCAATTAAAGTGGTACGTGAGCTGGGTTCAGAACGTCGTGAGACAGTTCGGTCCCTATCTGCTATGCGTGTAGAAGAATTGAGAGGAGTTGACCCTAGTACGAGAGGACCGGGTTGAACATACCACTGGTGGACCGGTTGTAGCGCCAGCTGCAGTGCCGGGTAGCTAAGTATGGACGAGATAACTGCTGAAAGCATCTAAGCGGGAAACTCACCTCAAAACTAGTTCTTCCTATAGAGCCGTGGTAGACCACCACGTTGATAGGCTGGATGTGGAAGCGCAGTAATGTGTGCAGCTGACCAGTACTAATAGCTCAATTGGCTTGATTTATGCACTGAAAAGAATTTTTATACAAATTTATTGATCAATTAATTATAATAAAAAAAGAACATCTCTTAAAGGAATTGTTATAATTTTAAAATGAATTTAGTAAGACAAACTGTAAAAGATATAAATAATTCAAAAAAAATTAATCTTATATTAACCGGTGGAACCTCACCGCTCAAATTTTATAATCAATTATTTAAACAAAAAATTGATTGGAATAAAGTAAATTTATTTTTGAAAGATGAAAGATTAGTAAATATTTACAACAAAGATTCAAATTATAAAAATATTAATTCTATTTTAAAAAAAAACAACTTATTGAATAAGCTAAAACCACTTAATAAGAAGTCTACTAAAAACAAAAATATAAAATTTATCACTAATTCTTTTAAAAAGTATAAAACGGTATGTTTTTTGGGATTAGGTGATGATGGTCATTTTGCATCAATATTCAATTATTCAAAAAAATATAAAAGTCTAATTAACTTGAGAAAAAAACCAAACATATTGATCACAGATAAAGTGGGCAAACCATTTGTAAAAAGAGCAACAATGAATTTATCAATGCTTAATTGCTCATCTAAATTTTATCTAATATTAAACAACAAAAATAAAGTTAATTTATTTAAAAAAATATTAGATTCTAAAAACATTAAGATGTACTCAATTCTTAATTTAATTAATTTAGCAAAAAATAGAATTTCAATTTTTGATGGGTTAAATGTTAGAAAATTGAAAGTATTTCTAAATAAACGTTAATATATTATTTGCTAACATTTATTTTTAAAGAATAAATTTTATATAAACCTTCAATAATACCAGAAAATATAAATGTTGAAATTAAACTATGTGCAAAAAATGGTATTGCCAATGTATAGCAGAGTATTAATCCCTCTAAAGTGTAACCATACAATCCGATCGACCAAACACCAAAATTGGTTATTATATAAAAAATAAATGCACCTAGAAGGGCTCCTGAAATTCTAGTATATATATTTTGCAGAAAAAACTTTGCACTTAATCCGATAAAAATTACACTTCCCCAAGTAAATAATATAACGAAATGAAGACCAATAAAAAAATCTGTTATCAAAAAACTCATAACTAAAATAGGTAAATATCTCACCCCAAGAAGGGCCGGAACATAAAAACTCAAAGCCAATAAACTTGTGAAGTTAGGTGGATGTGGAATTAGTCTACTAGCAGCTAGTGCAATAAAAATACCTAATGAAATTTTAATATATCCTAACATTAAAAATTCTTATTTAGCATAAAATTCAGTGATCTACCAGGTGCTTTGTACTCGTAAGCCTCAGAATATCTTTCATCAAATATATTCTTTGCTGAAAAATTTAAATTGTAGGTATTAAATATCCTATAATTTAAATTATAATCAGCTGTGAAATAATCTGAAAGTATTACATCCTGAAAACTTTGATTTATATTTCCATAATCTCTTCTTTCACCAACATATTTCAATTTAAATGTTTGGATAAGATTACCTAAAATTTTTGATCCTGAAAAATTAATTTGATGTCTAGGAACTCTAACATTCATTGTATCGTTACATGCAGCTGAGCCAGGCCCTCCAGTAGCGTCTGGGTTATCACATGTGGTACCATCGTGAGACTCTGTTCTTGTATATCCAACACCAAGAGCATAAGCATCATTAAGCTTCCAATCTGATTGCAATTCCAATCCATAGCTTTCTGTTTTTGAACTACTATTATCTAAAACAAATTCACCGTCTTCACCATCATAAGTATATTCACTACCTCCACCATGAGACGCCCAACCTTTAATGTCATCTTTATACTCTAAAAAAAAAGCGGTAATATTTAAATTAATATTATTTTCTGGAAAAAATTTGTCTATTCCAATATCTATACTTTTGCCTGTCTCAGCTTTTAGACTTTCTTTATTTTTTAAAGAATGACCGTGATGGTATGAATATAAGGAGGGAAATCTTACTGAAGTTCCCAAATTAGTTCTCAATTTTGTATTATTGTTAAGTTTATAGGCTAAGGTTGCTCTACCTGTATAATAATCTTCAGCTGTAGTATGATCATCTCTCCTTAAACCGAATGTAGTGTAAGTCTTTTCTCCTGGTCTCAATTGTAAATCAAAATATTGAGAATATATTGCCTCATCACTCTCACGATATTGGTTGGAAGAATAATAAGTTGTCATTTCAGCCTTATCAAATTCGTTATCAAATCCGAATATAATCTTATTATCTAAACTAAAATTATATTCTGATAGAAAATTAATTGAATCTCTATAGCCATAATAATTTTTATTAGTATTTCCAGTTGTATTTCGTAATATGTAAGTATTGTTAAATGAAAATGTATTTTTTAAATTTCCATAATCATAAATTAAACGTCCAGTATAAATAGCTTGCTGGTCATCAGTAGCATCATTATCCACCTGAGATTTATTAACCGCGTCATATTCCAAAAAAGAGTCATTATAATATACAAAATTTTCAAATCTAAAATTTTCATAAAAATTGTAACCATAATTCATTGTTAAACTATCATTTCTATAACCATCATTCTCTCCGTTATCATTCATCGCAGACTCACCATCTGTTGAAAAATTAGTATAACCAAAGTAGTAATCGTAATCATTTGTTTTACCATCAAAACTTAGGTCTAACTTTTGTGATCCAAACGAGCCAGTTGAAATTTTGATATTTTTATTGTGTCCTTCTCGACCTTTTTTAGAAAATAATTGAATCGTTCCTGCTAATGCACCACTACCATATAATGAGCTTTGTGCCCCTTTCAAAACTTCAACTCTATCAAATGATCCTGTCATTAAATTGTTAAAATAATAATCGTTTGAAGGTGTAGATGGATCTGAAACTTTAACACCGTCTATATAAACAGTGGTGTATCTTTTTGGTTGACCCCGTAATTGAATGCCGGAAACAGTGCCCATGCCACCTTGTTGAAAATAATTTATACCATTCATGTTGTTGTCAAGAATGTCTCCGATAAAAAATTGATTTGAATTTGAGATAGTATCGCCAGTTATTACTTCAACGTCACTACCAACAATACTTTTTGATTGAAGCGTCTTACCTGGGGATATAACAATTATTGGAATGTCATCAGCAAAAATATTACTTGAGCTTAAAGTAAATAAAAAAATTATAAAACATAGAAGTTTTTTCATTACGGCCTATCTGTTGAGCGAGGCTAAAAAGCTTCACTTTTATTAATAAATATGCCGATGCTTATTTTTCATAGCAGAATTAGACTTTCCCTGGCCTTCATTCAACAACGGACTTCACTGGGTGGCGCTCCGACTTTACGGTTGCAGGTACAGCCAATGAATTTCACACTGATTTCCCACCATGCATTTCAGTAATAATTTATGATTATTCGAAAATTTGTAAAAGTCAATATAAAGCAATTACCTGTCTTTTTATTAATGAAAACAAGGTGTTTGTATAATATTAGTAGAAGTAAGGTGTTTATTTGGCTCAAAATATAAACTATAAGACTGTCTCAAATTACATTATGGAAAAAAATTTAAAACTAGAAGATTTTATGGAAGGCAAAACTGATGCCTTAAGTATTAAACAAAAGTATCTTGAAAACATACCAAAAGAAGAAAAAAAAACTAAAATAACATTTATTACTCCAAATGTAATAGGTTCGAAAACTCAAGCTAGAAGGGTTCAGCCACCTTTAGGTATAGCATGTTTAGCAGGAGTTTTAGATGAATATGGTTTCAAAAATATGCAAATTATAGACTCATCTGCTGAAGGGTATAACAATATTAAGGACTTAGATGATGGCTTTATAGAATTTGGATTAGACGATGAAGATGTAATAAGTAAACTTGCAAAATTTAAGCCAGATATTGTAGGAATATCTGCATTATTTTCGTCTCAGTTTGGCTGTGCTGAAAGACTAGGAAAAGAGATAAAAAATAAACTTCCAAACACTATTTTAGTTTATGGAGGTATTCATGCATCTAAAGAATACAGAGAAATTTTAAAAAAAAACGATTTTATTGATTACATTTTAAGTGGAGAAGCAGATTATACTTTTACACTTTTTTGTAACCTTTATGAAAAAAAAGAAAATCTAAACAAATGTCCTGCAGCTTGTTATTATGATAAAAAAAATGACAGAGTTGTTAAAAATCATGAGCCGCCAGGACTTGACATGAATGAACTTCCGCTTCCAGCTTGGCATTTAATGGATATGGAAATGTATTGGGATATTGGAATGCCGCATAATCCTTTTATGAAATCAAAAGAATTTTTAACTATAATGACTGAGAGAGGTTGTCCAGAAAAATGCTATTTTTGCTCAAGTGCAAATTTTTTTGGTAATTCTGGTCGATTTAGACCACTCGATCCAGAAAAGGCCTACGATATGGTTAAATATGCAGTTGAAAAATATGGTGTCAAAGAAATCCAAATAGAGGATGATACGTTTACATTGAACTCTAAAAGAGTTGTTGAGTTTTGTAAAAAGATAAAAAAATTTGATTTAAGAATAACTCTTCCAAATTCAATTAGAGCTGATGCTCCAAAGAATTTAGAGAGAAGGCTTGAAATGTTTAAGTACATGGCAGAAGCTGGCTTTGAAAAATTAGGTATTTCGGCAGAACATGGAGATCAAGAATTCTTGGATAAAGTAATTGGAAAAAGATTAGATTTAAATGAAATAGTCAATTCTATAGATCTTGCTCATCAAGCGGGAATTATGGTTCACACAAATTTTATGATGGGTTTTCCTTTTGAGAAAAAAGAAAATAGAGAAAAAACAATAAATTTTGCTAGATCCTTAAAGTCAGATAGTTTTTCAGTATCCCTAGTAGCGCCATTACCAGGCACAAAATTATATGAAATTGTTAAAAAAAATAATTTGTTTATGCCCAACTTCAACGTGAGCAGAATAGTCTACGATGTAGTAAATATAATTCCAGATGATATTTCACCAAAAGACTTGTTAAGTTTAGTAAAAAAACTTAATAGTGAGCTAAATGCAATGGCATTAAAAAATAATCCTGAATTGATTAAACACTATGAGCTAATTAAAAATAAGAATATTAAAGATAGGAAATATCAGTTTAAAGAAAACAAAAAACTTATAGTGAGTAATCAGTCGCACGGATCTGTGGTGCCAAATTAATTTTTTATTTACTATGAAAAAAAGATGTTTAGTTACAGGAGCCAGTGGCTTTATTGCAAGTAATCTAGTTCATCACTTATCAAAAAAAGGTTTTTTGATAAGTCTTTTTGATCTAAAAAAACCTAAATATTCAATAAGAAATCAAAAATTCTATCTTGCAGATATTAAAGACTCAAAAGCCCTTGAAAGAGCAACAAAAAAAATTGATGTAATATTCCATTTTGCAGCTTCTGCTGATTTAATAAAATCTAACGAAAATCCATTTCTTGCAATAGATGATAATATCTCTGGGACAGTTAATGTTTTAAAAGCATGTGTCAAAAACAAAATTAAAAAAATAATTTTTGCAAGCTCCATTTATGCAATTAGTGAACAAGGTGAAATTTATAGCAGAACAAAATTAGCTTCTGAGATGATTATTGAAAGTATATGTAAAAAATACAACATAAAATTTGTAATATTACGTTTTGGAACTGTTTATGGGGAACGAGCAAATAACTTCAATACTGTAAAAAATTTTATAGATCAAGCTAAAAAAAACAAAAAAATTTTTAGAAATACACAGGGTAAAGAATTGCGAAGCTACATTAACGTAAAAGATGTTGTAAGAATTATATTTTTACTCAACCAAAAAAGGTTCGAGAACAACTATTTTAATATATTTGGAAACAAAAAAATAACAGTTAGAAAACTTTTAAATATCATCAAAGATAAAATTCCAGGAACAAAAATTTTTTATTCAAAGAAAGATAATAGAAAATTTAATTATAAGACTGATCCATTTACTTATAAACTTAGAAAAGGAAAGCCTGTTAAAATCGGCAAATATATTGATCTTGAAGAGGGATTAAATAAGCTGATTATTTAAGATGAAAAATAAAAAAAATATTGTAGCGATTGTACCGGTTAAAGGAAACTCTGTAAGAGTAAAAAAAAAAAATTTAACAAAATTTGCGGACTCAAACTTATTTCAAATAAAACTTAAACAATTAAAGAAAACCAGTTGCTTTCAAAAAATTATAATTTCATCTGAAAATAAGAAAATTTTAGATTATGCAAAAAATAATGGTTTTAGTACTCATTTAAGAGATAGTTATTTTTCTACAAGTAAAGTTCCAATGAGTGAGGTTTATAGATACATTGCATCAGAGATTGATGGAGAGTATATAGCGTGGATTAATGCAACTAATCCTTTATGTAATGAATATATTTATCAATCAGCTGTTAAAAAATTTAAAAAAATCTCAAATAATTATGACTGTTTTTTAAGTGCAGTCAAAAACAAACAAAACTATTTTTATAAAAATAAACCAATAAATTTTAAAAGAAGTCCTTGGCCTAGATCTCAAGATTTAAAACCACTAATTTCACTACCTTTTGCAATTAGTATTTTAAAAAGAAAAGATATGGTTAAATGGGGGTCATGTGTTGGAAAAAAACCTTTTTTTTATTTTTTGAATCCTTTAGTTGCAACAGATATTGATGATCAGTCTTCTTTTAAGATTGCAGAATTGCTCTTTAAAAAAAAAATATTTGGATTAAATAAAAAAAAATTTATTGAATAGCATTTAATTTTAGATTTTAGCTTCTTTTAATATCTTAGCAATAACTTTTGATGTATTATCACTTTTGAGACAAAGAAAGCTATTATTTTGTGAACTAAAATTATTCTTTTCTATATTACAATTTTCAACAACTTCCTTCAAAGACTCATAATTTTGAATTCTATATTTTTCTAAATTCTTAATCCCATGAAACCACTGATGATTTAAACCATCAGGGTCTATGAAGAATGCTTCTTTTCCGTTTCCATTTAATTCTAAAATCATAGTAGACCCAAAAGATAAATTAATTTTACTTTTAAAAGCCCATGCATAAGTTGAATTTATACTATCGTCGTTTACAATTATTTTGACATTGGTTTGAGATAATAAATTTTTTTCCCTGATATCACCAGAAAAATTTGAGTGATGTTTGTAATAAATTTTTTTTGTTGGAAAATCTTCTGAAATTTTTTTTATCCATGGTATGAATTTGTTATAGTAACTATTTTTAAAATCCTCAGCAGCTGTTGAATATTGCCAAGGAACATTCATTCCAATTATCAAAACATCTATATCTGGAATTTTTTCTAAATCTTTTTTTTGTTTTAACCAAGTACTTTCTATGAAAAATGATCCAACAGGTTTAAATAGTTTTATTTCACCACCCAAATCATTACATATTTTGCCCTGTTCTTCTCCTAACGAAAAAAAAATATCTGAGTAAACAAAACAACTTAAGGGCAATATACAAAGACTTTTTTGAAAACATGAAGTTTTAATGCCTCCAGCTTCTTTAAATAAATAATTTTGTAATGGGTTGGTATCATAGAACTTATAATTGAAATAATATTTTGCAGAGTATTGAGAATAAATTTTTTTATACTTTATAAAATCATAAATTATAACTTTAAAAATTGATAAAAAATTAAAACCATATGAAATTGATTTTAAAAAAATTTTAAAAGATATTAAAATTAAATACAATCTTCTTTTAAAGCTTAAATCTATAGATGCAAGATTTAGAAACTCAGATTTAGTAAATAAGATCCTTGTATTCTCATTATTTATATCTACTTTTTTATTAGATAACAAAAGTGTTGAATGAAAATTTTTTGATAACAGCTTATGTCTATTAATGTCAGTATTAGAAGAAAGTCCATCACATATTAAATCAAATTTTTTTATTACTTTCTTTTTCTTAATGAAAAAGCTTAATATCAGAAATAAAGTTATACTCAGAATAATAAAAAAATCTTTAGAAAAATTTAAAAAACTATTTTTGAAAATAAATTTTTGCTTTTCTATATTGTAGCTTTTAATTATAATTTGATTAGACCTTTTTTCGATTATAGATTTGGGTATGTTTAAAGTTTGACTCATATTTTCAATTAAAAATTGAAATAGAATATTTTCTTTTACAAATTTTTGGATGACAAAAGTTAAATCTTTTATGTTTTCCAGAGCCTCTTTATTTTTTGGTCTAAAATTTAAAATTGTTTTAAGATCCATTTATAATTAATTGTTAATTAACATATAATTAAATTCAATCATATCAGATATCACAATTACGTATTTGATTATTTTATTCAATTATTAAAAAATTATTAAATATACTTTTTCTTAAGTTTTTAACATGTAATTAAGATTTAATATTCAGAATAAGCCCTATTTAAAACATCTTTATTTTCAATATATTTATACGATAAGTGGTGAGATCGATATAAAGAAATATTATTAATATTATGAAAAGTTAAAATACTCTAATTTATTAAATTAAAGATTTACTATTTTTACTTTTTCAATTTTTCCATAAAAAAAATCAATAATATTTTGAGCAGTTTCGAGACTCATATTCTCAAGGCATTCTTTAGTAAACGTAGCTGAATGGGGGCTTAATAATATTCTTTTATTTTTTAGAAGTGGATTATCTAAATTTGGTGGCTCTTTTTCAAAAACATCTAACCCAGCAAATGATATAATATTTCTATCCAAAGCATCATTTAAATCTTTTTCATTTACCACACCTCCTCTTGAAACATTAATTATAATTGCATTTTTTTTCATTAATGAAATTTGATTATTGGCAATCATATTTTTTGTATCTTTGTTCAGAGGTACACTCATTGATACTATGTCTGCATCTTTCAAACCACTTTCTAATTGAGTTATTTTTTTTCCACCTAGTGATTTTATAGTTCCCTCATCAACATATGGATCATAAACATAAACTTGCATATCGAAGCCAAGACATTTTTTGATTAATTTTTTGCCTATTCTTCCAAAGCCAACTATCAAGATTTTTTTATCAAAAATTTCAAAATTATCATCTATGTCTAAATGAATTGCTTCACTAAATTTTCCATCTCTAACCATTCTGTCAAACATTTCTCTACCTTTGTAAATATTCAAAATCATAAACATAATATGTTCCGATGGTGATGTGGAGGTTGAATCATGTGTAATGAGTAAAGTAATATTATTTTCTTTACAATATTTGGTATCAACATTATCGTATCCTACTCCATGTCTCGCAATTACTTTTAAATTTTTACAATCCTTTAGTATTTCCGAGTCTAGAAATCCACGCCTTAATGTTACACCATCATACTTAGGTAAAACTTTTAAAAGATTTTCTCTCGATAAATCAGTAATAAGATCTACACTGAAACCTTTGTTTGATTTAAGCAAATCAATGCCTTTATTATTCATTTTATCTATTATTCCAATCTTAAACATACATTTATTGTTTAATAAAATTATTTTTTCTTTTCATAATTTAAAAATTGAGTAATTTCTTTATATTAACTATTAATTATATCAATTTTTGAATTAATTACTAATTGTAACACAACTAAAAAAAATTAATAATGAATAAGCTGAATTATTCTACAATCGACAATTTTAATAAGCTTATTCAAAAAGATAAATTTAAAAGCTTTTTATGCGCAGATAGCAAATATACATCAGAATTGATTTTTAAAAGTTTAAAAAAGATGGAAAAATTTTTTTAAAAAATGAAAAAAAATTTCTAACTGACTTTTTGAAATTAATTAATAGGGGCAAGTTAAATTATTAAAGATTTTTATAGTTTTTTTATTTTTGGTACGTAACTGAGCTTTAGTATTTCAAATTTGCCCTATTTAAAACACTATTGCTTTATTAATAGCAAATTGTAAAAAATGATATGAATGAAACTTTAAATTTAATTGGTAGATCTCATGAATTATTTGATGCAGATGTTAAAGCTTCAGAGGATGAGCTTAAAGATAAAGTGTCTTCATCAAGTTTTTTAGTTTTAGGTGGAGCAGGATCTATCGGACAAGCGGTAACAAAAGAAATTTATAAAAGAAAGCCAAAGAAGCTTTACATAGTAGATATTAATGAAAATAATCTTACAGAATTAGTAAGAGATATTAGAAGCTCGTTAGGTTATATAAAAGGTAACTTCAAAACTTTTGCGTTAGATATTGGTTCAGTTGAATATGATGCCTTTATTAACTCAGAGAAAAATTTTGATTATGTATTAAATCTTTCTGCACTCAAGCACGTTAGGAGTGAGGAAGATCCATTTACCTTAATGAGAATGATAGATGTAAATATCTTTAATATCGACAAAACAATTAAACAATCTATTGAAAATAATGTAAAAAAATATTTTTGTGTGAGTACAGATAAAGCAACTAATCCAGTCAATATGATGGGTGCAAGTAAAAGTATAATGGAAATGTTTTTAATGCGTAGATCAGCTAATATTAATATATCTACTGCAAGATTTGCTAATGTTGCTTTTAGTGATGGATCTTTGTTATATGGTTTCAATAAGCGAATAGAAAAGAGGCAACCAATAGCAGCACCTAATGACGTAAAAAGATATTTTTTAACTCCTCAAGAAAGTGGTGAGCTGTGTATGATGAGTAGTATTTTTGGAGAAAATAGAGATATTTTTTTTCCTAAACTTGCTAAAGAGAAGAGTCTTTTATCGTTTTCGAATTTAGCAATTAAATTTTTAAAATTGAGAGGTTATGAGGCATATATTTGTGACTCAGAGGATGAAGCAAGAGAGTTAGTAAAGACCTTACCTAAGCAAAATAAATGGCCCTGTTTTTTTTCTGCAAGCGATACTACTGGTGAAAAAACTATTGAAGAATTTTATACAACTAATGAAATACTTGATATGGATAAATTTGCAAACTTGGGTATTATAAAAAATAATTTATATTTTGATGAAGCCAAATTGGATAATTTTGAAAAATCAATTAAAAAAATTAAATCTAATATAACATGGGATAAAAATTCGATAGTAAATGAATTTTTTAAAATTATACCTGATTTCAAATATTTTGATATCAACAGGTATCTTGACGGAAAAATGTAAGTTTAAATGAAATTTAACATTGGTTATTTTGCTGATGGACCTTGGGGTCATCAAGCATTTATTAAATTGATAAATAACTCAGATATATCAATATCTTTTATATGTGGACGACATAAAACAAAAGATCAAATTTTTAAAAATTTTGCTAAGCAATACAATATCGATTATTTAGAACACAATAATGTAAATTCAGATGAATTCATCTCAAAAATAAAAAACTATAAATGTGATTTATTTGTTTCAATGTCATTTGATCAAATATTTAAAAAAGATATTATAAAATTTATGAACCATAAAATCATTAATTGTCATGCTGGCAAGTTGCCATTTTATAGAGGAAGAAGTGTTTTGAATTGGGTATTAATAAATGATGAAAAGGAGTTTGGAATAACTGTCCATTATATAGATGAGGGTATAGACAGTGGAGATATTATCCTTCAGAGAAGTTATGAAATCACTGATTTAGACGATTATAGTACTTTACTAAACAAAGCCTATGTAAAATGTTCAGAAATTCTTTATGACGCAATTTTAATGTTTAAAAAAGGTGATGTTAAAGCTAAAAAGCAAATAGATTTTGATCCAGTTGGTTCATATTTTTCTAAGAGAAAAAAGGGTGATGAAATTTTAAACTGGAATCAGTCAAGTAGAGAAATTTTCAATTTTGTAAGAGCTATCTGCAATCCAGGCCCAAGTGCTAGAGCTTTTATATGTAATAAAGAAATGAAAATAAATCAGGTAGCGTATCTACAAAATAGTCAAATTTATAAATGTGAAATAGGGACAATAATCAAAAAAGAATATGATAGTTTTTTGGTAAAAACAAAAGATAGTTTTTTAAAAGTCGTTTCTTATGAATATGATGGGATAATTGAAGAAGGAAACAGATTTGAAGTTTAGAAAAGTATTAATCATTGCTGAAGCAGGTGTGAATCATAATGGCTCAATTAAACTAGCAAAGAAATTAATTGATGTAGCCGTTAAAGCAAAAGCTGATATCGTTAAATTTCAAACTTTTAGAGCAGAAAATTTAGTATCTAAAAATGCAAAAAAAGCTGATTACCAAAAACAAAAAACTAAAAGGAATGAGTCACAATTTGAAATGTTAAAAAAGTTGGAATTAAGTATTCAAGATCATCGAAATCTTATTTCTTATTGTAGAAGAAAAAAAATTTTATTTCTATCATCCCCATTTGATCTTGAAAGTATAAATCTATTAAATAGATTAGGTATTAAAATTTTTAAAATACCAAGTGGAGAGATAACAAATTTTTCCTACTTAAGTCATATTGGAAAATTAAAAAAAAAAATTATTCTATCTACTGGAATGGCAAACATGAGAGAAATAGCAGATGCTCTAAAAGTACTTACTGACTCTGGCACAAAAAAAAAAGATATAACTATCCTGCACGCTAATACAGCTTATCCAACCCCAATGAAAGATGCAAACCTAAAGGCTATGCACACAATAGGAAATAAATTCAAAACAGCATTTGGATATAGCGACCATACTTTAGGCACTGAGGTTTGTATTGCGGCTGTTGCGATGGGCGCAACATGTATAGAAAAACATTTTACATTAGACCGCAATATGAGGGGGCCAGATCATAAAGCTAGTCTTGAACCTAATGAGTTAAGAGCTATGGTAAAATCTGTTAGAAACATTGAATTAGCAAGTGGGAGTGGTTTGAAAATTCCTTCACAAAGTGAAAAAAAAAATATTAAGGTGGTCAGAAAGTCCTTATTTGCATTTAGAGATATAAAAAAAGGTGAATTTTTTACAGAGCAAAACTTAATAGCCAAAAGACCTGGGTACGGACTATCACCTTTTAGATTAAAAAAACTTTTAGGTAAGAAAAGTTTAAGAAGATATAAAAAAAATCAAATTATAAAATAATTTTATGAAAAAAATTTTATTTATTTCTAGCTCAAGAGCAGATTATGGTTTGTTAAAAAATGTAATAATTGAAACCCAAAAATTGAATAGAGAAACCTATTTATTAGTTACAGGTTCGCATCTTTCAAGAGAATTTGGTAAGACTTTTTCCGAAATTAGAAAAGATAAAATTAAAAATATAATAAAAAAAAAAATTTTAGATAAAAATTTTAAAGACTCAAACGTAAGTAATTACCTTATTAAATCAATCAAAATTACTAGAGATGTAATTAAAAAAGTTAAACCTGATGTATGCGTAATTTTGGGTGACAGGTATGAAATACTAGGAAGTGCTATCGCTTCAATGATATCGAGAATTCCAATAGCACATATTCATGGTGGAGAGTTGACCCTTGGAGCTTTAGATGATTCCATTAGACATTCAATTACAAAATTTTCTCATCTACACTTTCCAATACATGACCAGTATAAAAAAAGAATAATTCAATTAGGTGAAAATCCTAAATCCATTTTTAATTTTGGTGGATTGGGAGCTTACTCGATATCAAAAACTAAAGTTTTAAAAAAAGAAGATTTAGAAAAAATACTTAAAATTAAACTTAATCAAAAGATTATTTTAGCAACATTTCATCCTGTAACACTGGAGAAATACCAGTCTGGTAACCAAATAAAAAATTTAATAAAATTTCTTAATTCTTTGAATAATTATATAATAATTTTTACATCTCCAAATTTTGATAATGAAACACAAGTGATTAAAAAAGAGCTTATTAAATTTCTTAAAAAAAAAGAAAATATTTATTATTTTGACTCCTTAGGAAGTCAAATTTATATTTCTTTAATGAAAATTGCTTACTTGGTTATAGGAAATTCATCTAGTGGAGTATTAGAAACCCCAAGTTTTGGAACGAAAACAATTAATATTGGCAATAGACAGCATGGTAGAATAATATCTCCTAATATAATAAATTGTGATTACGATTTTAATTCAATAAAAAAAGCTTTTAATAAAATAATAAAAAGATCAAAAAAAGTTCCAAATCCATTTTTAAAAAAGAATACCCCTAATAAAATTGCTAAAAAAATATTGAATTTTAAATATGATTTAAAAAAAAATTTTTATGATATCTAAAAAAAGAAATTTCCCATTTTTAGACTTTAAGAAAACTTTTATTAAGTTAGATCAAAAAGTAAAAGATGCCTTAAAAAGTCTTAACCATTCAGGTTCAAGATTATGTATTGTAGTGGATAAAAAAAATTCATTTAAAGGGGTACTAAATGATGGTGACATTAGAAGAGCATTATTAAAAGGTAAAACTTTAGAGACCAAGATAAGACAGATTTACAATAAAAGTCCTTTAATATTAAAAGAAAATTTTAATAAAAAAGTTGTTTTAAAAAAATTAAAATTAAAGAAAATTGATCAAGCACCGATAATCAGTAGAAATAAAGTTATAGGCATATTTAATATTAATAAATCAATTTTTCAGAATTTAAAAATACCAGTTGTAATAATGTCAGGAGGTCTTGGATCAAGATTAAGACCAATAACATCAAAAATTCCAAAAGCATTAGTACTTATAAAAAAAATTCCAATGTTATCTATTGTAATTGATAATATTAAAAAATATGGATTTATTAATTTCACTTTGACCACATTCTACAAAAGTAAATTAATAAAAACCTATTTTAAAAACGGAAAAAACCTTGGTGTTAATATTGATTATGTTCAAGAAAATAAACCACTTGGAACCGCTGGATCCTTATCTCTTCTAAAAAAAAAGATAAGACAGAAAAATTTCTTACTTACAAATTGTGATGTTTTAAGCGAAATAAACTATAGAAGCTTACTTGATTTTCACGTTAAAAATAAAGCTGACTTAACAATAGCAGTAAAAAAACATATATCTGAAAATAATTATGGGGAGATAAGTACCAAAGGAATAAGAGTAAGTAATATTATAGAAAAACCAAAAAATGATATAATTATAAATTCAGGTATTTATGTATTAAAAACCAAATGTATAAAGTTTTTAAAATATAGAGAACATAAAGATATGAATGAACTCATAATGTTATTAATTAAAAAAAAGAAGAAAGTTATTGCATTTCCATTTTATGAAAATTGGTTTGATCTTGGCACTAAAGATCAATTAAAAATTTTTAAAAATTATTTAAATTAATGAAAAATTTAATAATTATACCTGCCCGAAGAAACTCAAAAAGAGTCAAAAATAAAAATCTTATCAAAGTTTTGAATAAGCCATTAATTTTTTGGACCATTAATTATGCTAAAAAATTTAATAAAAAAAATTATGATATAGTTGTTACTAGCGACTGTAATAAAATTAAAAAGATTTGCGATAAAGAAAAAGTAAATTTTTTAAAAAGACCCAAAAAAATATCTGATGATTATACCTCGATGCATGAAGTCATTCTACATGCTAAAAATTTTAAGAAACAAAATTATAAATATATGATTTTATTACAACCTACTTCACCATTAAGAAAGTTAAGTTTATTAAATAGATCAATTAAGATTTTAAATGATGAAAAGAGTTTTGACAGCTTGATACATGTAGCAAAAGACTCATCTTTTACTGGAGCTGTAAAAAATAAAATTTGGAAACCTGAGTTTTCTTACAATAAAAGATCACAAGATATTAATAATAAGTATGTAGTAACTGGTAATCTCTATATTTACAAAGCTTTTTTGTATTCAAAAACGGTAAAAATACCCAGAAAAACATATTCATTAATTTCATCTGATGAAAGATGGATTGATATAGATAACAAAGAAGACTTTAAAACTTTAAATTTTTATCTTAATGACACAAAAATAAAAAAAATTTTGGTTAAATCAGTCTAAAATTATGTAAATTTTTTAAGTTCTTTAGCCCAAATAGTAGTTGGATTGTTTTTATAAATGTTAGTATTTTCTAGGAAGAGATCTATGCTTTGTTGAATTTTTTTTTGTTTCCACCATTCAAAAATATTATCTTCTATATTGTTTAAATGTATCGCTAAATCCTTGCCATTTTTAAAAGCAATCTTATTTTTAAATAAAATATTCATTAACTTTTCATTTTTTTTTATTTCATACCAATGATTAGTATCTAACAACAAAAAAGTAGGTCCATTGATTAATGACTCTAAGAATGCAGTTTGAGGATAGGTTATTATTCTAATAATCGCTTGATCTCTTAACTTTTGATACTCAGAATTTGAAAAAATTATTTTATTTTTACCAACAATTTCTTGATACTTTTTATGTAGTTTCCATCCTGTATAAACTGTGTATGGTCTGATTAAAATTTTTTTATTAATATGTTCTTTTAAATTTTTAGTAAGACTTTTAATTTGATAATATTCAAAATTAATTTCTTCACTCATAGGTCCATTAAAAAAATGTCGAGGATACTTAGGGATATCTTTGCAAATAATTAATATTTTATCTTTTTTATTTTTATTATTTTTATTATTTTTATTTAAAAAAAGACAGGGTAAACTAATTTGATTTTTTGAAACATCTTTTTGATACTTTAAATAAATAGTAGAAATTGAATTATTGTAATTATAAATTTTTTTCCCCGCCCCATATAAACCACCATGGTCTGCAGTTATTATCTTAAAATTTTTGTCTAAATTCTTTTTTTCTGCAAGCCAAGATTTAAAGATTGGATTATATTCGTGCATTGTATCAGTAACGACTATATTTGTTTTTTTAAGTTCATTTTTATGAAGTTTTTTAATGTCACTAAAATTTTCTATGAAAATTCTTGGTATATCATTTTTAATTTTTTCAAAAATATAGTTCTCAAATTCATTCTTACTTTTTGAAATTAATCTTAGCTTAAGGCGTTTTTTTTTTTCAAAACTTTCTTTATTAGAAATTTTAATTAGATTATTTCTGTTAAAAACTGATAAACCCTTAAAAGGTAAAATCTTTAATTTTAAGCAAATTTTAATAAAATTTATTTTTCTTGTTCTCAAATTAATCAATGTTTTTATCTGAAAAATATTTGATATTATCTTTTCATACAAAATCAAAAAAAAATTATTTTTAATTTTTGTATAAATTTTATTAATAAATTTGTTTTGTAATCTAAAAACTTTATTCTTAAGTTTTCGTTTTCCTTTAGTTTTATCAATGAATTCTAAAATATCTTGAAATATTAAATGATTAAAAACATCATCACTGTAATTAAATTCATTAAATTGCAATGTATCGAATGACGGGATTTTTTTTTTTACTTTAATTTCGAGATAATCAAAATTCTTATAGGTTTTAGTAAGTTGATTTATTATTAGCCATCTAAAATAATTTGTTTCAAGATATAAATTTAACCATGGTTCAAGTAAAATTTCCCATTCTTTGTTAGAATAATTTATATTATTTACTAGGTTAAGCTCTTTACAAAGATTAGGAAAAAGTCTCTTTTTAAATTTAATTACTTTATTTTTAACTTTATATAAATTTTTATGCCAAAATTTTGCAACATAAAATATTTCTTTTTTTTTGTAACCTTTAATATAATTATTATTTATATTCCAACTAAGAATAATATTATTATATTTAGAACAATTTAAATTTTTTTCTAACCCTGAAAAGTGAATAATTTTCATAAATCTTTACAACATTTTATATTAGTATATGTTTAAGGGTGCAACATTTGAACTAAACCTTAAAACTTGAATTTTTAAATTTGTATGTATCAACTTTTAGAAACACTAGGATTTAAAAAAAAAATTTTTTTTTCAATTGTAGTTTTAATTTCAATTTTTGCCTCTATTTTGGAAGTTTTAGGCCTTGGCCTTCTAATTCCTATTATTTCAAGTTTGCTTGATGATACTTTTTACTTAAAATTTAATAACTATTTATTACCTTATGGATATAAAACATTCACACAAGATAGTTTTTTATATTTTTGCATAATTTTGCTGCCATCTATATTTATCTTAAAAAATTTATTTTTATTTTTTTTTCATTATCTTGAGGCAAATTTAATTTTTAAATCATTAAGAGATTTTTCAAAGAATATTTATAAGATTTTTTTATTTCAAAAATATGAATTTTATATAAATGAAAGCTCATCAAATTTTTTTACAAAATTAGGTAGTGAATTAATTATTCTTCAGACATATTTAATTTCTAGTGTTGTTTTTATAACTGAGTCAATAATACTTACTTTTTTAATTTTTTTTCTACTTTATTTTGTTTTTGAAGAGGTAATTATAATTTTTTTAATTGTTGCCGCAAGCACCTTCTTTTTTTACTTTTTTTTTTACAAAAAGATTAAAAATTTGGGATCATCACGAAAAAAATTTGAATTAAAAAAAACTAAAACAATCTTAGAAACTGATAGTGGTATCAAAGAAATTAAAATTTATAACAGGGAGAATATTTTTGAAAATGACTTCAATAGAAATAACGAAAAAATTTATGATTTTTTTAAAAAATATTATGTAATTCAGAAAATACCCAAACTTTTCTTTGAGGCAATATCAGTATTAACTGTATCTATTTTTCTTTTTGTCTTATTAAAAAATAGCAGCTCATCAGATATAATTGTGAAACTTGCTTTAGTGACTGGAACAATAATAAGAATACTACCTTCTTTGAACAAAATTATTCATTCTTATAATACCAGAAAGTATGCCATGCCATCAGTTAAAGGTGTTTTAAGTTTTTCAAAAAGATTAAAAACTAAAAACTTCTCTATTAACAATGATAAACAAAAATTTAAAGATAAAATTTTAATTTCAAATATTAAATTTAATCATAAAAACAAAAGTGGTTATCAATTAATATTTGATGATTTGAGTCTTAAAATTAAAAAAGGAGATAAAATATCAATAATGGGAGATAGTGGATCAGGAAAAAGTACTTTAATTGATATAATCTTAGGTTTTTTATTTCCTGAAAAAGGACGAATAACTATTGATGGAACTATTTTAAAAAGTCAGTTTTTTAAAAATATAATCAGTTATTGTCCTCAGTTGATATATATTTTTGATAAATCTATTGAAAAAAATATTTCATTAGAAAGTAATTCAGCTCAAATTAATATAAAAAAAATAAACAAATTAAAAAAAATTTGTTGTTTAAATAATTTTCCAAATTCAAAAAAAAATAAAGGTCTTTTAGGAGAAGGTGGACTTAAAATTTCTGGAGGTCAAAAACAAAGAATTGGTATTGCTAGGGCATTATATTTTGATAGAGAAATTTTAATACTTGATGAGTCATTAAATGCTATTGATTTAAAAACTTCAAAAAAAATTCTCAGAAACATACTTGAAAATTACCCACATTTAACTGTTATTCTTGTTACTCATAGTAAAGTATTGGCAAAAATGACAAAAAAAATTTATACAATCAAAGATAAAAAACTTAAGTTAAATATTTAATAAACCTATTAATGAATTTTGTAGACAATTCAAAAATTTCAGATTTTAAAAAACTACTAGATAAAAAAAAAAATCAAAAAATTTTTTTGATAACTGGTAAAAATTCCTTTTATAAATCAAAAGCTAATAAATTTTTTAGATTTTCTAAAGATAAAGTGATCAAATATTATTTTAAAGTCACTAAATTGCCAGAATTTAAAGAGTTATCAGTAATCTTAAAAGAAGTTGAAAAATTTAAACCAGATATAATTTTAGCTATTGGCGGAGGCGCTGTAATTGATTATGCAAAAATTGTAAGTATTGTTGATTATAGATTGTCAAAAAATTTAAAGTTTAAATTAGTCAATTATGAAAATATAAGCAAAAGAAAGATTTACCCATTAGTTGCTGTGCCAACTACAGCTGGTGCGGGTGCGGAAGCTACATCTAATGCTGTAATATATATAAATAAAATCAAATATTCTGTAGAAAACTCCCTTTTAATTCCTGAATACTTTTTTTTGTTTTCAAATCTAATTATTAACAATCCATTTAATTTAAAATCTTCTGCAGGTTTTGATGCAATTGCACAAGGAGTAGAATCTTTAATTTCTATGAAGTCAAATAAATCAAGTGTTTCATTTGCAAAAAAATCTTTAAAATTATCTTTGAATAATTATTTATCTTTTTTACATAAACCTAATAATGAAAATTCTAAAAATATGCTTTTTGCATCACATTTAGCTGGTAAAGCCATAAATATATCTAAAACAACTGGCCCACATGCAGTTTCTTATCCTTTCAGTGCAATGTTTGGTTTAGATCATGGACACGCAGTATCTCTTACTATAGAAAAATTTCTATTATTTAATTTCAAAAATATAAATCATTCAAAATCAAAATTTAATTTATTAGACAGATATAAGATTATATTTAAATTATTTGATGTAACCAATATTGGAGAATTAAATGATAAAATTAAATTTTTTAAAAGAAAAGCCAAATTAATTGATGATTACTCCAAACTAGGTATAAATATTAACAAGAGCATGAACAAAATTTTAAATCAAATCAGTGAATTAAGATTAAAGAATAATCCTATTCGAGTTAAGAAAAACGATATAAGAGAAATTTTAAATGATTAAATATCTAGATCTTAGAAAAAAAAATTATGTTGATCGAAGAAGTAATCGTGAAAAAATCCAGTTCGATATAGACAGCTGGAAAAAAAGTCCATACAGTTGTCTCAAATCTAGAGTATACATTGAATTATCATCTTTTTTTGCATACTTTTTACAACTTACATCTATTACGCCAAATCAAATTTCTATAATTTATGGATTAAGTGGAATTATAGCAGGAGTTTTTTTAGTTACTGATCATAGTGCAATGATGATAGTTGGATTAATAATTTTTTTTTTAAAAGGTTCCCTTGATTGGACAGATGGTTTAATTGCAAGAATAAAGAATCAAACCTCATCTGTAGGTCATATATTGGATACTTGGGGCTCTCATATTGGTAATATTAGTTTAATTACATCTATTGGAATTTATTGTTTTAATCAAACAAACAATAGTATTTATTTATTTTTGACAATATTGATTTTATTTTTAAAAGTTATTGATTTTAAATATTTTGCCTATCACCAATTATTTTATGAAATATTAAATAAACAATTAAATCTCAAAACAATTAAAAATAACAATGAAAATGAAATCAAAGAGCAAAACAGTTTTTTTGTTTTATTTATTAAAAATTTTATGGATGATAGATCTAGAACAGTTGACTTGATTTGTTTTTTAATTTTGTTAGAAATAATTTATAATATAAATTTTTTTTCAAATATAATTTTTGGGTTATATATTCTTAAAAGTATTACCCTTTTTTTTGGTATTTTTTATGCTTACTATTATAAACAAAAACTTGAAAAACAAATTTAATGATAAGTCAATTATATTAAATTTAAAAATGAATTTGTATGAATGATAATTTTTTTAAAAATAAAAAAGTACTTGTTACTGGACACACAGGATTCAAGGGAGCTTGGTTAAGTTATTATTTATATCTTTTAGGATCTAAAGTAATGGGAATTTCATTAAAACCCTCTACAAACCCATCACTATTTGAAATATTGAATTTAAAAAATAAAATAGATAATAACTATATAAATATTTTAGAAAAAAAAAAAATTGAAAAGAGGATTTTAAGATTCAAGCCTGATATAATATTCCATTTAGCGGCACAGGCTATTATCAAAAAATCTTATGATTTCCCTTTAGAAACTTGGAAAACTAATTTGCTTGGTACAATCCATATTTTAGAGGCAATAAGAAAACAAAAGAAAAAATGCCATTGTGTTATAATTACTAGCGACAAGTGTTATAAAAATTTTGAGAAAATTAAAGGATATAAAGAGGATGATATTTTGGGTGGTATTGACCCTTATAGTGCATCAAAAGCAGCTACAGAAATAGCATTCAAATCATATTTTGATTGTTTTTTAAAAGACACAAAACATAGACTTGTTACAGCTAGAGCTGGTAACGTAATTGGTGGAGGAGATTGGAGTCAAAACAGAATAATCCCTGATTGTGTAAGAGCTAAATCAAAAAATAAAAAAGTTAAGATAAGAAACCCAAAAGCATCAAGACCCTGGCAACATGTGATTGAAATAATTAATGGATACTTAAAATTAGCAAAAAAATTAAATTCCAATATAAAAATTAATGGTCAATCTTTTAACTTTGGTCCTAAAAATAGTGAGATAGTCGCTGTAAATAATATTCTAAAAAATATAAGTATCAATTGGCCTGGATTTAAGTGGGTTAAAGTAGGTAATATTATAAAAAATGAGACTGATTTACTAGTTTTAAATACCAATAAAGTTAATAAGATTTTGAATTGGAAAACTAGATTAAAAGTTGATTTTGCAGTTAAATTAACAATAGAGTGGTATAGAGAATTTTATGAAAACAAAAAAAAGAATTTAACTTTTATAATAGATGTAACAAAAAACCAAATTTTGGATTATCATAAAAAATTTAAAATTTAAAATTTTAATGTTTGGTCTTTGAGATATTTTGTAAATTGCAAGTTTTGGTTTTAATAACCAGCCCCTCAATTAATTGTTTTCCCTTATATCAAAATTATTCTTGGCCAGCTTTTCTTTTTTTTATAACCTCTTTAGCACGAAGGTCACATGCTAATTCTAAAAAAAAACGTAATCCTAAATTTATTGCTTTTGGAATCCATTGACTTTCTTTTTTAGAAATTTTGTAATTTTTGACTGCTTTTCTTATATTTTTATTTTGCAAAACGTTATCTATGATTTTCCCACGAAATTTTTCCCCCTCTTCCTTTGGAACTTTACCTAAAACCATAGATCTACTATATGAAACAAGAAGTGTTATAATATAAAAAATTAATCCTTGATCAGCTAATTGGTCAATTTTATCAGTGGTTAAACCAAAATTTTTAAAACTGTTTTTTATTCTTTTTGTTACTAATTCAAAATATCCAACATCAAAACCATAGTTTATGCTTTTTGTAATTGCAGTCTGTACATCAGGGTAAACATAATAGGAATATAATTGTTTACGTATGTATATTGCACTATTTATTTTGCCAAATAGATCCCAGCAAAAAGTTTTATCTTCTAAAAATCTTAATTCTTCTACAAACCGAATTTTACCATTTTCTATCACCGATCTTTTAATAAGTCTCCCATTACAACCAAAAAGCCCAAGATGTCCTAAGGAAGGGTCATTTATCTCTTTCTGCATGTGTTGTAAAAGTTCAGTTCTATCAAATATTTTATCATCACCGTAATTAAAAGTTTTATCTCTTTGATTTTTTGAGTCTAATATTCTTTTAAAATCTGAAAAAACAAAATCACAGTCATTTTTTTTTGCAATTAAATATAAATTTTTTAATGCATCTTTATCAATTGAGTCATCTACATCCATAAAGTAAACATACTCACCACTAGATTCATCTAAACCTTTATTTCTTGCAGCAGATGGTCCTCTATTTTTAATTAATCTAAATAATTTTAAATTAGTTATTTTGAAATTTTGAATTATATTAAAACTGTTATCAGATGATCCATCATCTACCATAATAATTTCAATCGTTTCATCAAAATCTTGATTTAATATATTTTTAATACAATTATTGATGTGATCCTCTGCATTATAAACCGGCACAATAATACTTAAAGTGATATTATTGGACATTAAAAATTTTTTAGTTGTAACTTTTAAATGGGATTCTTGATGACATTGAAGGCATTTGTTTTCCAGCTTTAATGAGACCTTTACCAGAGTACTCTAAAGCTGCGGATGGATCGTGAGGTCTTCCACTACAAAAATCACACCCAGGAAAAAAATTTTCCATTTTAACCAATCTTTTAATTTTATTTTTTAAGTTTTTATCATCTGAAAATAAATCAACATAATCAGCCTTATTATCAGGAATTGATTTAAGGTTTGCCGCGTTTGCAAGAAAAGGACAAGTGTAAAGCTTTCCATTTAATAAACTATATAATCTTTTTGCACAACATTCTTTAAAGACTTG
Organism: Pelagibacteraceae bacterium AG-345-O09; assembly: GCA_003281725.1. Classification (GTDB taxonomy): domain Bacteria; phylum Pseudomonadota; class Alphaproteobacteria; order Pelagibacterales; family Pelagibacteraceae; genus Pelagibacter. The sequence continues at coordinate 3,260 of QCBC01000004.1, read as the reverse complement.
TTTTAAACGAGCTACACTTCTGTTTTGTTTTTTAACTTGGCTGCAGTCTACCCAGTTTCCTGCAGATTTTCTATAAAACGCCAATTTATGTTTTTTTAAACTCTGTACTAATTTTTCAATGTTTCTAGAGAGTTCATCGTAGTCAGTAATATAAAAATGGATATTTTTTCCTTTTAAGGTTTCTAAAACTTCATCTTTAGGACAGATAGTTCCATTTGTGTAAATGTAAATTATACTACCTCTGTATCTTTCAGCAAGTCCATTAGTAATTTGAGCCCATTGTTTATTCATTAAAGGTTCCCCACCTATGATTCTATATTCAGCAATATAATCAACATTATTTGATAAAATCTCTGTAGCTCTTAAAATTTCTTCGTCAGTATTTTTTGCTCTCTCATAATACTGCATCAAATTACAACAACTTTCACAATTCATAGAACACTTTTCAGTAATTTGAATATCTATACTTCTTAAATATGTTTTAGTTTCATCAAAATACAATTCATGCAATTTTATTGAATGATCCACTTTTGCTTTCATATATGACTGAGTTGTTCTATGAGTATGATTATTAACATTATATTCTTTAAGAATATTTATAGGGGAATAAATATTTTTATAACCCATATCAATTAATTGTTCTCCACAATCATCTAAAGCATGATGAGCAATTAAAAAGTCAGCCTCTGGAAATCTTTTGGGAAGTTCAGGTGTGTGAATTACCTCTAAACCTGCATAGAGGTTTTTTGATTTTCTAATCTCATTGTCACAAAATGCAACCACATTAACCCCATGATCACGGCAAGAATTCGCTATAGCCTCAGACTCTTCAGTTAAAGAATAAATAATTACAGGATTTCTAGTTTTTTTTAATGTTCCTATTTCAGCAATTTTTACAATTCTATCCATTTTAAACGATAAATTTTTAAACAGTTTTATATATATATCAAATAAATTGCAAAATTAATCTAATTTTATACCTGCTTCTTTAAGAAATGTAGCCTAATAAACAGCTAAAAACTATTAAGTTTTTATTTAATGAAGTCGCTAAGTTTTTCCAAAATTTAATCTTATAGACAAACAAACTATTAAACCTTACTGGCAGTTGAGGCTGCTTAATCAATTTCTTCAATTTTTTTTAATTTTTATGACTCTTAAGCGGCATCCACAAACCTTATTCTAAGATCATTAAGAATTTTTTTAAATTTTATGTTAGAAATCATAGAGTAATTAATATGATAATTGATAAAAATAATATATAAAAAATATAATAATTTTTAGTAGAATGCTTTCATTAAAAAAATTAAAAAGACCCCTAGTTTTCGTTCCTATGGCAGCAGATTTATTTCATCATGGACACATTAATATTCTTTTAAAAGCAAAAAAACATGGAACAGTAATAGTTGGTTTAATTACAGACAAGGGGATTAAAAGTTATAAAAAAAGATTACCTCTTATTAGTTTTAAAAATAGAAAAAAAATTTTAGAACAATTGATTTGCGTAGATAAAGTGATTCCAATGAATGGTCTTAGGCATGTCGAATATGCAAATTATTATAAGTTTGAGTATTTTGTACATGGAGATGATTGGAAAAAAAATGTTCAATCAGAAGTGAGAGCAAAATTGTTTGATGCAATGAAAAAGTGGAAAGGAAAAATAATAGAAATTCCTTATACAAAAAATATTTCTTCATCAAAAATTAGAAAATTAATGACGAAGGGATGATATAAAAATTGTTAAGCTGGTGGTATTAAACTGATGATTTCTTTAACCTTCATAAGTTTTTTTTCACTTTCTTTTGCTCTTTGATTTCTAAGAATACTTGCTGAGGTTTCAACCATCGAAGGATAAATACTTCTCAAAAGCTGATTAGCATAAATTACAATGCTGAAATGATTCTTAATTAAATCCCTCTCTTTAACATGAGAATAAGTTGACGGAACACAAACAAGAGGTATAAAATATTTACTTTTTTTAAACTGATTTGAAAATTTAAAAAGTTCGTTAGTATCTTTTGATTTACTATGTATTAAGATCATATCACAACCAGCTTTTGAATATGCATGTGCTCTTTTAAGTGCATCCTTTAGTCCTTTCTTCATAATTAAACTTTCTATCCTTGCAATCAACATAAAGTCTTCAGATTTTTTTGTTTTTTGTATTAATTTAATTTTCTTACAAAAATCTTTAATGTTGTCTTGTTTAGAGGAAGATTGATCAGTAAATAGTGAATTTTGTTTTACTCCTATTTTATCCTCAATAGCTATAGCAGATGTACCTAATCTCTCTAAAGTTTTAATTAAGTATGGAATATGATGCATTTCACCACCATTATCTCCATCAAAGATAATTGGTTTTGTTGTTACATCAAATATTTCATTTAATCCAGAAATCCTTGTAGAGTAATCAACTGATTGATTATCTGGTTTACCTCTTGTAAGTGAGTCAGCTAGACTCGAAGACCATAAACAATCAAATTCTCTTGAAACGTTCCCATTAACATAATTTGCTTTCTCACCAATCAATGCAGATAGGGGATTGTGTGCTTCTATCACTCTAATAAATTTTTTTGAGTCAATTAGTCTTTTCAAAATAGAAATTCTTAAATTGGGAGTTAAATTTTCGTAGACTTTTCTTCTTATGAAACTGGATGAAATATTTTTTGTATATTTTGGTTCAATAAGTTTTCCAGAACATTTTTTTAAAGTCTTTATAACTTTTGCTCTCATATGCTTTTGTATCCCTTTTTTCCAATCATCACCGTGAACAAAATAATCTGGTTTTAATTTTAAAATCGTTTCAGTATAATCCCAATCTGATTGAGGTATAACTTCATTTACATTTTTTAAATTAGAAACAATTTTAAGCCTTTCCTTGTAGCTTAAAATTGGCAACCTTTTGTACTGTGAAATAGCTTCATCAGTCAAAAGTCCAATAGTTAATTTTCCGTATTTTTTCGCAATATTGATTATATTTAGATGTCCACTATGAATGAAATCAACAGCCAAAGGAACGTAAACTGTTTTTTTTTGATTAGACATTTTTAAAATTACATTTATATGATTATTAGCATATATCAACATATATAATTTTAACAAATTTGATTAATAATTTTTTAAAGATAGACCCAAATTTTAAAACTGCAGTAAATATATTTAATAAATTAAGAATAAATTATTGGGTATGTCAGGGGACTTTGCTAGGAATTATTAGAGACCGATCTTTAATCCCATGGGATCCTGATATTGATTTTGCCGTT
>QCBC01000003.1 GCA_003281725.1 Pelagibacteraceae bacterium AG-345-O09 | reverse complement strand
ATATTTTTTTAGCCTCTAATTTTTTTTCATTATCTTTCTTAGAAAGTTGAGTCTTAATTTTTTCTACTTGATTAATATTATCTTTAGAAGCATATAATGCTTTTTTATTTGCAATTAAAAAGTTTCTTGCATAACCTCTTTTCACATCAATTATTTCACCAATTGATCCAATTCTTTTTAGATTTTCTAGTAATATAACTTTCATATTATAATAAAGCCAGATTTCTTGCTCTTTTAATTGATAAAGATAACTCTCTTTGTTTTTTTTGGCTCACGTTTGTGACTCTTGAAGGTAAAATTTTACCATTTTCAGTAACATATCTCTTCAAAAGTTTTATATTTTTGTAATCAATTTTGGGCGCTCCTTTAATTGATAAAGGACAATTCTTTTTAAATTTGTACTTGTTATTCTGAAATATACTTAACTTTGCAAAATTACTTTGTTTACTTTTTCTATTTCCACTTTGTCTTTTAGGCATTTTTTAATTTTTAATACTTTCTTTTATTTCACTTTCATCTTTTTTTGAAAAATAATTTGTTTCTAAGTCGAATTTTTTCACTTTTACAGTTAGGAACCTTAAAAGTTTTTTATCAATTGTCTCATTTTTTTCTAATTCATTAATAACTGATCCCTTACCTTTAATTTTAAAGTGAATGTAACTACCTTTTTTATTTTTTTTAATTAGATAGGACAGGTTTAGTAGACCCCAATTTTCAGTTTTAACAACTTCTCCATCATTTTTTTCTATAATTTTTGAATACTTTTCTGTTAATTGCTTTATCTCACTTGGAGAAGTGTCTTGTCTTGCTATAATTGTATGCTCGTATAAATTCATATAAGTTATTTAATAAAAAAATGAGGATATACTATTATAAATCTTTAATTACAATAGCAAAAAGAGTAACAAAACAGGTTTTTTTAACATGTATTCTGTAATTTTTCCAGGACAAGGATCCCAAGTTATTGGCATGGGAAAAGAATTTTTTGAAAAATATAATATTGTAAAAGAATTATTTTTAGAAGCAGATGATGCTTTAGGTATTTCATTATCTAAAATAATTATGGATGGACCTAAAGAAGAACTCGATTTTACAGTCAACACCCAACCTGCGATATTTTTAATTAGTTACTCTATATTTCAGGTTGTAAAAAAAGAGTTTAATATTAATTTAAATGAAGCTAAATTTTTTGCTGGTCACTCATTAGGAGAGTATTCAGCCTTATCGGCTGCAAATTATTTAAATTTTTCTGAGACTATTAAACTTTTAAAAGTACGAGGAGAAGCTATGCAAAATGCAGTTCCAAACGGAGAAGGTGGAATGTTGGCTGTATTAGGCTCTACAGTTGATATTTTAGAGAAAATTATTACTGAAAATAAAAATAATTTTGTGGTTCAAATTGCTAATGATAATTCAGAAGGGCAGATAGTTTTGAGTGGAAAAAATTCTGAACTATTAAAATTAGGTGAAATTCTTAAATCAAAGAATATTAAAAATATCAAATTACCTGTAAGCGCTCCTTTTCATTGTTATCTGATGAATAAAGCAACAGAGGTTATGAAAAAAGAAATTGAAAATACTAATTTTCAAGACTCTAAAAATATATTAATTTCAAATGTAACAGCAAATGAAATAGATAATAAAGATGATTTAAAAAGATTATTAATAGATCAAATTGAAAATAGAGTTAGATGGAGAGAAAGTGTTTTAAATATGATTAAAAAAGGTGTTAACCAGTTTATTGAAATAGGTCCTGGAAAAGTGCTTTCAGGTTTAGTCAAAAGAATAAATAAGAATGTAAAAATAAATTCAATAAATAGTGAGAGTGATATAAAAGAACTTAAAATATGGTGAATTTGGAAAATAAAAAAATAATTATTACAGGCGCAACTGGGGGAATTGGTAATTCCATAGTAAAAACTTTAAGTGATTCTGGTGCAAAAATATTAGCCACTGGAACAAGACTTGAAAAACTTGAAGAATTAAAATCAAAATTTAAAAATATTGATATTTTAAAATTTGATATTTCTAAAGGTGAAGAAATTGAAGAGTTTATTGAAAACGCAACAAAAAAACTCGGTGGAGGATTAGATTGTTTAATAAATAATGCCGGTATAACTCAAGATAATTTAGCTATCAGAATGAACATTGATGAGTGGAAAAAAGTAATAAATATTAATCTAACTTCAACTTTCTTGTTAAGCAAATTTGCAGTTAAAAAAATGCTTAAAAATAAATATGGAAAAATTATAAATATAACTTCAGTTGTAGGTCATACAGGGAATTTAGGACAAGCAAATTATACTGCTTCTAAAGCGGGTATTGTTGCAATGTCCAAAAGTTTAGCGATAGAATATGCAAAAAAGAATATAAATATAAATTGTATTTCACCAGGTTTTATAAAAACAGAGATGACAGATAAAATAGATGAAAAATTTAAAGAAACTATAATATCAAAAATACCTTCTTCTAGGTTGGGAGAACCAGAAGATGTTGCTAATGCAGTTCTTTTTTTAGCTTCAGATCAATCAAATTACATTAATGGAGAAACAATACATGTTAATGGAGGCATGTATATGGCTTGACAAAACAAGTTTTTGAACTATTAAGAATTTAAAACAAAAGGATCAATATGTCAGAAGATGTTTCAAGCAAAGTGAAAAAAATAGTAGCAGATCATTTAGGTATTGAAGAAACAAAAGTAAGTGAAGAGTCTAGCTTTATAGATGATTTAGGAGCTGATAGTTTAGACACTGTTGAATTAGTAATGGCTTTTGAAGAGGAGTTTGGCTCTGAAATTTCCGATAGCGAAGCTGAAAAAATTTTAACAGTTGGTGATGCTGTCAAATTTATCGAAGGAAAAGCAAACTAATTTTTCTGATGCCCATAGAGAATGATGGGGTAATGATTGTACTGTCCTCTCCTTCAGGAGCAGGAAAAACTACTTTGGTAAGTTTATTATCTAAGCTAGATAATTTTGAAATCTCTGTTTCACACACCACACGAAAGCCTAGAGCAAAAGAAATTCCAGACAAAGACTATTATTTTGTAGAAGAAAATGAATTTGAGAGACTAATAAAAAATCAAGAGTTTTTAGAATATGCAAAAGTCTTTAATAATTTTTATGGAACAACTCGAACTCCTGTAATCAATAATTTGAATAAAGGAAAAAATGTTTTATTTGATATAGACTGGCAAGGTGCAGACCAGATTAAAAATAAAAAATTAGATTATAAATTAATAACATTTTTTATATTACCTCCTAGCAAAGAAGTACTATTTAAAAGATTATCCAGTAGAGATATGAAAGATAAATTAATTGCAGAAGAAAGAATGAAACAGTTTGGAAGAGACTTATTGCATTGGATTAATTATGATTATGTAGTCATAAATGATAATTTAGATAGATGTTATTTAAAAATTAAGGGCTTAATAGATGCAGAAGTTAATAGTGGGTCAAAAGATTACGATAAAGACTTTATTAGAAATCATGTAGAAAAATTATCAAGTTAAATTTTCATATTCTTTTGTCAATTTATAATAGGTCTCTAAATCTAGGTTTTGAGGCCTTAAATTAAGATCAATGTTTAATTTTTTTATTATATCTTTATTTCCATTAAATAATTGATTAAATGGTTTTTTTAACATCTTTCTTCGTTGACTAAAAAAAACTCTAGTTATTATTTCTAAGTTTTTAGGATTTTCAATTTTGAAAAAATTAATTTTTGGTTTAAAGAATAATAAAGAGCTATCAACTTTTGGTTTTGGTAAAAAACTACTCGGTTTGACGTCACATATTTTCTCAATATCTAATTTCCAATGAGATAAAATAGATAATCTACCATATTTAGAAGTGTCAAAATTTGAGATAATTCTATCGGCAACTTCTTTTTGAAACATTAAGATTAAGCAACTAAACCAAAAGTTTTTTTTATCTAAATTTAAAATCCATTTACACAATATTTCAGTCGAAATATTATAAGGAAGATTTCCAAAAACAACTAATTTATCATCATCAATATTTTTTTCGTTAACATTTAAAACATCATCATTAATAATTTTAATTTTATCCTTAAAGTCATTAGATAATTTTAATACTAAATCTTCATCTTTTTCTATAACAAAAAATTTTTTGGGATTTTTTTTAATAATATGTGAAGTAAGATTTCCAGTTCCTGGCCCAACTTCAAGTACTGACTTATTCTTAATATCAGAGACAAGTAATATTTTATTAATTATATTCTGGTCTATTAGAAAGTTTTGGCCTAAGCTTTTTTTTGCTTTTATCACTTTTGAGTATCTAAAAACTGCATTGCCTTTATCAGACTTAAAGGGTTCGATAATTTTTTACCTAGCATTTTTTCATTAGGTCCATGATCTGGCGAAACTCTTATGAATGGAAGTCCTAAAGTTATATTGATAGCATCATATTCATACAAGGTCTTGATCGGTGTTAATACTTGGTCATGATACATACCAATTATTACATCAAAATTTTCTCTATTCTTCTTTAAAAAAATAGTATCTGCGGGGAAAGGGCCTGAAATTTTGTACTTTAATTTACTTAGGTATTTAATTGCAGGTTTAAGAATTTTTTGATCTTCATTAAAAGTATCAATACTTTCACAGTGTGGATTTAGACCAATCACAGCAATTTTAGGTTTTTTTCCCATTCGATCTCTAAAAAAATTATTTATTATTTTTACTTTTTCTATAATTAAATTTTTGTTTATTTTTTTTGAAACAACCTTTAATGGTAAATGTGTTGTTAATGGACTGACAGACAAATTTTTATTATAAATTAACATCGCATATTTTTTAGTTTTAGTTTTGTAAGCTAAATATTCAGTAATACCTAAGAACTTATTTCTTAAAAAAAATTTTTTTGAAATAGGCCCGTTTATAAATTTATTAGTAATTTTTTTTTTCAAAATTTTTAAAGCTAATTCAAAAGATTGTTTAATGTAAGTATTAGATTTAGAGGACATTTTTTCAAATGGTTTGTTTTGATTATATTTTATATTTATTAAATTAATTGATCTATTATTTAGTTTTAGATTTTTTAACAGAGATAAATTTATTAATTTAATTTTTTTTTTTAAGCCAAGTTTATTCATTTGAAGCTTTAAAAGATTTAATGATGCAACTAAAATTATTGGACTCTTAAATTTTTGAGTCTTTAAAGCTTTAAAGAAGATTTCAAAAAAAATACTATTAGGTTCACCAGCAACTATAATTATAGGTCTATAATTCATTAAATATTATATTTTTTTTTACTTTATTAAAATAAAGTCTAGAAAATTGATTAAGTTGTTCGTTAGTTTTAAATTCAATCAAATCACTAATTTCATTATCAAGATTAAAATCTATTTCATATTTCTTCTCATCTTCAACTTTTATTATAAGAAAACCTGATGAGGTTAATATTGGTTTTGAAAATTCTCCCTTTTTTAAATCTGAAATTCTTTTTCTAATTTTTTCGTTTAAATTATCTTCTTTAATCCATCCAATGTATCCACCGACAGACGCAGAATCAGAAATACTGTGAATCAATGCAGCATTTTTAAAACCTGTTAATTCAATATCTTTAAGAACTTGTCCATATTTTTTTTCGAATTCTGATTTTTTTGAAATACTAAAAATAATCTCAGAAATTGATAATTCTCTTAAATTTTTTTTTGGTTTACTTAAAATTTCTGATTTAATTTTTTTTTTGTCTATTAATATTTTAGAATTATATTTTTGAAATATTAAATCATTCCAAATTAATTCTATAGCAAATTTTTCCTTTACCAAGTTAACATTTAGGTCGTTTTCTTTTAAATAATTCTCAAAATTTACTATACTGCTAAATTCTATTTGTGAATATTTACTTTTTAATAAATTCATTAAAAATTTATCCTCTACTTTAATTTCCTCTACAAAGTTAAGAATTTCAGTTTTCTTAATTTTGTCCCTAATAATAGAATTTTTTGAGACAATTAATTGTTCGTCATCATTTAATTCATTAATTTGAGGATTAAAAATTTTTAAAAATTTTACTTCATGGTAAATATCTATTGTGGTTATTATTTCATTATCTATTTTAAATAAAATTTTATTCTCAAAAGCTTGTAAATTACAAAAATTAAAAGTAAGTATTAAAAAAAAAACGAATAAGTGCTTTGAAAATATATTAATCCTCATAAAACTAATCTGAAACCTTTTGCTCTATGGATGTCATCGGAATTAAAGTTATACTTAACATAAAATCTTCTGATGGCTCTAAATCTCTATCACTATAATAGGTTTTTTTATATTTCATTCCTGCAACAAGACAATCATTTTTATACTCATATATTAAGTCATAGTATTCAGTTAGATCTATTTCTCTGTTTTTTCTAGTTCTAAAAGTAACAAAATTTCGATCATCAAAATTAAAAGATGTAGTATTCTCTAAAATATTTTTATTTCCAATAGCACCATTTTCTTCAATGAAATTAAAAGTTGTAACAAATTTGTTTTTTGAAATAGTCGTTCCAAAAGAATTGTATTCAAAATTATTAAGATTATGATCAACTGAAAATTCATAATCTAAAGATATATTATCATTAAAATTATTTTTTATTTTTCCAAAATAATTAGATTTTTTCTTATTTATTGTACTGCTTGTCGGTATATCTTCATTCATTTTTCTTTTTAAAACAGTTCCTAGTTTTAATTCGAAGAATTTATTAATATCATTTAATCGTTCTTTCTTATAATCGATTCCTAAAGTAAGATTTTGACCAGATTCAAGAGTATCTATTAAACCAAGTCTATTAATATCAAAAATATTATCACTATTGATTTTTCTTTTTTCATTTCCATAAAATTTCATGCTAGATGGATTTATTCTATAAGACAATTTTGGACTTAAATAGCTTAAATAATTATTATCTATTTTAACCAGTGGAAAACTAGACTGCATTTCAATTATGTTTGAAAATTTAACTTCTGGGCTAGCATCATATTCTACATTATTTTTTGCAGCGGTTATTGTATTTTTCAAATAATAATTTAAATTACTCTTAAATCCTTTATCTGAAATAAAATTAAAACTTTGTATATTAAGGTCATTGATCATTCTAGATCTTAAATTGTTGGTATCTTTTAGAATATTATCTCCTTGAGAAACAAAATCAAAAGAACCAAAATTACTGTTATCAAAGAAATTTTTTGAAAAATTATAATAAGGTAATATGTATTGATAACGATCACTATTTGCTTTTGATAAATCTTCATAAGCTGTAAAACCACTTGTAAAATTGAATTTTTCGTGTTCTAAATTTAATTTCATATCAGATGTTAAGGTGTCAAAGCTTTCTGGTTTAAGTTCTGTGTCCACAATATTAGTATCAAAAATTTTTAGATAGGTATCGTTATTTACTTTTTGATAGGAAATATCTAAAGAGCTGGATATAAAACTTTCAAAATCAAGGTCAGATTCATATTTAGAAAAAAAATGTATTAAAGTATTTTTTTTTTGAGCACTTTTGGACCTGTACCCGTCAGTAATATTTAAGTCAGTAATAAAAAAAGATTTTTTATTTTGTTGTCTGTATTCATTCTGTATCATAAGGATATCTTTATCAAAAAATGTTGGCTTGAAAGTTAGATCTTTATTATCTGATATTACATGAAAATAAGGTAGCTGTAATGAGGTACCAAGAATATTCGAATTATTAATGTGAGGAACCAAAAGACCTGATTGTCTTTTAACTGTTGGCCCAGGGTGAAAAAATTTTGGAAAATACATTATAGGAACATCATAAACTTTTATAAGTGCACTGTCGTATAAAACTTGTTTTTTATTTTTATCGTATGTAATTTTTTCTGCTTGGACTGACCAAGGTGGACATTTATCACTTTTTTTACAACTAGTAAAAATTCCTTTATCAATTGTAGTAACACCATTCTTGCTAGAAGATGAAATACCTTTAAATCTTGGATCATTATTTTTGTTACCAAAAATGTCTTTTTTTAAATTAATATCAATATCTTTAGCAATATAACTCTGATCTTTTAAGTTAAAGATTGCATTTTTAAAAAAGTATTTATCACTAAAAGGCTGATTAAATTTAGTATTTATAAATATTTTTTCTCCTTTTAAAACTTCATCTTTTATGGAATAGCTAAGTTTGTCTATCTCATAAAGTGTTTGATTTTTTTTATCTATAATTACAGTTGGTTTGTTAGCTTCTAAAATAAGTTTATTTCTTAATATGATTATATCTTCAGACTTAAAATTATAATTTGAAAATATTAAAGAACTAGATTTACCTTTTATTTGAATTTTTTCCTGATCTTTTAGATATAAAATATTTTCTGAATTAATGATATAATTGTTTGCTTCATCGTTGACAGTTATGTTGCCTTTAGCTTTTAAGACATTTTTAATTTTATCATATTCAAACTCATCTGCATTTATTATAACTCCATCATTAGTTGTTATTGTACCTCTTTTTTTTCCAATGATTTTATTTCCTCCTTCAAGAACTTCTATCTGTGATACATCAAAGTTTATTTCATCATCAGAATAAGCATAATTTAAGAAAAAATTGTTCAAAATTATGATGAAGATGATTAATAATTTATTTATCATTTACATTTCTTAAAAGAATTAAATTAATTAAAGCAAAAAATAATAGGGGTAAAGTTACAGCACTCAATATATTTATCTTTTCAGTGTTCCCAAGGACATAAAAAAAGTTGTTTATATAATAAATTATCACAGAAAAAAAAAGACCAATTGTAATTTTTAAATTTTTACTTCTTAAGTTTTTAGTGTTCATCATAATTATTCCTGAAAAGATAACCATTAATATAAAGAAAATAGGGAAACTAATTAATTTAATTAGTTGAAGATCAACTTCTGTTAGAGAGTAACTTAGTCTTTTATAATTATTTCGTAGTTCAATAAGCTCAAAAACCGATAAAGAAGTCATATTTGAAAATAAATTTTGAATTATTTGATAATTATAGTTTGTTTGTAGTAATAGGTTATTTTCAACTATCCTGTTATTTTCTATATATATTTCTGCATTTTCAAGTACCCATTTTTTTTTAGAGATATCTATTTTGTTACTTTTGATATTTCTGATGATTTCATAATTTTTATTAAACTCAGAAATATATGCATCTTGCAGTTCATTTTGACTAAATCCAGCAGCATTAATCATTAAAGTTTTATCATCATTAATATCTTTTATCCAAAGACCGTTTTTTGTTATTACTGCTAGGTATTGATTATCAGTGGTATAGACAGATTTTAATCCAAAATACAAATATTTAAGATTAGATGAAAAATTATAAAAAATTAAAATAATAAATAAACCCAAAATAAATGTGGCTGTACTTATAATTGAAAAAATTTTTGAATTTCTTAATCCTGAGTATTTAAATATATTCATTTCATTATTGCTAAAAAGATTGTTAAAAAAAACTTGTGTTGAAATTAGAAATATAAATGGAAACATCTCAAATACAAACATAGGAGTATTTATCAACGATAAATATAGTGGATAAAAAGAACTTACTTTAAGATCTTTAAAAAATTCGAGCTCGGTTAGTAAATTAAGAATAAATATTAAACTAAAAAATATTAGGAAAATATTAATTAAAGCAGTTATGTAGATTCTAAGAATAAATCGAGTATAAGTTTTCATTTTGAAACTTTAATAAATTTAAATTTTAATAAAAATAATAAGTAAAGACTTATGATAGAAATTACAGGAATAATAAAAATTCCTAAATTTTTAAAAAAATCCTCATCAACAAACCTAATAGTCATTTCTGAGATTATTATTGTGATCAACCCAATCACAAAAATCATAAAACGATATTTTGTATAATGAGTATTTTCTTTAGATTTAATAATAAGCAACAAAGAAATAAGAATTAAAACAGGTATATATAAAGGTATAATTATTCTTTTATATAGTTCTTTTAAAATATTACCTAAATTATCTTCTCTACAGTTTTCAACTTGAAAATTTTTATTTATTTTGAAAAAATTTAAATTTTTTAAATTGTGATAACATTTTATTAAATTAATTGTAGTAACCTCTTGTGTTTTTTTATAGGTAGTAGTTGAGTCTTCTAAGTTGCTTAAATTAAAATCTGATTTTGAAAATTTAAAACTTGTAATTTTATCATCAATAACACTAATTGTTTCTCCTGAATATAATTCTAAAATTTGACTGTTACCTACTTTTCTAAAATTTCCACTTTTTGCATATGTAATTTGAAAATTATCAGATCCACCTTTCTTTAGATATATCTCCCCTAGATTTCCATTTTCATCTTTAGAATTACTGTAAATAGTTAATTCTCTAATAGCATCATTAAAAACTTTTGGTTTAATAAAGTTCTCTAAAAAATTAATAGAAGATGTTCTTAAAAATGATCTTGCTAAATCTTGAGTTTTAGGAACAATTGAAGTTGAAAGAAAAATTTGAAGAATAGTTATTAAAATAGAGAATTTTATAAAAAAGTTAATAAACTCAATTTTATTTACCCCAAAATTCCAAAAAATTATTAATTCATTTTTAATTTCATATTGTGCGATTATAAATATTAAGCTGAAAAAGAGCATAAATGGTATTAATTTTGTTACAATTTTTGGGAAATTAAGTAATGAAAAATTCAGATAAACTAAATAATTTCGACCATCCTCTACAATTATATCTAGAAAATTTACTGCCTGAAATACCCAAATAATAACACTAGTTGAAAAAAGACTTATAAGAAAAAAGACGGTACAATCTGATAATAATTTCTTAAATAATATTTTTTTCATTGAAATCTATTAATTTTGTAATATATAGCATCGAACACGTATAGAGTGTATTTAAAATTTATGTCTATTCAAATTAATTACAAAAATAAAGGCCCGAAAAACCCCTTAGCTAATCTTGTTTTATTCACTGATGAAAATTTCAGTGTTAGGGGCTTGAATAAATATATTTCAAACTCCGAATTTTCCTATATTTCTGATCTTTTAAAGAAAAGTGATTTAAAAAAAGATTTACTTTTTTTTGAGATAAATTCAAAAAAAACAATATTTTTAGTTTCCATAAAGAAAGATATAAAAATTTCTGAAATAGAAAACTTAGGTGCTAAGTTGTATAGTTATATTAATTTTGAAAAGAAAAACGATTATTTTTTCAACTCAGACACCTTAAATACAAAAATTAATTCTTTTATTGGACATTTCCTTCATGGATTAAAATTAAAATCTTATGAATTTAACCATTATAAATCCATTAAGAAAAAGAAACTTATTTCAATTTACATAAATGGTAGCAAAAATAAAGTATCTACCAATGATCAATTAAAATTCAAAGCTCTAGAAGATGGAACTTTTTTTGCGAGAGATCTAGTTTCAGAACCTGGGAATATTTTACATCCAGATGAATATGCTAAAAGATTAAATTCTCTGAAGAAATATGGTCTAAAGGTAAATATTTTTAATGAAACTAAATTAAAAAAAATGGGTATGAATGCTTTATTAGGAGTAGGGCAAGGAAGTATAAGAGGTTCATATCTTGTTACTATTGAATGGAATGGTGCAAAAAAAAATTCCAAGCCTTTAGCTTTTGTTGGTAAAGGTGTGTGTTTTGATACTGGTGGTTATTCTCTTAAACCAGCAAAATTTATGGAGGACATGACCTACGACATGGCAGGTTCAGCCACTGTAGTTGGACTGATGAAAAATTTAGCTTTAAGAAAAGCAAAGATTAACGCTGTTGGTGTTGTGGGCCTTGTAGAAAACATGGTAAGTGGTAACGCACAAAGACCGGGAGATATTGTCAAATCATATAGTGGCAAAACAATAGAAATTTTAAATACTGATGCAGAAGGTAGACTAGTTTTAGCAGATGCCCTAACATTTACTGAAAGGAAATTTAAACCGCAATTTATGATCGATTTAGCAACATTGACTGGAGCAATTATAGTATCTCTTGGTTCAGAGTATGCAGGTCTTTTTTCAAACAATGATAAATTATCAAAACAATTAATCAATGCAGGTGAAAAGGTTGAAGAAAAATTATGGAGAATGCCATTACACAAAAATTATGATAAATTAATAAATTCAAAAAATGCTGATATGCAAAATATAAACTACATTGGAGGTGCAGGATCAACAACTGCAGCGCAATTTTTACAAAGATTCATTTTAAATAAAACTCCTTGGGCTCATTTAGATATAGCTGGAATGGCATTTTCTAAATATGGAGGTGCATTAAATTCAGGTGGTGCTACAGGTTATGGTGTTAAATTATTAAATCAACTAATAGAGGATAACTATGAGTAATGTTGAGCAGACCTTATCAATTATAAAACCTGATGCAGTAGAAAGAAATTTAGATAATGAAATTCAGCAATTGTTTAAGGATAAAGGCTTTCAGATTATTAAAGAAAAAAAAATTCAAATAGAAAAATCTGAAGCAGAGGAATTTTATAAAGTACATCAAACTAAACCATTTTATAATGATTTATGTTCATACCTTTCCTCAGGACCAATAGTAGTAATGGTGATTGAAAAAGAAAATGGAATACTTGCAAATAGAGAATTAATGGGAGCAACTAATCCAAAAGATGCTCAAGAAGGAACTATTAGAAAAAAATATGGGATTTCAATAGATAAGAATTCTGTTCACGGATCTGATAGTCCTGAGAATGCTAAAATTGAAATTAACTTTTTTTTTAAAGACTAAAAAACAGCTTATTTATAGCTTTACGATATAAAAGATGCTCTCGTTTTAAGATCCTTTTTTTTAAAGATGAAGATGTATCTTTTTTAAGTATTTTCACTTTTTCTTGTAAAATTATCTTTCCTGAGTCTAATCTAGAACTAACGTAATGTACTGTGCATCCAGAGTATTTTTCTTTATTTTTTAACACTCGTTCATGTGTATTAAGTCCTTTATATTTTGGTAATAAAGAAGGATGAATATTCAAAATTATACCTTTAAATCTTTTAATAAAATTAGGTGATAACATTTTCATAAAACCTGCTAGACAAATTAAACTTATTTTATCTATCTTTAATTGTTTAAGGATTAAACTTTCTGATTTTTTCATATTATTAAAATCATAAATTTTTTTTTTAATCTTATATTTATCTGCAAAATTGAGACCTTTTGCTCTTTTATCGTTTGAAACTAGTAAACATATTTTGATAGGTGATTTATTTAAAAATGAAAATTGAACTAAATTCTTAAAATTACTACCTGCTCCAGAGATAAAAACTGCTGTTTTTATTTTATTAGAACCAATTAATTTTACCATTTAATTTTACTTTATTTGGTTTTTTGACTATTTGTCCTATCACATAAGGTTTATAATTTTTAGAAAAATATTTATTTATCTTAATTAAATTTTTTGGATTTATTACTAAACAAAATCCAACCCCACAGTTAAAAGTTTTTAACATTTCATTTTCTTTAATATTATTTTTTTTTAACCATTTAAATATTTTTAATGGTCTAATCTTATCCAAATTTATTTCTGCACAATATCTTTCAGGAATTATTCTTTTAACATTATCAGATAACCCTCCACCAGTTATATTAGCACAACCATTTAGAAGTTTTTTATCTATTAGATTTAATACTTCCTTCACATAAATCTTAGTCGGTCTAATTAATTCTTTTTTTAAAAAACTATTATTTTTAATATTTATTTTTCTTTTTTTTATAATATTTCTTACAAGGGAATATCCATTTGAATGAAGACCACTGGAAGGAACAGCTAAAATAAGGTCATTAATTTTAATTTTTTTTTTATTTAAAATTTTTTTCTTATCAACGATGCCAACCGCAAAACCGGCGATGTCAAATTTACCTTTTTCAAATGTTCCAGGCATTTCTGCAGTTTCGCCTCCAACAAGACTACATTCAGAGATTTTACATCCATTTACAATACCCTTAATAATTGATTTTAGCTTTGGTAAATTTATTTTATTAATTGATATATAATCTAAAAATAAAAGAGGTTTCGCACCTTGAACAATTAAATCATTAACGCTCATCGCTACTAGATCAATACCAATAGTATCAAATTTATTGATAGTATTTGCTATCTCAATTTTAGTACCAACACCATCTGTACAAGCGACAATTTTTGGATCTTTAATATTTTTAGGTATATTAGATATGGATCCAAAACCCCCGATATTCGTAAACTTTTTTTTGCCTTTTTTTTTTGATGAGATAGTAGCAATGAACTTAACAAACTTTTCTGCAGCATTTATATCGACACCACTTTTTTTATATGTAAATACACTTTTATTCATTATTATAAGATATGGTAATTAGATTTATAAAAAAACATTCAAAAAACTTATATATTTTTTTTTTATTTCTATCTTTAGTTTTATTTTTTTTTTCCACAGATAAAGTTCAAGCAAAATCTTTTAATATTAAGAATATAGAAGTATCAAAGCCTTTTGAGATAAATTTTGAGAAAAATAAGGTAATTGATGAGGGTTTTATCAAAGCTTTCTCCGAGCTAATCTCCTTAATTACAGTTTCTTCTGATCATAAAATTATAAAGAAGATAAAATTGAATCAAATTAGAGGTATGATTGAGTCCTTTTCTATTAAAGAAGAAAAATTTATAGATGAAATTTATTATGTTAATTTAGGAGTCTCCTTCAATAAAAAAAAAATTCTAAATTTTTTAGAAAAAAAAAATATTTTTCCCTCTATAGCCATTAAAAAAAATTTTTTATTTATTCCAATTATAATTGAAGAGAATAAAGAAAATTTATTATTATTTTCAAATAATAAATTTTATGATGAATGGAACAATGATAGTGAAAGTTTTTATCTAATAGAATATATCTTACCAACCGAAGATCTTGAAGATCTAAACTTGATAAAAAAGCAATATGATCTCATCGAACAATATGACTTTAAAGAAATAACAAGTAAATATTATTTAGATGACTCTATTGTTGCATTAATCTTTATTAATCAAAAAACTATAAGAATATTATCGAGGATTACTGTTAACGATAAAGTTTTTTTAATCAACGAATCATTTTCAAATATTGATATAAATAATACAGATCAATTGAGCACTATTATTAAAAGTTTAAAGATAATGTATGAGGATTATTGGAAAAATTTTAATCAAATCAATACCTCTATTAAATTACCAATCTATATTAAAGTTAATAGTGGAGATAATTTAAAAGTTTCTCGTTTGGAAAATACTTTAGATGAACTTAATTTTATTTATGATTACTATATATCAAAATTTGATAGAGATTTTATATATTATCAAATTATATATAATGGTACACCAGATATTTTTTTAAAATCAATGGAAAAACAAAATTTTAATTTTAATACTCAAAATAAAACATGGGTCTTAAGATGAAAGATCTTAATCAGGAAATAATCAAATTTGATTATGGTCAAAATTTTACAGATGATGATTTTTATGTTTCAAAAAGTAACAGACATATATTTGATTTATTAATTAAATGGCCAAAATGGGAAAAAAACTTTCTTAATATCAATGGAGAAAAATTTTCTGGTAAATCACATTTAATTAATATTTTCTTAAAAAAGTTTAATGGAATAAAATTAGAGGCAAGCCTACTTAATAATGATCATTTAGGTGAAATTAAACTTCATCAAAACATAGTTTTAGAAAATTTAAATAAAGAAATTAGAGAGGATCTATTTTTTACGCTTTGTAATATTATTGAACAAGATAACAAATATTTAATTGTAACCTCTAATCAACCGATAGTAGATGTTGATTTTAATTTAATCGATTTAAAATCAAGATCAAAAAATTTTCTTTTACAAAACATAGAAAAACCTGACGATGAACTGATATTTGCCTTAATTTTAAAAAATTTATCTGATCGCCAAATATCATTAGATAAAAAGTTAATTCACTACATTATTAAAAGAATTGATAGATCATATGGAAAAATAATTGATTTCATATATAAGATCGACGAAGTAAGTTTAAAAAAAAAGAGATCAATTGATTTTAAAATTATTAAAGATGTTCTGGGGGAATAATTGAATAAATATAGAAGTCATACCTGTAATGAACTTAGAAAAAAAAATGTAGGTAAAAGTATAGTTATTTCGGGATGGATTAACAAAAAACGTGATCATGGAAATTTATTATTTATAGATCTAAGAGATAATTATGGGATTACTCAATGTATAATTGATCAAGAAAATAAAAATTTTAAAGAGTTAGAAAAAATACAACTTGAAACGGTAATAAAAGTTAAAGGAAAGGTTGTAAATAGATCTAAAGAAACTATCAATAAAGATATTGAAACAGGAGAAATTGAGATATCAATTGAAAATTTCATAGTTTTAGGAACTTGTAAAGAGTTACCAATGCCAGTTTTTACTGATCAAGAATATGCAGAAGAGATTAGATTAAAATATAGGTATTTAGACTTACGAAGAAAAAAAATTCATGAAAATATAATTCTAAGGTCAAAAGTTATATCATTTATAAGAAGTGAAATGAATGCAATTGGGTTTTTGGAATTTCAAACGCCAATACTTACTTCTTCCAGCCCAGAGGGTGCAAGAGATTTTCTCGTTCCAAGCAGATTGAACCCTGGAAAATTTTATGCCTTACCCCAAGCTCCACAACAATTTAAACAACTTATAATGGTTTCAGGATTTGATAAATATTTTCAAATTGCTCCATGCTTTAGAGATGAAGATGCTAGAGCTGATCGGAGTCCAGGAGAATTTTATCAATTAGATTTAGAGATGTCATTTGTTGAACAAGAAGATGTCTTTAAAGTGGTTGAAGAACTATTAATTAATACTTTTAAAAAATTTTCAAACAAAAAATTAATTTCTGAAAAATTCCCAAGAATTTCTTATGCTGATGCATTAGTAAAATATGGAAGTGATAAACCCGATCTGAGAAACCCACTAATCATAAATGACATTACCGAAGTTTTTTTAAGAGATGATGTGTCTTTTGAAATCTTTAAAAAACTTGTCAAATTAGGATCTCAAGTAAGATGTATTGTTACTAGAGAAACTAAAGATAAACCAAGAAGTTTTTTTGATAATATTGATAAATGGGCTAAAGCAGAAGGTTCTTCAGGTTTAGCTTATTTTACGTTGGAAAAGAATAATGAAATATCTGCTAAAGGACCTGTAGGAAAATTTTTTTCTAAGGAGTCTTTAGAGGAAATAATGAAAAAAACTGGAGCAAAAATTGGAGATAGTATTTTTTTAGCTTGTAACAATCAAAAAGAATTAGAGAGAATCACTTCTCTAGCAAGAGACAAGATCGCAAATGATTTAGATTTAATTGATGACGATTCATTTGCTTTTTGCTGGATAGTTGATTATCCCATGTTTGAGAAAGATGAACAAACTAATAAAATTAAGTTTAGTCACAATCCTTTCTCTATGCCCCAAGGAGATTTAGATAAAATCAATTTTGAGAAACCTTTGGATATTCTTGCTTTTCAATACGATATTGTATGTAACGGTATTGAGCTTTCTTCTGGTGCCATTAGAAATCATATTCCTGAACTTATGTATAAATTATTTTCGATCGCAGGTTATGATAAAAAAAAAGTAGATGAAAAATTTAGTGGGATGATAAATGCTTTAAGTTATGGAGCACCACCTCATGGAGGAATAGCACCAGGTATTGATAGAATAGTTATGCTTTTAGCTAATGAAAAAAATATTAGAGAGGTAACTATGTTTCCAATGAATCAAAATGCTCAAGACTTAATGATGAACGCACCTTCTGACGTAAATGAAAATCAGTTAAAAGAGTTAAATTTATCTATAAAATTGAAAAAATAATCTATTTTTTTCCTTTAAGACTTAGTTTGACATCTGATAAATCTACCAAATTTTTTTTATAATTATTTCTTACAAATCCCTTGCTAGTAATATCTCTAACAATTTTAAGCAGTTGGTTTTGACTTTCAGAATTTTGTTCGTCAAAATCAGGACTATCAATAGTACCAATAGATGGTGTGTGGGCAAGATCTTCTCTATTTTGATAAGAAATAGCTAATTCTCTGAAAATATAGTCCAAAATAGACGATGCACTTAATATTCTGTCATTCCCATATACTTTTCCTGATGGTTCAAATTTTGTACCAACAAATGCACTTATGAACTCATCAAGTGGAACTCCATATTGAAGTCCAAGTGATACAGCAATAGCAAAATTATTCATTAGAGCTTTAACTAATTCACCTTCTTTACTCGTGTCTATAAAAATTTCACCAATTTTGCCATCCTCATATTCGCCAGTATGCAAATAAACTTTGTGATCACCAATAGTTGCTTTTTGAATATAACCTTTTCTTCGATCTGGCATACTAAATCTTTTTCCGGATTTTTCAGAATTGTTGTTATTTGATTTTATAAATTTCTCAAAGTTCTTCGGTGACTGCTTTTGAGAATCAGTTAATATTTCTATTTTCTTATTTTCAGTAATTTTTTTATTATTTGGATCAAGACTCTTTGTTTTTCTATTATCAAGCTTTACATCTAGAACTTCAAATTTACCGTCATCTCTTTTTTCTAAATTTTTAAGCTCTGCCTCATTAATATCGTCTAAGAAATGATTTACTTTAAACGTACATGTATAATATGTTTCAACTAAATATTTTGCCATTTAACCCCAACTTTTAAAATTAATTTTTGATAAGATTCATTTTATTTATATACAAAATCAAATTTTAGTCTAATTTAAATTATACAATTTTAAATTGAAAAATATTAATTAATTATGTTGACACTTTTAAAAAAAATTTTTACCTGGTGGAATCAAGATACGTTTGGAACAAAAATAGTAACACTTTTTTTTGGAAAATTTGTTGGAAAAGATCATCTAGGCAATAAATATTATGAAAGCAAAAAAGGTAAGAGATGGGTAATTTATGCTGAAGAAATAGATGCATCAAAAATACCTGTAGAATGGTATTCTTGGATACATTTTACACCAAATAAAATAGAAAAAAAACATGACCTTGAAAAATATGAATGGCAAAAACCTCATCAACCAAATCTAACAGGAACAGAGTCAGCCTACTATCCAAACAAAAATAAAGATGCTATTCAAAAAAAATATAAATCTTGGAAAAATTAGATTAAATTTATTTATCTTAATTTCATTTCTAATTATATCTTTTGATTTAAATGCTAGTGGAAATTTAGATGGCAGTTTCACAGATATCAAAGTATTAGATAAAATTTCCTCTAAGAATATCTTATTAAAGCTTAAAAATGGTGAAGATAGAAAATATAAGGATTTATTGATAAGAAGTATAAAATGTAAAAATTCAGAATTTGATGATAATCCAGAAATTACTGCTTATATCCAAGTCAGAGATTTAACAAATAAAAATAAAAATGATGTATTTGTTTTTAATGGATGGATGTTTTCTTCAAGCCCTTCTATCGCACCTTTTGATCACCCTGTTTATGATATATGGCTTGTGAGTTGTTATTAAATAATTCTTTCAGTATCTAGCCAACTTACATTAAAATCTGAGTGAATAAATTTTTTATGATTTAAAAGTTTTTTATGTAGAGGAATAGTAGTAGTAATACCTTCGATAACAAATTCATCTAATGACCGGTTCATTCTTTGAATAGCCTCCGATCTATTTCTGCCATGACAGATAAGTTTACAAACCATACTGTCATAATAAGGTGTTACTTTGTACCCTTGAAAAATTGCACCATCAACTCTTGTTCTAAATCCTGATGGCTGATGACACATTCCGATTGTTCCTGGTGAAGGTTGAAAATTTTTACTTGCATCTTCTGCATTTATTCTACATTCGATTGCATGACCTCTAGGATTTATGTCCGACTGTTTTAATGCTGTTTCACCTTGAAATGCTATCCAAATTTGCTCTTTAATAATATCTATTCCTGTCACCATTTCTGTAACAGGGTGTTCTACTTGGACTCTTGTATTCATTTCCAAAAAATAAAATTTTCCATCCTCATAAATAAATTCGACTGTCCCGGCTCCTTCATAACCAATTTTTCTAACCATATTGACAGTCTTATCGAATAGATCCTTTCTAATTTCATCATTTAAAACAGGGCTTGGTGTTTCTTCAATGAGTTTTTGGTGTCTTCTTTGAACTGAACAATCTCTTTCATGTAAATGAACAGTTCTATTTTTACCAGCTAGAATTTGGACTTCTATATGCCTTGGATTTTGAAAAAATTTTTCTATATATACTTCATCATTACCAAAATATTTTTGAGCTTCAGATTTTGCAATTGAAAATAGGTTTTCAAATTCTTCTTCTTTATGAACAATTTTCATTCCTTTACCTCCACCACCACCTGAGGCTTTAATTAAAATAGGATATCCTATTTTTTTACAAAGCTCTTTTGCTTCTGATATATCTTTTATGCCTCCATCAGAACCTTCAATTATTGGTAATCCATTTTCTTTGGCTATTTTTTTTGCTTGAATTTTATCTCCCATCATCTCAATTAGTTTTGAGGATGCACCTATAAATTTAATATTATTTTGCTCTAATACTTTTGCAAAATTAGCATTCTCAGATAAAAAACCATATCCCGGATGTACTGCTTCAGAATTTGTTAGCTCAATAGCTGACATTAAAGCAGGAATATTTAGATAACTATTAGCTGGCTGATGTGATCCGATACAAACACTCTCATCCGCTAACCTTACATGCATACTATCTCTATCTACATCTGAATGAACTGCTACAGTAGAGATACCCCATTCTTTACATGCTCTTATTATTCTGACCGCAATTTCCCCACGGTTAGCTATTAATATTTTTTTAAACATTATTCTAAAATGATTATTGTTTGTCCAAACTCTACTGGCTGGCCATCTTTGACGCATATTTCTTTAACGACTCCATCTGATGTTGAAGGCACATGATTCATTGTTTTCATTGCCTCAACAATCATTACAGTTTCTCCCTTTTTAATTTTTTTACCAATTTCTACAAATTTTTTTGCACCAGGCTCAGGTGCATGGTATGCCGTTCCAATTATTGGTGAGGTTACTTGAATTCCTGAAATTTTTTTTGTACCTAGATTTGAAGTTTCCGCGACTTTTTCTCCGGTATTAGAATAAGTTGGATTACTTAATGTAACATTATTTTTTGATACTTTTATTTTTGTATCTTTTTCTGTGTACTCTAATTCTGTAAGATTAAATTCCTCCAAGTAATCGCTTAATTCTTTAATAATTTTTTTATTTATCTTCATTTTTTAAAAGTTTTTGCATTGAAATTATGGCTAAAATATAACCATCATCTCCTAATCCAAATATTCCACCAGTTGCGATGTCACTAATTAATGATTTTTTTCTAAATTCTTCTCTTTTATAGATATTTGACATATGAATTTCAATTATTGGTTTCTTAAAAATATCTAAAGCATCTCTTATTGCAACCGAAGTATGTGTAAATGCAGCAGCATTTATTATAATACCATCAAATTTTTTTCTAGCATCTTGTATTATATTTACTAGCTCACCCTCTATATTTGATTGAGCAAATTCAAGATTTAAACCCAAGTTTTTCGATTTATCTATACAATTCTTTTTAAGCTCATCAAGAGTAATTGATCCATATTGTGATTGTTCTCTTTCACCTAATAGATTAATATTAGGACCATTAATAATAATAATTTTATTATTCATTTATCTTTTATATACGATGAAAAAAAAAATAAAAATAAAAATTAAATTAAATGGAAAAACAAAAAACGTAGATAAAAATTCAAAACTGTCAAATATTATTAAAAACTTTAAAATACCTCTCAAAAAAGTAGCTATTGAATTAAATGAAGAAATAGTAGATAAAAAAAAATTAAATAAAATCAGTCTTAAAACAAATGATAAAATAGAAATAGTTCATTTTATTGGAGGTGGTTAAAATTGAGTAAAGACAAATTTATTATTGCTAAAAAGAACTTTAAATCAAGATTAATTGTTGGTACTGGGAAATATAAAAATATGAAAGAATGTGCCATAGCTATTAATTTATCTGGAGCTGATATAGTTACTGTTGCAGTAAGAAGGGTAAACATTATAGATAAAAAAAAACCTTTACTGATGGATTATATTGATCCAAAAAAAATTACATATCTTCCAAACACAGCAGGTTGTTTTAATTCAAAAGATGCTCTGAGAACCCTTAGATTAGCTAGAGAAATTGGAGGTTGGAAACTAGTCAAGTTGGAAGTACTGGGAGATAAAAAAAATTTATTTCCTGAAATGATTGAAACACTTAAATCAACTGAGATATTAACTAAAGAGGGTTTTCAAGTTATGGTTTATTGTAATGATGATCCCTTAATGGCTAAACGATTAGAAAATTCTGGAGCTTGTGCAATAATGCCTTTAGCAGCTCCAATAGGCTCCGGATTAGGTATTTTAAATCAAACAAATATTAAAATTATTAGAAGTCAAACAAAGTTACCTCTAATTATAGATGCTGGTTTAGGTCAAGCATCTGATGCCACAATAGCAATGGAGTTAGGATGTGATGGAGTATTAGTTAATACTGCTATTGCTAAAGCAAAAAAACCTTTTGATATGGCCCTAGCATTTAGAAATGCTGTAATAGCGGGTCGTCAGTCTTATCTTGCTGGAAGAATCAATAAATCAATAATGGGAGAACGTTCCTCGCCAAAAAAAGGAATTATTTAGCCTTTTTATAAAATTTTTTTTTTCTATAAGTTTTTTTTTTAAATTTCTTTTTATCCTTAAGCTCAATAATATTATTTTTGATAATTAATTGATCAAGGTTTTTAAGTTTTTCAAAATGCTCAATTAGTTCAATTGTTTTCTTGGATTTATTTTTTATGTCTATAATATATTCTGGAATAATTAAATTATTGTCTGATATTATATCAATTTTCATCTTATTTTTTTTTTCAAAATAAGTTAGGTCATCAATAAAATTCTCTTTTAAAAAGTCAGAGATTTTTTTACACACCTTTAAATCAACAAACTTTGCCTTATTTAAAACTGCTTCAAGTTCCACTAATTTAAGAATTTTAAGTCCAAATGACTCATCTGTAAGATTAATTTTCCACTTAACTGCACTCTCTCTAAGTCTCTGTCTAGACATTTCTAAGAGACCAAAATTTGATATTCTACCAATTTGAATTCTTGCTCTATCAGATCGGCATTTCTCTTTTAATCTTCTCTCTACTTGTTTTCGATTTCCGTAACTTAACATATCTATAAAATCTATAATAATTAAACCAGATAAATCTCTAATCTTTATTTGTCTTGCTATCTCATCAGCAGCTTCAAGATTAGTATCTAGAGCTGTACTTTCAACATTTTTTTGTTTTATAGAACTACCAGAGTTTATATCGATTGAGACCAATGCTTCAGTAGGATTAATTACCAAATACCCACCAGAAGTTAATTTTATTTCAGACTCAAAAATTTGATTTAGTTTTTGTTCTATACCTTCTTCTATAAACAATGGTGTCTTACCTCTATATTTTTTTATCTTTTTAACATGTGAGGGCATCATCATTTTCATAAAATTTTGAGCTTTCTTATAACCTTCATTACCTTCAACAATTATATTTTTGGTATTTTCGTCATACATGTCTCTTAAAGTTCTTTTAATTATTTCACTTTCTTGATGAATCAATGAGGGTGCTATAGAGCTTAAGGCATTTTCTTTTATTTGATTCCAACTGTTTACAAGAGTAGATAAATCATGGTCAATCTCATTTTTGGTTTTATTACTTCCAGCAGTTCTAACTATTAATCCCATTTCCTTAGGGATTTGAATTTCATTTAAAATAGACCTAATTTTTTTTCTATCTGCAGGATTAAATATTTTTCTAGATATACCTCCACCCTTAGCAGTATTTGGCATTAACACAATATACTTACCTGCTATTGATATAAATGTACTTAATGCGGCACCCTTCTGTCCACGCTCATCCTTAATAACTTGAACAAGAATTACCTGATTGGGCTTAATTACTTCTTGAATTTTATATCTTTTAAATCTGAATTTGTTTTCATTTTTTTTTGTTTTTTCAATATCCAAATTTTCTTTTTCATCTTCTTTCTTCTCGTTTAATTCTTCTTTTTCTATAGGATCTTCAAGTTCTAATTTTCCTTTAGCAAGATTTTCCTCTTCTTTTGCCTCAACCTTTTTAGATAGCTCTTCTCTTGCTCTTTCTTCCTCTTGTTTAATAATTTCTAAATCACTTTTTGGTATTTGGTAATAATCTGACTGAATATCATTAAATGATAAAAATCCATGTCTATCTCTACCGAAATCTACAAATGCAGCTTGTAGAGAGGGCTCAATACGGCTTACTTTTCCTAAATAGATGTTATTTTTAATTAGATTGTTTTTTAAGCCTTCATACTCATAGTCTTCAATGTTTTCACCTGACTTAAGTACAACCCTAATTTCATTGGGATGCGAAGCATCAATATATAAATTTTTTTCCATAATATGTTTTTTGATTGTTTCATTTAAATTAAAAAATTTTGTTTTTATTGTTATGCCTTATCTTTAACAAATTCCCATATATAATGGAAACAAAATGAACATAACAATAAAAAATATATTCATTGGTTTTCTTAGTTTTTTACTATTATCTCTAATTACTGTTTTAGGGATATTGTGGATATTTTCTAATAATATCCCAGATTATAAATTTTTGAAGAATTATAAACCTCCAGTATCCAGTAAGGTTTATTCAGGTAATGGAGATCTTGTAGCTGATTTTTCTAAAGAAAAAAGAATTTTTGTTCCATATGGAACTATCCCAAAAAATGTAATTAATTCATTTTTATCCGCAGAGGATAAAAATTTTTTTTCACACCCAGGCGTAGATGCCAAAGGAGTTTTGAGAGCGACCATAAATAACATTAAAAATATTATGACTTCTAAGAGGTTAGAAGGTGCATCTACGATTACTCAACAAGTAGCAAAAAATTTTCTTTTAACAAATGAAGTAAGTATTAATAGAAAAATTAAAGAAGCTATTTTAGCTTTTAGAATTGAGAGAGCTTTAACAAAGGAAAGAATATTAGAACTTTATTTAAATCAAATTTATCTTGGTAGCGGTGCATATGGAGTGGCAGCAGCTAGCTTACAGTATTTTGATAAATCTATTAAAGAATTAAATTATGAGGAAGCAGCATTACTTGCAGCTTTACCTAAAGCCCCGAGCAAATATAATCCTTATAGAAACATTAAATTAGCTAAATTTAGAAGAGATTTAGTTTTAAAAAATTTGTTTGAAAATAATTTTATAAATTCTCAAGAATATAATGAATTTAAGAAAAAAAAAATTATATTAAAAAAGAAAAAGAAAATTTTTTTAGAAGACACTCAATATTATATTGAAGATGTGAGAAAAAACATTATTGAAATACTTTCTTATGAAAAAGTTTATAATCAAGGATTTAATATCAATACACCAATTAATTTAGAACTTCAGAAAATTGCCACAGACAGTTTAAGAGATGGTTTAATAGCATATGACAAAAGAAAAGGATGGCGAGGACCATTGATTAATAAAATAAATATAAAAAATTGGTCTGATGATTTAGAAAAGTATGATTTAGAAAGATCAATAGATTGGAATATAGCTATTGTAAAAAAGATATCTAAATTTTCTGTTGAAATAGAAACAAAAGATAAAATCAAAGGACTTATAGAATTTCAAGATATTTTTTGGACAAAAAAAGAATTCAATGAATTATTAAAAAGAGGTGATGTTATTTATGTAAAACACATTAAAGAAAATAAATACAGTTTAAAACAAATTCCAAAAGTTAACGGTGGTATTGTAGTTATGGACCCATACACTGGAAGAGTTTTAGCCTTAAGTGGGGGTTTTAGTTTTATGAGCAGTGAATTTAATAGAGTATCCCAAGCTTTACGCCAACCTGGTTCAGCCTTCAAACCATTTGTTTATGCACTTGCACTAGAGAATGATTATACACCTTCCTCATTAGTTTTAGATGCTCCATTAGTTTTAGCCCAAGGTTCTGATCTTAAAATGTGGAAACCCGAAAACTATGGAAAAAAGTTTTATGGACCATCCACTTTAAGAGTTGGCTTAGAAAAATCTAGAAATCTTATGACAGTTAGAATAGCTCAGAGATTAGGTATTGATAAACTTGCAAGTTTTTCCAAAGAACTTGGTATTTATGAAAATCCTGAGGAGCTTTTGTCAATTTCTCTTGGTTCAGCAGAAACAACCTTAATTAAACTAACATCAGCATATTCTGCTTTTATAAATGGAGGAAAGTTGGTTTTACCAATTTTAATTGATCGTGTTCAAGACAGTGAAGGAAATACTATACTTAACAATGAAAATAGAACTTGTGCAAATTGTGATCAAATTTCATTTACAGGAAAAGACTATCCATATATCAAAAATAATTATAAACAAATTTTTTCACCTCAAACAGCTTATCAAATTACCTCCTTATTAGAAGGAGTGGTTAAAAGAGGGACTGGAAAAAAATTAAAGAATCTAAACTTGAATTTGGCAGGCAAAACTGGGACTACTAATAAAAATACTGATGCATGGTTTATTGGGTTTACTTCTAACTTAGTAGTAGGAGTTTATGTTGGTATGGATAATCCTCAACCTTTGGGTAAATTTGAGACAGGATCAAAAACTGCTTTACCTGTATTTAAAAATTTCATTAAAAAAGCAATCAAAAAGTCTGAGTCAAGACCATTTAAAGTTGCTGAAGGGATTACTATGATGGTAGTAGATCCTTTAACAGGACAAAAAGCAAAGTTTTCCTCAAAAGATACAATTTTAGAAGCATATAAAAGTTCAAATGTGATTGATGGAGTGATTTTATATTCAAATAACAATAGATTAGATACGAATAATATATTAAAGTTTTATTAATGGATCATAAATATACAGACTTTAAAAAAGAAATAGAAAAAATTAATCAAAGAGTTAAGGAGTATCTTTGAAAAAAATGGTATTTATTTAAAGTTAAAAAACCATAATTCCAAAATGCTAGAACCTAATTTTTGGCATTATAAAGATAAATCAAAAAAAATTATAAAAGAAAAAAAACTATACGAGGATCTTATAAATTCATTTGAAACATCTTTAGTAAAATTAAAAGATTTAGATGATTTAAGCGAATTGGCCTCAGAGGAAAATAATGAAATTATACAAAATGATATACTAAATAACATAAAAGAACTTAGAAAAGCTGTAAAAAAAAACGAGGTAAAGTGTTTCTTATCCAATGAGGCAGACTCTCTTGATTGTTATATTGAAATTCATGCAGGGGCTGGTGGAACTGAAAGTCAGGATTGGGCTAATATGTTAAGAAGTATGTATCTAAAGTGGTCTGACAACAAAAAATTTAAATCAAACTTAATTAGTGAACATAAAGGTGATGAAGCTGGAATAAAATCCTCTACTATTAAAATTGAGGGAGATTATGTTTTTGGATGGTTAAAAAAAGAGTCAGGAATTCATAGATTGGTAAGGATTTCACCTTTTGATTCAGGAGCAAGAAGACATACTAGTTTTGCGAGTATTTGGGTTTACCCAGTTGTTGATGAAAGTATTAATGTAAAAATTTTAGATAAAGATCTAAGGATTGATACTTATCGTTCTAGTGGGGCAGGAGGTCAACATGTGAACACTACTGATAGTGCTGTTAGAATTACACATTTGCCATCTAAAATAGTTGTACAATGTCAAAATGAAAGATCTCAACATAAAAATAAAGAAACCTGTTTGAATATGTTGAAAGCAAGACTTTATGATTTTGAGATGAAAAAAAAGGAAAAAGAAAGTCAAAATACAGAGGCCCCAAAATCTGAAATTGGCTGGGGCCATCAGATAAGATCTTATGTGTTACAGCCATATAGACTGGTTAAAGATAACAGGACAAATTTTGAAAATTCAAGTCCAGACAAAGTTCTAAATGGAGAAATTGATGAATTCTTAGAACATTCGTTATATCAAATTAAATGAAAATAATTTCAAAAATTTTTATATCAATAATTCTAATATTCTTAATTATAGCGACTTATTTAAGCACCATAGGAATTGAAACAGATAGGTTTAACAATCAAATAAAAAATAAGATTAAAAGTATTGATGAAAAAACTGAAATTCAGTTAAAAAAAATTAAGTTAGTTTTAGATCCATTTGAATTAAAAATTAATATTAAAACAATTGGTTCAAGATTAATAAATCAAAATAGAATAGTAGAAATGGAAAGTTTAAAAACTCAAATTTCTATTAAATCATTGATTAAAAATAAATTTTCTATTGAAAATTTAGAAATATCTACAAAATCATTAGAAGTAAGAAACTTGATTTCATTTTTAAGATCTTTTAGAAACTCACCAGAATTATTTTTGTTGGAGAAAACTATTAAGAATGGTTATTTAATTGGTGACATTAAATTAGAATTCGACTCAAATGGTAATATTAAAGACAATTATGAGATAAATGGTTTCTTGAGAGATACTAGATTAAGTATATTTAAAAAATACAACCTTCAAAAATTAGACTTAATATTTAATTATAAAAAAGAAAACCTATTATTAAGCGATATATCATTTGTTCTTAATGATTTGAAATTTCTTTCTGAAAATATATCATTAAAAAAAAAAGGTAAAGATGATTTCTCAGTTAGTGGAGAAATAAAACATAAAGAATTAGTCTTAAATGAAAAAAACCTTGATTTGTTTGTTAAACCATTTTTTTCAGATATTGATTTTGAAAAATTAAGATTTAGTTCTAAAAATAGATTTTCATTTAAGACAAATAAAAAATTTGAATTTCGTAATTTTACTTTAGAATCTGATTTATTAATTGATGAATTATCTTTAATTAATAAATTCAAGTTAAAAAATTTTTTTCCAAATATTAAAGAAAATTATTATTTATCGGATCACAAATTATCAATCAAATATCTTAAAAATAAGATATATATAGATGGAAAAGGAAACATTTTAATACAAGATAATAAAGATACGCTCACTTATTCTATTTCTAAGAAAAATGATATTTTAGATTTTAAAACTTCTCTAAAAATAAATGATAATCCCTTTAAGATAGAGACTTTAAATTATGAAAAAAAAAATGCTTTAATACAAGTAGAAGGATCAAAAAATAAAAAAAATGAAATTAAAATTAAAGATTTTATTATAGAGGAAAAAGAAAATAGAATTAGAGCTCAAAATATTAAATTTAATAAGAATCTTGAAATAGTAAAGTTTGGAACAGTTTCTTTAAAATATACAGATCAAGAAAATCAAAAAAATCAGATTAAATTTTATTCAATGAAAAATAAATATGTTTTAAAAGGACCTTCATTTAATGCAAATAGTCTTATTGATAATTTATTATTTGAGGATAAAAGTTCTAATTTTTTTTATATTGATACTAGAATTGAAGTCAGTGTTGATAAAATTTTTTTAGATAATGAACACGATTTATTTAATTTTAATGGGAACATATTTTTCAAAAATAAAGAGATTGTAAAAGCTAACTTAAATGGAAGTTTTTCTAATAATAAAAAGTTAAATTTTACTATCAATACTAATAACAACAATAAGATTACAACTCTATATATTGATAAAGCTGAACCAATCGTTAAAAGATATAAATTTATTAAGGGTTTTGATAATGGAATTCTTGATTTCTATAGCTCAAAAAAGTTTAATGAGTCCACATCAACACTAAAGATATACGATTTTAATTTAAAAGAATTACCTGCATTAACAAAAATCTTAACTCTTGCTTCTCTGCAAGGTATTGCTGATATTTTATCGGGTGACGGTATAGGATTTGACGAATTTGAGATGAAATTTAAAAGCAATAAAGATGGGATGATCATTGATGAAATTTATGCAATTGGCCCAGCAATTTCTATTTTAATGGATGGTTATGTTGAAAAAGATAAACTAATTAGCCTCAGAGGAACCTTAGTTCCAGCCACTACACTAAATAAGTTTATAGGATCTTTACCTGTGTTAGGTAAAATATTAGTTGGTTCTAAAACTGGGGAAGGAGTTTTTGGTGTAAGTTTTAAAATAAAAGGTCCTCCAAAAAAACTTGAAACTTCAGTAAATCCTATCAAAACACTCACTCCAAGATTTATTACAAGAACTTTAGAAAAAATTAAAAAAAACTAGTCTTTTTCAATTTTAATATGTCTTTTTTTTCCAATAGAAAGTTTTAAATAATTATTTTGGAATAATTTATCACTAATAATAAAATTTTCATTAGATATCATTTCGTTATTTAATTTTATGGCATTCCCTTTAATTAATCTCCTTATCTCACTTTTAGACTTTTCCAACTTTGATAAGATTATTAAATCCAAAACAGTTATCGTTTGATCAATATTTTTTGCTTTAATTTTTATTGTAGGCAAATTAGAACCAAGCAAATTTCCAGAAAAAGCTTCTTTCGCAGCCTGTTCAGAATTTTGAGAAGCTTTTTTACCGTGAAGCATCGTAGTCGCTTCATTTGCTAATCTAATCTTGAGTTTATTTATATCTTCATTTTTAATTTTGTCTATTTCTTCGATACTTAAATCTGTAAATATTTTCAAAAATTTTATTACATCTTTATCATCAATATTTCTCCAGAATTGCCAATAATTATAAGATGATAACATCTTTTTATCTAACCAAATTGCACCAGTCTCTGTTTTTCCCATTTTAGCTCCTGATGCTAAGGTAATCAGAGGAGTAGTCAAACCATAGGCTTGTTTGCTTGAGAATCTTTTAATAAGTTCAGTACCATTAACTATATTTCCCCACTGATCAGAACCACCAATTTGTAAAGAACAATTTTCTTTTTTATTTAATTCTAAAAAATCATAAGCTTGAAGAATCATATAATTAAACTCCATATAACTTAACGATTGTTCTCTATCTAATCTAGCCTTAACACTTTCAAAAGTAAGCATTTTGTTGATTGTGAAGTGTTTGCCAATATCTCTTAGGAATGAAATATAATTCAAGCCTTTTAGCCAAGAATAATTATTTACAAAAATAGGTTTTGTTTTTGGATTATTATTATCTAGAAAATTTTTTAATATTTTTTCAATACTTTTAATATTTTTTTCTATTTCCTTTTCAGTTAAAATTTTTCTCGTCTTATCTTTACCAGATGGATCACCAATCCTTGTTGTCCCACCACCTAATAATACAATAGGTCTGTGTCCGTGTTTTTGTAGAAGTCTCAAACACATTATCTGAAGTAAACTTCCAACGTGGAGACTTTTTGCAGTACAATCGAAACCGATGTAACCTTTAATTTTTTCTTTTTCTAGTAGTTTTGATAAATCTTCTTCATTGGTACATTGATAGAAATAACCCCTATCTTTAAATTCTTTTAAAAATTTATTCATAAGCTTATAGTTATACAATATACAAATTTTATTAAAAAAAAATAAGAATGGGAAAGATATTTACAGCATTAGGATTAATGAGTGGCACATCAGGAGATGGTGTAGATGCCTCTATTATTAGCTCTAATGGAGTAGATAATTATACCAATATATTTAATAAGTATTTTAAATACGATCAAAAAATATACGAAAAAATCCACTATTTAAAAGCTAAGATTTCTCAATTAAAAGATTTAAAAAAAAATGAAAAAGAAATATATTCTCTTGAAAAAGATATAACCTTATTTCACGCTAAGATTACTTACGAGATTTTACAGTCAATTGATAAAAATATTGATTTTATAGGTTTTCATGGGCAAACAATATATCATAATCCATTAGAAAAAATTTCCAAACAAATTGGAGATGGTAACTTATTATCTCAACTTTCTAAAAAAAAGGTAGTCTATAATTTTAGAAAAAATGATATTCAAAACGGTGGTGAGGGAGCTCCTTTAGCCCCAGTTTTTCACAAATTAATCATCAAACAAAAAAAGATTGATCTACCAGTTTGTATTTTAAATATAGGTGGTATTGCAAATGCAACTTTAATAAATGATTATAATAAAGATAGTTTTTTAAGCAGAGACTTAGGTCCAGGAAATTGTTTAATAGATGAATGGGTAAGAAATAATATTAAGAAGAAATTTGATTTTAATGGAGATATCGCAAAAAGAGGAAAAATAAATGATTTAATTCTAAATCAAGCTCTAGAAAATTTTGAAAATAGGCCTAATCAAAAAATTTCATCATTTGACATAAAAGATTTCAGCTTAGGATTTGTAAGAGGTCTTGATTTAGATGATGGAGCAGCAACTCTAACTGAGTTTACAGCAAAAATAATAGGCATAGAACTTTTTAATTTCTTGTCAGATGTAAGAAACAAAACTTGCAAAATTTTAATTTGTGGAGGAGGAAGAAAAAATATTTATTTATTAGATAGAATAAAAAACACATTGCCTAAAAATTTGATTATCCAACCAATTGATGATTATGGTTTTGATGGAGATTATATAGAGTCAGAGGCATTTGCATACCTTGCTATAAGATCTTTTTTAAATTTACCTATTTCTTTTCCAGGTACAACTAAATGTAAATCACCAACTACTGGTGGAGTTTTAATTGAAAATTTTTAATAAAGTGCAGTTTCTTTTTTAATATACTTATCCAAACTTTTTACTAAGGAAGTTTCATTTTTTGAAAAAAAATGATTAGCATCATTTATTGGTTGGAATTCTACTTTAATTCCTTTTTGAGCACTTAATCTTTTATCTAGTTCATTAATATGTTCTATAGGTACAAGTTCATCTTTTTTACCGTATATCATAAGACCAGAAGTGGGACATGGAGATAAAAATGAAAAATCGTAAACATTAGGCTGTGGAGAAATTGCTATAAATCTATTTATTTCAGGTCGTCTCATTAGTAGTTGCATTGCAATTAAAGATCCAAATGAAAATCCTGAAACCCAACATTGTGAGTTATCAAAATTTTCTCTTTCCAACCAATCTAAAGCAGCAGCAGCGTCAGCTAATTCGCCTTGACCATTATCAAATTCACCATCACTTTTACCAACTCCTCTAAAATTTACTCGACAAACAGAAAAATCGTTATCCATAAAAGTATGAAAGGTTTCAACAACAACTCTATTGTTCATCGTTCCTCCGTATTGCGGATGTGGTTGTAGCACCAATGCTACTGGTGAAGTACTTTTTTTACTTTTAAAATATTTAGCCTCTAATCTTCCAGCAGGACCAGGAATGAAAATTTCTAAAATTTTGTTATCCATAATTGTTATTGATTATTATTCTCAAAAAAAAATTAGGTTTATCACAACTCCGTGACAAAATGTTAGTTTTTTTTTAACTTAGATACTTGACTATTTTAGTCGGGTTTATATATGTCCCCGTAAAATAAGGATTTATGAAGCTTACATCAAAAGGTAGATACGCAGTAATGGCCCTAGTAGACCTGGCAAGATTTAATACTATCAATCCGGTTTCTCTAAGAGACATCTCACTAAGACAAGGAATTTCCTTGGATTATTTAGAACAAATATTCTCAAAGTTAAGAAAAAAAGAAATAGTTCAAAGTGTGAGAGGCACTCAAGGAGGATATATTTTAAATAAAAAAGCTAAAGAAATTAAGCTTATAAATATTTTTGAAGCAGTAGACGAAAAAGTAAAAACAGTTAAATGTAAAAAAGAGTCAAAAAAAGGGTGTAATGGTAAAGCTATAAAATGTCTTACACATAATCTTTGGGATGAACTTGAAAATCATATTAATAATTTTTTTGATAAAAAAAGTTTAGATGATTTAGTTAAAGATAATTCTGAGAGAAGAGTTTAAAATGGATAAAAGAGAAAAAGATATAGAAAAGTTAAAAGATTATAAGTACGGGTTTTCAACAGATATAGAAAATATCAGAGCACCCAAGGGGTTGAATGAAGATGTAATTAAATTTATTTCTAATATTAAAAAGGAACCAAAATGGATGTTAGATTTTAGATTAAAAGCATTCGAAAGATTTAAACAATTAAAAGAACCTAATTGGCAAAAACCAAAATATCCAAAAATAGATTACCAAGATTTATATTATTATTCAGCACCTAAAAGTATGAACGATAAACCAAAAAGCCTTGATGAACTCGATCCTAAACTTTTAGAAACTTATAAAAAGCTTGGTATACCATTACAAGAACAAGCAAGGTTAAATGGTATTGCCGTTGATGCTGTTTTTGACTCTGTTTCCGTTGCAACAACTTTTAAAGATGAATTAACTAAACAGGGAATAATTTTTTGCTCTATGTCAGAAGCTATTCAAAAACACCCGGATCTAGTTAAAAAATATTTAGGAACTGTTATACCAACAACAGATCATTTCTTTGCAACTTTAAATTCTGCTGTATTCACTGATGGATCATTCGTTTACATTCCAGAAGGAATTAAATGCCCAATGGAACTATCGACTTATTTTAGAATTAATGCATCAGAGACAGGACAATTTGAAAGAACTTTGATTATTGCAGATAAAGGAAGTTATGTAAGTTACTTAGAGGGGTGTACGGCACCAATGAGAGATGAAAACCAATTGCACGCTGCTAATGTAGAGTTAATTGCACTTGATGATGCTGAGATAAAATATTCAACAGTACAAAATTGGTACCCAGGAGATGAAAATGGTAAAGGAGGAATATATAATTTTGTTACTAAACGAGGGTTGTGCAAAGGCAAAAACTCTAAAATTTCTTGGACGCAAGTAGAGACTGGCTCAGCTATAACTTGGAAATATCCTAGCTGTATATTGAAAGGAGATAATTCAATAGGTGAATTTTATTCAATCGCGATAACTAATAATCACCAAAAAGCTGATACTGGAACTAAGATGATCCATTTAGGAAAAAATACAAAGAGTAAGATTGTATCAAAAGGTATTAGTGCAGGATTTTCAGATATGACTTACAGAGGATTAGTTGACATTAATTCAAAAGCAAAAAATTCAAGTAATTATACTCAGTGTGATTCTTTATTAATGGGAAATAAATGTGGAGCTCATACTGTGCCGTATATTAAAAATAAAAATTTAGACTCAAATATAGCTCATGAAGCTACAACTTCTAAAATAAGTGAGGAACAATTACACTATTGTCAGCAAAGAGGTTTAAATCCAGAGGAAGCTGTTGGATTAATTGTAAACGGATTTTGTAAAGAAGTGCTGCAACAACTACCAATGGAATTTGCTGTAGAGGCTCAAAAACTAGTAGGTATCAGCTTGGAAGGCAGCGTTGGTTAATGTTAAAAATAAATAATTTAAGTGTAAACATTGAGGATAAATCGATTCTAAAAGATTTTTCACTTAATATTAATCCTGGTGAAGTACACGCAATTATGGGTCCCAATGGTTCAGGCAAAAGTACATTATCAAATATTTTATCTGGTAAAAAAGGATATGAAATATCTGGAGAGGTACTTTTTGAGAATAATAATTTATTTGAGCTTGAAACTGAGGAAAGAGCACATAAAGGAATATTTTTAGCTTTTCAATATCCTTTGGAAATTCCAGGTGTAAATACCAATATCTTTTTAAAAACCTCTTTAAATGCAATAAGAAAAGCAAAAGGAGAAAAAGAACTTGACGCAATTGAATTTTTAAAACTTGTAAAAGAAAAAGCTAGAGAGTTAAAATTTGACGAAGAAAAATTAAACAGACAATTAAATGTTGGTTTTTCCGGAGGTGAAAAAAAGAAAAATGAAATTTTACAAATGTCAATGCTATCGCCCAAGTTATCTATTTTAGATGAAACTGATTCAGGATTAGATATTGATGCTTTAAAGGTTGTATCTGATGGGGTAAACACATTGAGGGGTAAAGACAATTCTTTCTTAATAATTACCCACTATCAAAGATTACTAGACTACATAAAACCAGATTTTGTTCATGTATTAATGAATGGAAAAATAATCAAATCTGGAGGACCAGAACTTGCATTAGAATTAGAAAAAAAAGGATACGAAAATTTCAATTAAATGACTGAACAAATTAAAACAGATTTTGACAAAATAGTTAAAACCTCAGCTTTTTCTGAAAAAGATGTTGAACAAAAAAAAATATATTTAAATAAATTTTTAAAAACTGGTTTTCCAACTAGAAAACTTGAAAACTGGAAATTTTCAGACTTAAGCCAAATTATTAAAAAAAGTATTGGTGAATTAAGTTTTTATAACGATTATTCTTTTTCTAACAAAGTTGATACCTCAATTTTTGTAGAAGGTTTAGAACATAATAAAATTGTCTTCATAAATGGAAGAGTGGAGAAGGTTGATTTTACACATGAAGATCATGATAAGATAGAAATTAATAGTGATTTTAAATTTGTGAATAGATTAGAACATAATAATTCTCTCTTATCTTTAAATAATGCTTTCTCAAATAAATGTTACAAAATTACTATAAAAAAGAATTATTCTTTGAAAAAACCTCTTGTTGTTTATCACTCTACAAATAACAAAATTAAGTCTAAAAATATTAATTTAAAATTAGAATTTCAACTAGAACAAAATAGTTCTTTAAGATTAATAGACTTGTTTAACGATGGAGCAGAGAATAATTTTATCAATATTTTTTATAATTTTGATTTAAAAGAAAATGCTATTTTAAAAAATTATAAGATTGATAAATTACAAAATAAAAATATCAGATATTCTTATAATAATATTGAACAAGATAACAACAGTGTTTCAGAGACTTTTGTCTTATCTTCAGGATCGAATTTTTCAAAAAATGAAATTAATTGTAACTTAAAAGGAGAATATTCCTCAGCATTTGTAAATGGTATTTTTTCATTAAATGAAGGGCAACATCATGAAATAAGAACAATAATTAACCATTTGGTTGAAAATACAAAAAGTTATCAATTGATAAAAAGTGTTTTAGGGGAAAATTCTAAATCTGCTTATCAAGGTAAAATATTTGTAGACTCTAAAGCACAAAAAACTGATGGATATCAATTAAGTAAAGCAATTTTACTTGATGAAACTTCTGAATTTAATGCTAAGCCTGAACTAGAAATATATGCTGATGATGTAAAATGTTCTCATGGATCTGCATCAGGAAGTCTTGACGAAAACTCAATATTTTATCTAATGTCTAGAGGACTGAGTTATAAACAGTCAAAGGAACTTTTGATTAATGGTTTTCTGTTAGACGTAGTTGAAAAAATAACAGATACAGAAATTAAAAATTTAGTTAAAAATATGATTGGATTAAAAGAATGAATTTAGACGACATTAAAAAAGAATTTCCTATATTTGACGAAAAAATACAAAATAATGACTTAGTCTATTTAGATAGTGCTAACTCTTCCCAAAAACCTAAAGTAGTTATTGATAGGATAAACGAGTTTTATACAAAACAATTTTCTAATGTAGGTAGAAGCATCCATTATTTGGCTGTAGCTGCCACTAATTTGTATGAAAATACAAGGTCATCGGTTCAAAAATATATAAATGCAAAAGATAAAAATGAGATTGTTTTTACAAAAGGTGCAACAGAGGCACTTAATTTGGTAGCAAATACTTTAGGGCAAAAATACTTAGATGAAGGGGATGAAATATTATTAACTGAACTAGAACATCATTCTAATTATGTGCCATGGCATTATTTAAGAAAATCAAAAAATATAAAAATTAATTTTGCAGAAATTAATGATGAAGGTGAAATTCCAATTGAGAATATTGAAAAAATGATAACACCAAAAACTAAGGTAATAGCAGTTAATCATTTATCAAATGTTACGGGGGCAATACTACCAATTAAAGAGATAACAGAACTTGCTCACTCTAAAGGAATTATAGTAGTTGTTGATGGGTGTCAGGGTGCCCCACATTTAAAAATAGATGTGCAAGATCTTGATTGTGATTTTTATGCAATCTCGTGTCATAAAATGTATGGACCAACAGGATTAGGAATTTTATATGGTAAAAAAAAATGGCTTGAAGAATTACCACCTTATCAAGGTGGAGGAGGAATGATTAAAGAAGTAAAGAAAGATAGAATTACTTATGGAGATTTACCAAATAAATATGAAGCAGGAACAATGGCTACTGCACAAGTAATAGCATTTGACCAGTCAATCAAATTTTTGGAAAATATTGGTATTGAAAATATAATAAAACATGAAAAAGAATTAATTGAGTATGGTCAAGAGGTTTTAAGAAAAAATAACTCAGTAAAAATAATTGGTAACCCAAAAAATAAAGGAGGAGTTTTATCATTTACTATTGATGGAATGCACCCTCACGATATTGCTACAATCTTAGATGAGGATGGCGTAGCAATTAGAGCTGGCCATCATTGTTGTCAAATACTTCATGATAAATTAGAAATACCAGCAAGCGCCAGAGCTTCAGTTGGTGTTTACAATACAAAAGAGGATTTTGATCAACTTAATGAGTCAATTAATAAATGTAAAAAGATTTTTGATTTAAAATGAATTTAAAAGAATTATATCAAGAAATAATATTAGAACACGGTAAGAATCCTAGAAACTTAGGAAAGACTGACAACTTTAATAAAGATGCTAAAGGAAATAATCCATTATGTGGAGATAATGTGCATGTTTATTTAAAATTAAATGATCAAAGAAAAGTAGAAGACATTTCTTTTGAAGGTAGTGGTTGTGCTATTTCAATGGCATCAGCTTCAATTATGACAGATTTAATTAAAGGTAAGAGTGACAATGAAGCTAAAGAAATTATAGAAGATTTTTTGGGAATGATAAAGGAAAACCCCGAACTTAAATCTAATATATTAAAGGAGGATGATAAAACAAAGTTGATGTGTTTGTCAGGTGTTAAACAATACCCAATGAGAGTAAAATGTGCTACATTATCTTGGCATACATTAGTCTCAGCAATGGAGAACGATGGAGAAGAAATCAGTACAGAAAAATAATATTTTATGGAAATAAAAGATAAAATAATTGAAGAAATAAAAAAAATTTATGACCCTGAGCTCCCAGTGAATATTTATGATCTAGGTCTTATTTACGATGTTCAAGTAAATGAAAAAAAAGCAAAAATAAAAATGACATTAACTACCCCAAATTGTCCAGTAGCTGAAAGCTTACCTAAAGAGGTAAAGGAAGGTGCTATGCAAGTAGAGGAGATAGAAGACGTTGACTTAGAATTGGTATGGGATCCACCTTGGACAAAAGATATGATGTCTGATGCTGCCAAATTGGAGCTGAATTTATAATGAATTCAATAATTAAATTGAGTGACAGTGCTGCCTCGAGAATAAGAGAAATAATGTCTAGTGCTGAAAAAAATACAATAGGAGTGAGAGTTTCTGTAAAGTCTGGAGGATGTGC
Organism: Pelagibacteraceae bacterium AG-345-O09; assembly: GCA_003281725.1. Taxonomy (GTDB): domain Bacteria; phylum Pseudomonadota; class Alphaproteobacteria; order Pelagibacterales; family Pelagibacteraceae; genus Pelagibacter. The sequence goes on along the minus strand of QCBC01000003.1, from coordinate 54,139 downwards.
TGGGATGTCATATGTTATGGAGTACTCAAAAGAGATTAATCCTAATGATGAGGTAATAGAAGATAAAGGTGTTAAAATTTATATCGATTCAGCTGCTGTTATGTATCTTTTAGGAACAGAAATGGATTATAAGAAAGAGGACTTTTCCTCAACATTCGTTTTTAACAATCCAAATGAAACCGAGCGATGTGGCTGCGGAGAATCATTTAAAGTATAGTCCCATTTTAAACATATCAGCTAAGATATATATTCTTTGTATGAACGTTTTTGAATTTAGAAATTTGCTAAATAGTGAACATAGAAAAGAAAAGAGAAAAGATTTTATGAGATCTCTTGTTAAATCTGTAGAAACTGGAGCAAACGGAACTCAAGATTACATTGTTAAAAGGGGTTCTGGAAAAAATAAAATTGCTAAAACTAGACAGTAATTTTTAACAGCTGTAATACATTTCGAACTCAATCGGATGAGGAGTATGTTCAAAATTATGTATTTCCTCAAATTTTAATGCGATGTAAGCATCAATTTGATCATCAGTAAAAACATTTCCTTCTTTTAAAAAATCTCTATCTTTATCTAAACTTTGCATAGCTTCCCTTAGAGATCCGCATACAGTTGGTATTTTTTTTACTTCATCATCTGATAATGCGTAAAGATCTTTATCGAATGATTTACCTGGATCAATTTTATTTTTAATACCATCCAAACCAGCCATTAGCATAGCAGCAAAAGTTAAATAAGGGTTACCTGCTGCATCACCAAATCTAATCTCACATCTTGCAGCTTTTTTACTTAAAGTAATAGGAATCCTGCATGATGCCGATCTGTTTCTTGCCGAGTAAGCTAATAGAACAGGAGCTTCAAATCCTGGAATTAATCTTTTATAGCTATTAGTTGTTGCATTTGAAAATGCATTTATAGCTTTAGCATGTTTTAAAATTCCACCAATATAATATAATGCAGTATCAGATAAACCAGCATACTTATCACCAGAAAATAATGCAGTGTCTCCTTTCCAAATTGATTGGTGTACGTGCATACCTGAACCGTTATCACCTTTAACAGGTTTAGGCATAAAAGTTGCAGTTTTACCAAATGAGTGAGAAACCATATGAACAGCATATTTATATAATTGTAAATTATCTGCTTGATCCACTAAAGTTCCAAAATACATTCCAAGCTCATGTTGACTTGGAGCAACTTCATGGTGATGTTTTTCAACTTTAATTCCCATGTCCTTCATTGCTTTCAAATATTCACTTCTCATATCTTGTTCACTATCTACCGGTGGAACTGGGAAATAACCACCTTTAATTCCTGGTCTATGACCCATGTTTCCATTTTCATACTCTCTTCCAGAATTATAAGGGCCTTCCTTACTATCAATTTTAAAACCTGTTTCATTCATATCATTTTTAAATCTTACATCATCAAATACGAAAAATTCTGCCTCTGGTCCAAAAAATGCTTTATCTCCAATACCTGAATTTTTTAAGTAAGCTTCTGCCTTTTTAGCTGTTCCTCTTGGATCTCTTTCATAAGGATCTTTTTTTATTGCATCTAAAATATCACAAAAAAGATTTAGAGTGTTATGAGACGTAAAGGGATCTACAATTGCTCTTGATAAATCAGGCTTAAGTATCATGTCAGACTCGTTAATAGCTTTCCAACCTGCTATAGATGAGCCATCAAAAAATATACCCTCATTCAACATTTCGTCATCAACCATTTTAGCATCCATGGTTACATGCTGAAGTTTACCTCTTGGGTCCGTAAATCTTAAATCTACGTACTCTATGTCTTTATCTTTGATAGTTTTTAAAACATCATTTGCGCTCATCCTATCTCCTTTATAATTCAGGGCCTTGTGATACCAAATAAAGACTGTTAAAGAATGTTCTTTTACTTAATAACACCTATGCATTTTTCACATGAGTGTATAATTAAATGTTTAAAATAACTAACAATTATAAGTTGAATAATGACTTTATTACTCAAAGAGCCAGTCAAAAGAATTGAAAAATTATTGAAGGAATTTGATCAAAATCAGAGAGTTATTTTACTTAATAGTTCAGCAAGGACAGCTTTAGAAGCTGCTTCATCTTTAGGTTGTGAGGTTGGTGCAATTGTTAAAAGTTTACTTTTTAAAACTGAACAAAGTTATACACTTTGTCTTGTAGCTGGAGATAAAAAAGCTTCTTTAAATAAAATTAAAAAAATACTTAATATAAAAGATGCATCTATGGCTTCAGCTGATGATGTTAAAAATGTTACAGGTTTCACAATAGGAGGTGTTTCTCCAATTGGTCATTTAAATGAAACTAATATTCTAATTGATAATTCTTTAGAAAGATTTAATTATTTATTTGCTGCAGCAGGTCATCCTAATTGTGTATTCAAAATTAGCTTCAAAGACTTGAATAAAATTACTAAAGGATCAATTAAAGAGTTAATAGAATGAGACAACCAAAATTACTAGATTATATATTACTAGTTTTGTTAGCATTAATCTGGGCTTCAGCTTTTTTTAACATAAAAATTGCTACTTACTCTTTTGGACCAGTAACAATTGCTTTTCTCAGAGTTTTTTTTGGAGCTATACCTGTTTTACTACTTTGTTATTATAAAGATATTAAGATAGAAGCATTTTCAAAAGATTGGCATTGGTTTGCATTAATAGGATTCATTAATTTAGTAGCTCCCTTTTTCCTCATTGCTTATGGAATTAAATCAGTCCAGAGTAATCTTGCAGCAATTCTCATGTCCACTACACCTCTTAGTTCGACTGTGCTGGGTCATTTTTATACAAAAAATGAAAAATTTAATTTTATAAAAACTTTTGGGATTTTGATTGGTTTCTCCGGTATTCTTTATTTATTTTCAGACAACTTATTAATTGATGAAAATAATTTTATATCAGCACTTTTAATTCTTTTAGGCTCTACATGTTATGTAATTGGTGGAGTTTTAACTTTAAAAATCAGCAAGAAAAAGAATGAAAATGTAACTGGTTCAATTTTAATTTGGGCTACAATTATTCTTATTCCATTGGTAAGTTTTATTGAACAACCTTGGAATGTATCTCCAAGACTGGACTCAACCATTTCTGTTATATATTTAGGGCTTGTTTCAACAGGCTTAGCTTGGTTACTTAGATTTAGAGTTTTAGTTAAAAATGGATTAATTTTTCAATCTCAAGTTTCCTATTTAATTCCTATTTTTGGTACTATTTTAAGTTACATTTTTTTGAAAGAATTGATTACCACTAAAGTATTAATTTCTCTAATAGCAGTTTCAGTTGGTATTTATTTTGTTAGAAAAGCAGACAACAAAAAATTACTTAATTGATGCAAATAATTTAATATGTGCTGGAGTAGTTTCACAACACCCACCTAAAATTGTAGCCCCAGAATCTTTAAACTCTTTTACAAACTCTAGCATTTTATTAGGAGATAAATCCTCTCTTTTACCTAAAAACTCATTTGGTTGTAAAAAATCATTTTTATTACTAGTTTTATTATTATTAGATAATGGTGCAGTTTTTAAATATCCATTCAATTTAAATCCAAATGGAACTCCTAAGCTTTTAATTTCATTTAAATTTAACTTATAGTTTTCAGGGGAAACACAAGACAGAATAACACCAAGTAATTTTTGATTTTTTAATTTATCTAATAGTCCTGAAATTTTTTCACCACTGGGTAATTTAGTACCTTCAGAAATATGGACCCCTATCAAATAAGGTTTGTTGAATTCTTCAATACTTTGGGTTGCAACATTTATCTCCTTAATACTGCTCAAAACGTCAAAATAAAAAAAGTCAATGAATGGGTTTATTAACTTGGCTTGATTATAAAAATCATCTTTTATTATATCCTCGGATCTATCGTCAGCTTTATAAGTTGAATTTTGAGGAGGAAGCCCCCCAGCAATCAAAATATTTGGATAATCATCTTTCGTTTTTTTTGCAATTTCACCTGCTTTAGTATTCAAATATTTAAACTTATACTCAACTTTATTTTCTACTAATCTAATTCGTCTAGTTGCGAATGTATTTGTAACGATAACCTCTGCTCCTGCTTTGATATAATCTAAATGGGCATTTAGTATAAGATCATGATAATTTTCATCTAAAAGTGCACTAGCGCTCCATAAAGTTCCCTTAGGCTTCATCCCTCTACTAAGAAGTTCCTGACCCATTCCACCATCTAATATTCTTGTTGTTTTAAAAAAATTTTTATCCATACAAAAAAATATTAATAATTAAAATTGCAAACACAATATATGGTATTTTACAATTATAGGTAGAAAATAATAATTAATAAAAATAGTAACTTTAAACAATATCTAGTTAAATGAATTATGGCTATTAAAAGAAAAAAAATAGCAAATCAAAAGACCAAAAATAGAAAATTAAAATTGGTCAAATTATCTAGAAAAAAAATAAAAACGAAAAAAAAAGTTGCAAAAAAAACTGCGACTAAGAAACGTTTAAAAAGATCTAGAAAAAACAATAACATTAAATCAACTAAAAATAAAAAGAGGAGAAAAAAAATGAGTGCAGAAGCAATGAAAGTGTCATCTGTTTTAGATACATCTCATTTAAAGGTAAAATTTCCATTCAAATCGAAGTATGGAAACTACATTAATGGAAAATTTGTAGAACCTTTATCAGGCAAGTATTTTGATAATCCTAGCCCGATATCAAATGAGACTATCTGTTCAGTTGCAAGATCAAATGAAAAAGATGTGGAGGCAGCATTAGATGCAGCTCACGCAGCTTTTACAACATGGGGAAAAACGGACATTACTACAAGATCAAATATAATGATGAAAATAGCTGATGTTCTTGAAAAAAATCTAAATTTATTAGCTACAGCTGAGTGTTTAGATAATGGAAAACCTATAAGAGAGTGTATGGCAGCAGATTTACCATTGGTAATTGACCACTGGAGATATTTTGCTGGAGTAATAAGAGCTGAAGAAGGTTCTGTTGCTGAGATTAGTAATTCACAATACTCTTACAATATACCTGAACCATTAGGAGTAGTTGGTCAGATTGTTCCATGGAATTTTCCACTGTTAATGGCAACATGGAAATTAGCTCCGGCCTTAGCTGCAGGTAATTGCTCTGTTTTAAAACCAGCAGAACAAACACCAGCTTCAATTATGGTTATGATGGAACTGATTGGTGATTTATTGCCTCCAGGAGTTGTAAATATAGTAAGCGGTTTTGGTTTAGAAGCCGGTAAACCTTTAGCGTCTTCTAAAAGAGTCGCAAAAGTTGCTTTTACAGGTGAAACTTCTACAGGAAGATTGATCATGCAGTACGCTGCTCAAAACATTATTCCAATCACGTTGGAATTAGGTGGAAAATCTCCAAACATTTTCTTTGAAGATATCATGGAAAAAGATGATGATTTCTTAGATAAATGTGTTGAGGGTTTTGTAATGTTTAACTTAAACCAAGGTGAAGTATGTACTTGTCCAAGTAGAGCATTAGTTCAAGAGTCTATCTATGATAAATTTATGGAGAAATGTATTGCTAGAACTAAAGCAGTTGTTCAGGATAATCCATTAAAAATGGAAACTATGATTGGAGCTCAAGCTTCAGTTGAACAAATGGAAAAGATAAAATCATACCTCGATCTTGGAAAAAAAGAAGGTGCAAAAGTTCTAACTGGAGGAGCTGTTGGTAAATTAAATAGTGGTCTGGAAAAAGGGAATTATATCCAACCTACAATTTTTGAGACCAACAACAAATCTCGTATCTCTCAAGAGGAAATCTTTGGACCTGTAGTATCTGTGATTAAATTTAAAGATGAAGCAGAAGCATTAGAAATTGCTAATGACACTCTTTATGGTTTAGGCGCAGGTGTTTGGACTAGAAATGGAAATATTGCCTACAGAATGGGTAGAGCAATACAAGCAGGAATTGTGTGGACTAATTGTTATCACGCATATCCAGCTCACTCACCATTTGGTGGTTACAAACAATCAGGAGTTGGAAGAGAGACTCATAAAATGATGCTTAGTCATTATAGACAGAATAAGAACTTACACGTGTCTTATGCTGAAAAGAAATTAGGCTTCTTTTAAACAAATAATATATACTGGTCCATGATTCGTAATCATGGGCCAGAGATTAAAAATGAAAGTATCAGCAACTCACTCAGCACTAAATTTATTATCAGAACTCCAAGAAAGATATGGGAAAAAATTAATGTTTCATCAATCTGGAGGATGTTGTGATGGAAGTGCTCCAATGTGTTTTCAAGAGGGTGAATTTCCTTTAGGGGATAATGATATAAAATTAGGGGAAATTGGTGGAGTTCCTTTTTATATGAATGCTGACCAATACGAAAAATGGAAACACACAGATCTTACAATTGATGCAGTCAAAGGCATTGGTGGAATGTTTTCTTTAGACAATGGCACAGGACGAAGATTTTTAACAAAATCTGAAATATGTCTCGTTGTAGACAACGATAATCCAAATCATTAAAAAATCAAAATCCTTAAAGTCATGTCGGTTTTTTTAAGTTCACAAAAAATAATTAAAGACTGGATTGATTACAATAATCATATGAATGTGTCTTATTATCTTTTGATATTTGATAAGTTTGGGGCAGATGTTTTAAATGATACTTTTAAAATGGGTGAACACTCAGCAAAAACTACTGGAAAAAGTACAATGATTGTAGAATCTAATATTACTTATAATCAAGAGTTGAAAATTGATGATGTAGTTGATGTAAATTTAGTTTACTTCGATCATGATAAAAAAAGACTTCAGTACAAAATGGAAATGATCCATAAAGAAAAGAAATTTTTGGCTTCAACCATTGAGGTGCTTGCATTGTATGTTGATCTTAATACAAGAAAAGTTGCTGAATTTGAGAATGAAAAAATCCAAATAATGGATAATTACATTAAAAGTAATTTAGAAAAGTTTGATGATAAAAATTTGAAATTTTCTTCACAATTAAAAAAATAAAATAATTTACTTCCAGCCCGCGTACTGGAAGTATAAATTAATTATTGTCCTGGTGCTTTGTATTGACTAGAAGCAACTTCGCTTGCTTTAATTGTTGCTTTAGTAAAATCTATTGCCTCTAGCATAGTTAAGTTTTTAACTGCTCCAGATGCTTCCACTACAAGTTTAACAGCTGCAAAATCTTCAAAACTGTTTAACTCATTTACAACTACAAAGTCATAAGATCCTCTAACAATATCCATACTATGCATTGTACCACCCATAGCTTTTGTCAATTGTTCTACAACTGCTTTTCTATCAGTTTTTGGGTCTTTTAAAAAACCTTGAAATGCTTTTTCAGTGTAGTTTCCCATTATGTATGCTTTCATACAACTCCTTTTGTTTTTTTTAAAATACCATTGTAACAATTTTTTTTAATGTGTAAAAATTACATAGTGGACACAACTAGAGGTAATGTTAAGTTAGAATTATGTACGAAAAATTTGGTCAATTTATTGATGGAAAATGGCAACAATCATCTGATAATGGTACTTATGAGGTAATAAATCCTGCTACTGAAGAAGTGATTGGTAAGGCTTCTAAGGCTACTCCCCAAGATGTTGATAGAGCGTTAAATTCTGCAAAAAAAGGATTAGAAGTTTGGAGGAAAACTGCTCCTTGGCAAAGATCTTATATAATCAGACGAATTGCTGACAGGATGAGAGAAAAACAAGATGTACTTGCTAAGTGGATGACTTTAGAAGTTGGCAAACCATTAGCAGAAGCAAAAGGAGAGATTAATGGTGCTGCAGATATTTTTGAATGGAATGCAGAAGAAACAAAAAGAATTTTTGGTCAAACTGTTGAAAGTAGATTCGAAGATACAAGAGTTCATGTTTACTATCAACCAGTAGGAGTGGTAGCAGCATTATCTCCCTGGAATTTTCCTGCAGTATTATCTGCTAGAAAAATAGCAACTGCTTTAGCGGCAGGTTGTTCTGTAATCATAAAACCAGATGTTATTACTCCAGGGGTTGTTATGGAAATGGTAGATATTTGTAAAGAATGTGGAGTTCCCTCAGGTGTTGTAAATTTATTATCAGGAGATCCTCCAAGTATTGCTCAACAATTAATTGCTTCAGATATAATTAAAAAAATATCTATAACCGGTTCCTCAAGAGTAGGAAAATTAATATTAAAACAAGCTGCTGATAAGGTTCAAAGAGTAACTATGGAGTTAAGTGGCCACTCACCTTTTATAGTATTTAAGGATGCAGATATAAAAAAAGCTACAGATATGGCAATTGCAGCAAAATTTAGAAATAATGGACAAGTATGTATATCTCCCAATAGATTTTATATCCAAGAAGAAAAAAAAGATGAATTTATTAATCTATTTGTAGAAAAAACAAAAAAATTAAAAATTGGCAATGGTATGGATCCAGATACCCAACTAGGACCCTTAACAACCCAAAAGAGATTGAATGAGATTGAAGCTCTAGTTGAAAAAACTAAAAAAGAAGGAGCCAAGGTTTTACTTGGTGGAAAAAGACCAGCAGGCTTTAATAAAGGATTTTTTTATGAACCAACAGTATTTGATGATGTTAAAGATAATTTTACCATAATGAAAGAAGAACCTTTTGGACCATTAGTTCCAATGCTCTCTTTTAAATCTTTTGATGAAGTTATTGAAAGAGCTAATAATCATGAACTTGGATTAAGCAGTTATGTTTGTACAAACTCTATGGAAACAGCTCATTTAGCCTCAGAACAATTGGAAACTGGAACAGTAGGAGTAAATACTGGTTTCATAGCTATTGCTGAAGCTCCTTTTGGTGGAATTAAACAAAGTGGATATGGTAGAGAAGGTGGTTCTATGGCTATAAAGGATTATTTGAATGTGAAATATACTCACATGGGTATTAAAGGTTAATTAACTATTCCACAATTTTAAAATCAGATTTATATTTTTCATTAATAGAAATCCCTAGTCCAGGAGTATTATCATCTAAATTAATAAAACCATTTTTGGGTTCAGGTTCCCCTTTAAATAAATAATAAAATAACTCATTTCCTATCTCGACTTGGTGAACAGGAAAAAATTCTGAAAAAGGGCAGTTGTTATGCGCCATCGTTAAATGATAGTTATGCATTTGACCAGCATGAGGAATAACAGGCACTCCATACTTTTCTGCTAATGTATTTATTTTATGTCCAGGTGTTATACCTCCAACTCTATTTGCATCATATTGAATAAAACTGACTGCTTTAAGTTCCAATAAATGTTTAAAGCCTAAATAACTGAACTCATGCTCACCTCCTGCAATAGGAACATCTCCCATAGCATTTAATTCTGCATATCCAGGAATATCATCAGGTATTACTGGCTCTTCTAACCATTTTGGTTTGAATTTTATTAGCTCAGGTATTATTTTTTTTGAATATTCTAAATCCCATCCCATATAAGCCTCAAGCATAAGATCAGTTTCGTATCCAACAACTTCTCTAACAGCATTTACTAATTCAATATTTTTTTTTATTCCTTCTGCACCGTCTTTAGGTCCCCAACCAAAGCGCATTTTAAACATTTTAAAACCTTCATTTAAATATTTTTCAGCTTCTATTTGTAAATCTTTTATTGGTTGGCTATATAACTTTGAGGCATATACTGGAATCTTATCTTTAGTTCTACCTCCTAGCAATTCAAATACTGGTTTTTTTTTTAATTTCCCCATTAAGTCCCAAATTCCAAGATCGATTGCTGAAATTCCAATCATTCCGATACCTTTTCTTCCCCAGGCCATAGTGCTTCTATACATTTTGTCCCATAAATAATTGTAATCAAAAGGGTCTTCACCAATTACTAAATCTTTTAAATAACAATCAATTGCTTTTTTTGTTACTTCTGGTGCGAGCGCGGCATTACCCAAACCAACAGTTCCGTCATCAGCTATAACTTCGCATACCATCCATTGATGAAATCTAAATGATTTCATCTTATCTCCAGACTCTCTAAGAGTATCAGTTGGGTTTGTACAAAAATTTTGAGATGGTGGAACTATTTCACCTGTCCATTTATAAATGGAAGTTCTAATATCTTTAATTTTTGTCATTGTTTGGATTTATTTTCTGCCATCGTTAGTGCTATCTTAAATGATTGCAAGGTAGGTTCTAAGTTTGCTTTATTTTTTCCTGCAATATCAAAAGCTGTACCATGAGCTGGTGTAGTAATAGGTAGTGGTAAACCACCTTGAACTGTAACACCTTTATCAAAACCAAATGCTTTGAGACCAGATTGTAGTGCATCATGATACATGCCGACTATACAATCATGATTTTTATTTTTATAAGCTGTAATAAAAGAAGTATCACATGGCAAAGGACCATCTGCATTAATACCTTGTTTTTTTGCCTCTTCTATTGCTGGAATTATCTCATTTTTTTCCTCAATACCAAACTCTGCATGAGGATTTAATGCTTGTACAGCTACACGTGGATTTTTAATTCCATTAAGTCTCATTGTATTATTTATAAGTTTTATTGGTTTAATAATTTTTTCTTTCTTAACATGTTCAGGTACCTCTCTAATAGGTATGTGCGATGTAACTCTAGCAGTCCAAAAGTTGTCTACAACATTAAATTCACAGAAAAAATTTTTTACATCTAATTTTTCAGCCATTAAATGAAGTTCATCAGGATGGGTATTTCCACCCATCTTCATACTTGTCTTATTAAATGGACCAAAGTTAATAGCATCTATTTTATTTTGTTTCGCAAGATCTAATGCTAAGTTAAGAGCCTCTAGAACACTTTCCCCTGACTCTTTTGAGCATTCAGATAAATTATATTTATGATTTTTACCTTTTGAGATATCTAAAAAAAATTTATTTCCTTCATCAAAATTTATTTGTTCAAATTTTTCAACAAATTTCAAATCTTGTGATTTTCCAGAAATTTTATTTCCTTCTTCTAAAATTTTTTTTTCACCAATTAAAACTATGTTTGCTTTGTTAGTAATTTCTTCACATAGTAACTTTGAGACCAATTCGGGTCCAATACCTGACGGATCGCCCAACAATATAGCAATTTTCATTTTATTTTTACTCATTTTGTTCTTAAACTTTGTAACAGATTATGCTTAAATATTTAATTATAAATTAACTAAAGAGGGAAATAATGAAAAAAAGTTTTAAACTTTTCTTAGCCACTGCATTCTTTGTGACTGAATTTTTTGTTATAGCAATACCTTTAATGACTGTATCTGCACGAGCAGATGGTGCTATACAAGCAATTACTCACGCTGGATTTGGTGGTGGTACTGACGTTACTACTAGAATGATGCTTTTAAGAGCAAGAAGAGTTCTTAAACAGGACATGCAATTAGTTAACAAAAAAGGTGGTGGTGGAGCTGTATCTATGGATTATATGATGAGCTTACCAGCTGATGGTCAACACACTCTAACATGGACTACTGGTCATGCAGTTTCTATGGCTTTAGGAAAAACTAAAGTTAAAATTAGTGATATGCAGCCTCTAGCTAGAGGTACTGATGATCCACAATTATTTGTTGTTAATTGTAAATCTGACATCAAAGATGCTAAAAAATTTATTAGTGTCCAAAAATCAAAATCACTTAAATATGGAACAACTCACGTTGGTGGTATTGATGATGTTAGTGCGATTGCTTTCACAAAAAAAGGTGGATTAAAAGATCCAACTATTGTTGCTTACAAAGGTGTAGCACCAATTAAAACAAACTTAGTCAAAGGAGATATTGATGTAGGTGTTTTAAATTTAGGTGAAGCATTGACAGAAATTAATGACGGAACTTTATGTGTTTCTGTTGTATTGGCAAATAATAGAATGGCTAAAATTGGAGACTCTCCAACAGCAAAAGAATTAGGTATACCTGTTTCTTTATCTACTGTTAGAGGATTTGTAACTAAAAAAGGAGCTCCAGCTGCAAGAGTAAAAGAATTAGAAGCTGGAATGATGAAAGCTATGAGTCACAACTATTACAAAAATTTCTTAACCGAAATTGGACTTGATGAATCAAGTGTAGTTGGTGCTGATGAATGGGGTAAGCAAATGGAAGAAATGCTTACTGAAATGACTGCACAGCTTAAAGCTTTAGGTTACATAAAGTAATTATAAAAAGTAAGTACATTTAAAATGAGTAATGTACAAAAGCAAAAAAGGGCAAACAAAAGTTTGCCCTTTTTTTTTAAAGACGAATTTAAAGTTTCTTTTACAATAATTCTCGTTTCTACCATTTTACTAATTAGCACGTTTTCTTTTGATATTGTCCCACCAATTCTAAATAGAGGTATACAGCCAGCTACCTTTCCAAAAGGATTATTGCTTTTAATAATTGGTTTAACATTAATAGTTTTTTATTTATCTATTAAAAAGCCTTGGAAAGTTGAAAAAAAACTACCTAAAACTTTTTTCTTAACTTTATTAAGTTTTATATTATTTGTTATTATTTCAAAAATGCTAGATTTTTTTTTAGCGATATCATTATTATCAATTTTTGTTTCTTATTGTTGGGGTGAAAGAAGATTATTTTATTTGATATTAGTAAGTATAATTTTTCCAATAATTGTTTTTATTTTTTTTGAAACAATTTTAGGTTTAAGATTTCCCCCAGGTATAATTACTAATATTTATTATCAAGTTTAAAATGGAAAACCTTTCTTTAATGTTTGCACCGTTAATGAGTTCAAAATTAATGATCGTTTTAGTTTTTGGAACATTATTTGGTTTGATACTTGGAGTACTACCTGGTCTTGGGCCAACCACAGGTGGTGCATTAATTTTACCATTTACTATGACCTTGGACCCTTTATCAGCGATTGTTTTATTAACAGCAATTTATTGCTCAGCTACTTATGGTGGAGCGATCACGGCAGTCCTAATCAATACTCCAGGAACACCAGCTGCAGCGGCAACCTGTCTTGATGGTTATCCACTTGCTCAAAAAGGAGAAGCTGGAAGAGCTTTAGGCATGGCAACAGTATCTAGTGCCATTGGAGGTATTTTTAGTGTGGTTGTTTTAGTTTTTTTTGCACCTTTACTTGCACAGCTTGCTTATGAGTTTGGACAGCCTGAATATTTTGCTTTAGCAATTTTTGGTTTAACTATGCTTGCATCTATTGGTGAAGGAAGCCCAATTAAGAACTTAATAGCTGGAGCATTTGGAATATTGATATCTACAATTGGTAAAGATTTTATGACTTCAATTGAAAGATTTACTTATGGAATTAATGAATTGTCAGAAGGAATAGGTTTTATTCCTGTAGTGGTAGGATTATTTGCAATAAGTGAAATGTTAACTCAGTCAACATTATTGGATCAAGTTTTTAAAAGAGTAGCTTTAAAAGCAGTAAAACTTCCATCAATATTGGATTATAAAAAAACTTGGAAAACCATATTTAGATCTTCAGGAATTGGATCTTTTATTGGAGTATTACCAGCAGAAGGAGGAACAGTTGCTTCTCTTATAGGATATTCTGAGGCAAAAAGATGGTCTAAAAATCCTGAGGAATTTGGAAAAGGTTCAGTAGAGGGAATAGCAGGAGCTGAAGCAGCAAATAATGCAGCTACAGGTGGAGCTATGGTTCCTACTCTAGCATTAGGGATCCCCGGAAGTGCTACGACAGCTGTAATTTTGACTGGATTAATAATACACGGAGTTAGACCTGGACCTGATCTCTTCAGAGAGCAACCAGAATTTTTATATGGTATTTTTGGGTCAATGTTGATTGCAAATATTTTATTTTTTATATTTGGGTTTTTTGGAGCCAAAATATTTGCTCGAATTACTTTAGTGCCAAACAGATTGCTTTGGCCTATGATTTTTGCAGTTTCTGTTTGCGGAACTTATTCACTAAGTCAATCAATGTTAGATGTATGGATAATGTTATTCTTTGGAGTAATTGGTTTTTTTATGAGACGTTATGGTTTCTCAGTAGTTCCTGTAATAATAGGTTTAATTTTAGGAGAATTAGTTGAAGGTACCTTAAGACAATCTTTGGTAATATTTGAGGGTAATTGGTTATTGTTTTTGACTAGGCCAATAGTTGTTACATTTTTCATTTTATCTTTTATTGCATTAATTTTTCCATTATTAAGAAAGAAAAAAGTATGAATAAATATAATTTAACAAATAAAGTTGCGATAGTAACTGGTGGTGCGCAAGGCTTTGGTTTAGCTATTACAAAAAGAATTATTCAATCAGGTGGTAAAGTTGTAATTTGGGATATAGATAAAGATGAGGCTGAAAAAGCTAAAAAAGGAATTAATTCTCAAAATTTTAGTTATCAAATAGTCGATGTAACAGATTTCAAAATTGTAAAAAAATCAGTTGATGAACTCGAAGAAAAATTGGGTCAAATAGATATATTTGTGAATAACGCAGGGATGACAGGGATGAACGCTAAAGTATGGGATTATCCTTTAGATGAATGGCAGAAAGTGATCGAATTGAATTTGAATTCAACATTTTATTGTTGCAAAGCTATTGTTCCACACATGATTAAAAATAATTATGGAAGAATTGTGAATATAGCTTCTATTGCTGGAAAAGAAGGCAACCCAAACGCTAGTGCTTATAGCACATCTAAAGCTGGTGTAATAGGATTAACAAAATCCTTAGGTAAAGAGCTTGCTGATAAAAATATCGCTGTTAATTGCGTGACACCTGCAGCAGCAAAAACGAGAATTTTTGACCAGATGACAGATGAACATATTAATTATATGTTATCTAAGATACCAAGAAATAGATTTGCAAAAATAGAAGAGCTGGCCTCTTTAGTTTGTTGGTTGGTAAGTGATGAAAACTCTTTTAGCACTGCAGGAGTTTTTGACTTAAGTGGTGGAAGAGCAACTTATTAATAAAAGGAGAAAAAATGAAGTTATGTAGAATGGGTGAAATTGGAAAAGAAAAACCAGCCATTATAGATAAGGATAACAATTATCGAGATTTATCATCATTAATTACTGATTTTAATCCTGAAACATTAAACTTTGATACGATTGATAAAATAAACAAAATTGATATTTCAAGTTTACCTAAACTAGTGTCTAACACAAGAATCGGAGCCTGTGTTTCAAATCCATCAAAGTTTATAGGAATAGGATTAAATTTTAAAGATCATGCAGAAGAACAAAATTTACCAATACCAAAAGAACCAATTATATTTTCTAAATTTACTAGTTGTATAACTGGACCCAATGATCCAATTATAGTTCCAAAAGGTTCTAATCATACAGATTGGGAAGTGGAGTTAGGTTTTGTAATTGGGAAAAAAGCAATTAATGTTAGTGTAGAATCTGCTTTAGACCATGTGCTGGGATTTTTTTTAGTGAACGATGTTAGTGAGAGAGACTTTCAAAAAAATAAAGGTTTAACCTGGGATAAAGGAAAAGGTTTTGATACTTTTGGTCCTATAGGCCCTTATATAGTAACAAAGGATGAACTACCAAACTTTCAAAAACTTAATATGTTTTTAGATGTTGATGGCAAAAGAATGCAAACAGGAAATACAGAACAAATGATATTTGATATTAAAACTTTAGTTTCTTATATGAGTTCCTGTATGAGTTTGCATCCTGGAGATATTTGCTGTACTGGAACTCCACCAGGAGTTGGAGAAAACATGTCACCCCCACATTTCTTGAAGGGTGGAGAAGAAGTTGTTTTAGGTGTTGATAATCTTGGAACACAAAAACATAAAGTTTCTTCATATAAAGGATGAAATATTTTAAATAAAATTTAATGTTTGAAATAATTATTGCCTTTGGAGCTGGTTTAGTAAGCTTTCTATCCCCATGTGTCTTACCATTAATACCAGGATATATTTCTTATATTTCAGGAAGCTCAATAAATGAATTAATTGAAAAAAAAAATATTAATTTAGTACCAGTTATATTATTTACGGTTGGCTTTTCCATTGTCTTTATAATTTTTGGGGCAGCATCTACTTTTTTAGGCCAAGTATTACTTCAAAACTCTAATGAACTTCGAATAGCAGCTGGATTAGTAATAATTCTTTTTTCACTTCACATTATTGGAATCATAAATTTAAAATTTTTAAATTATGAAAAAAGAATTGAAACTAAAACAAATAAAAATTTTTTTAGTCCAATTTTGATTGGTATGGCATTTGCTTTTGGATGGACACCTTGTATAGGTCCAATATTAGGATCAATTTTAGTTTTAGCAGCCACTGAGGAAAACATAATAAAAGGAATTTTACTTCTATTCTTTTATTCCTTTGGTTTAGCAATACCATTTATTTTATCAGGTTATTTAATGCAAAAATTTTTGATATTTTCAAAAAATTTCAAAAGAAATATTAATTTAGTATCTAAAATTGGGGGAATAATCCTTTTAATTACTGGTATTTTGATATTAACTAATCAACTGCAAGGTTTAGGATTTTATTTATTAAATATTTTTCCATTCTTACAAAATTTTGGATAACAAATTATGAAAATTTATCAAATAGACTCTAGTGCAAGAAAAGAAGGTTCGACATCAAGAGCTTTAGCTAAAAAATTACTGAATAAGATAAAAAAACCAGAAGATGAAGTTATCTATAGGGATTTAGATAATGAAATGGTTTTTGTTTCTGGTTTAACCGAGTCAGGTATGAAAATTGATAAAAAAGACCAAACAGAACATCATAAAAAAATGTTTGAGTTATCAGATACGTTAGTTAAAGAGCTTAAAGAAAGTGATATTATAATAATATCAGCCCCAATTTACAATTATGGTCCTCCTGCTACTCTAAAAGCTTGGTCAGACTTAGCTGCACGAATAGGAGAAACCTTTAGATTTAAACTCAATGGTAGAAGAGAGGGTCTTCTTAAGAATAAAAAAGCATATTTAGTAATTACTTCAGGAGGAACAAAACTTAATAGTGAAGAAGATTTTTTAACACCATGGTTAAAATTTATTCTTAATTTTTTTGGAATTGATCAAGTAGAAATTATTAGTGCTGATCAAATGGCTTTGGACTATGAAAAATCTATTAGAGAAGCTGAAGCTCAAATAGATAAGATTAAAGTTTAGTGAATAATTCAATCAAAACAGATGATGTAATTTTTAATTTTTTTAAACAAATTTGTGATGAAAAAGATGATGTTAAATGTGTAGAACTTGGAAATAGTTGGATTAATGCTATGGAAACTAATTTGACTAATATGGAAGCCAACTTAGATGAAAAAGATAAAGCTAAACATAAAAAAGATATTCAAAATAATCGTAATCATTTAAATAGTCTTAAAGGTAAAAACTCATCTGAATGGCGGGAGTACGCCACTAAGTGTATGGTTGAAATAATGGATAATAAAGTATAATATAATTTTAAAGGGGTGTCATAACAGACTGAGATTAAACCCTAAGAACCTGTCCGGTAATTCAGAAAGGGAGAATAATGGATAAATCATCTTTTATAAGTCAATCAACATCATTAACATTAGTAATTGTTATTAGTTTAATATTTGTTTTTTTAGGTCTTTATAATTCAAAAAGATACCGAGGATTAAATAACTATTTAATTGCAAATAGAAATATTGGATTATTTTCTTTAACAACAAGCCTAACTGCTTCAGCTTTAGGAGCATGGATTTTGTTTGGCCCCGCCTCTGCTTCAACATGGGGGGGAATAGGAGCTATAATAGGATATTCATTAGGTACAGCCTTTCCAATGTTTTTTTTAATATACCTTGGTAAAAAAATTAGAAAAGAATTCCCTAAAGGATCTTCACTAATTGAGTTTACAAGAAAAAAGTTTGGAAAAAGTCTATTTAAACTTATTTTGCTAATGACTATTTTTTATATGTTCATTTTTTTATGTGCCGAAGTTACTGCAGTGGCTGTCCTAATTAATTATATTTCAGGGACTGAACTTTGGATAACTGCTTTAATCGTATTATTGTCTACACTTGCTTATACTCTATACGGAGGTTTAAGAGCATCAATATTTACTGATAATATACAAATGGTTGTTATTGGAGTTTTATTATTGATTTCAGTATCATACATTACATCATTCACAGGATCTGAATTTTCTTTTGATTTTATAAAAGAAAAAAATCCACAACTTTTAAGCCCATCTTACTTACCTAGTTATACGGCAGGTTTAACCTTTTTTATTGCAGTAGCTGCCACAAACTTATTTCACCAAGGAAATTGGCAAAGAGTGTATGCTGCAAAAAATTATGAAACTTTAAAAAAAAGTTTAATTATATCTTTCTTTATAATTATTCCTGTAGTTTTTTATATGGGTTTTACAGGAATGGTTGCTTACTCCATAGATCCAACTATTAGACCAGATCTTGGTTTTTTTACATTGTTACTTAAAGAACAAACGGAATTACTTTCTATTTTTGTAATTATATTAGGTTTGGCATTAACTATCTCTACTATAGATACTTTGGTAAATGCAATATCAAGTTTGATTATCGTAGATGGTAAAGCAACATTTAATTTAGATAAAAAAATAAATTACCTAAACGTTTCTAAGTATATAATTTTGTTTTTATCTCTAATTTCTTTTATTGTTGCTTCTAAAGGATTTGATATTTTATATTTATTTTTATTAGCAGATTTATTCTGTTGTGCTTTTGTCATAACAGTTTTCTACAGTTTCTATAATAAAAATATTAATGAAAAGACTGCATATCTATCAATTATTATTGGATTAATAGGAGGTTTTTTGATGTTTCCTGCTCCTGATTTTTCTAAAAGCTTATTAGTTGGTATTTTATTACCTAAAGAATTATTCACACCTATTGTGTCACAGTCTTTATTATTCTTATCTTTTGTAATTGCAACTTTTTTGCCAATTGTAATTTTTAAAGCTAAAAAGTTTTAATATTAGTTGATTGTATTAGGAGATTTAATGTCTATATATCTGACAAGATGTCAGATGATCAAATAGTAATTAAAGATCTATCAAAAGTATATGACAATAGTTTCAATGCACTTAAAAAAATTAATCTTAAAGTTAAGCAGGGTGAAATTATTGCAATGCTTGGACCAAATGGTGCAGGTAAGACAACTTTAATTAGTATAATTTGTGGGATTGTTACTCCCTCATCTGGTACTGTAACTGTTGATGGATTTAATATAATCAAAGATTATCGCGAAACAAGATCTAGAATAGGAATGGTCCCTCAAGAATTAAATTTAGAGTCTTTTGAAACAATTTTCGATACTGTATCATATTCCAGAGGTTTATATGGCAAACCTCCAAAACCAAAACATATAGAAAAAGTTTTAAAAGACTTAAGTTTATGGGACAAAAAAGATCAAAGATTAAGACAATTGTCTGGTGGAATGAAAAGAAGAGTTTTAATTGCTAAAGCCTTATCTCATGAACCAAAAATACTATTTTTAGATGAGCCTACAGCTGGAGTAGATGTAGAATTAAGAAAAGAAATGTGGAAAGTAGTAGAATCATTGAGAAAAACAGGAGTAACAATTATTTTAACAACTCATTACATTGAAGAAGCCGAAGCAATAGCAGATAGAATCGGTGTTATTAACCAAGGTGAAATAATACTTGTCGAGGAAAAAAAAGAATTATTAAAAAAGATGGGTCAAAAAACTCTTACAATTGAATTACAAGAAAGAATTGAAGAAATACCAAAATCACTAGAAAAATATAATTTAAATATTGGAGATAATAAAATGTATTTAAATTATACATACAGTCTTAAAGAAAAACAAACAGGTATAACAAATTTATTACAAGATTTAAAAGATACTGGTTTAAAGTTAAGAGATTTAAAAACTGAACAAAGTAATCTGGAGAAGATTTTTGTTAACTTAGTGAGGGAGAATAATGAAATTTAATTATTATGGTTTTAAAGC
Source organism: Pelagibacteraceae bacterium AG-345-O09 (assembly GCA_003281725.1). GTDB lineage: Bacteria > Pseudomonadota > Alphaproteobacteria > Pelagibacterales > Pelagibacteraceae > Pelagibacter. Next base: position 34,279 of record QCBC01000003.1, on the reverse strand, counting down.
AATATATGTTCATGAGATGAATAGATTTTTGAGAACTGTAGGTCAATCTCTTCTCTCACCAGTAATATCTACATCGTTATACTTTGTTGTTTTTGGTTCAGTGATTGGTGGTTATATTCAAAAAATTGATGGTGTAAGTTATGGTTCATATATCGTTCCAGGTTTATTGATGCTAACGCTACTTACTCAATCAATAAGTAATACTTCTTTTGGAATATTTTTTCCAAAATTTAATGGAACTATTAATGAGATTTTAGCAGCGCCTATTTCAACACTTGAAACTGTTTTGGCTTTTGTTGGAGCAGGGGCCACCAAAACTTTAATCGTCGGCGCTGTGATTTATGCCACAGCTTCATTTTTTGCTGAGGTAACTGTTGAATATCCAATGTTAATGATATTCTTGCTAATTTTGGTCTCTTTCACTTTTGCATTATTTGGTTTTTTAATTGGTGTTGTTAGTAAAAATTTTGAGCAAATGTCTATCATTCCATCATTAGTTATTACACCAATGGTTTTTTTAGGGGGAAGCTTATACTCTTTAGATATGTTGCCACCTTTCTGGCAAACTGTTTCTTATTTTAATCCAGTGGTTTATCTAATTGATGGCTTAAGATTTTCATTTTATGGAATATCAGATTTTAATATTTGGATAAGTGTAGGATCCATGTTGTCATTTTTAGTGATATGTGTAATCGCCGTCTCAATATTATTGAAAAGAGGGTATAATATTAAATCTTAAGAAGAAGCAATTTTTTTCTTTGGATCGTAAAAAGGCTTTTCAATTATTTTAGAATTAATTTCTATATTACTAATAATCTTTAAATTATTACCAATATCTGAATAATTAATTTCAACCATCGCCAGTGCAATATTTTTTTTAAGTCTAGGTGAATAAACTGCAGAGGTCACTTTACCAATCTTTTTTCCATTTTTATATATAGGCCAAAAAGTTGTATTCGGTCCCTCCAATGGCTCACAATCTAATTCTAAACCAACTTGTTTTCTTTTAATTCCTTCATGTTTAATCTTTTTTAAAGCTTCTTTACCAATAAAGTTAATATCATTATCTAAATTAACCAATCTACCTAAACCTAATTCAAAGGGATTGGTTTCTATATCTGCATCAGCGTGATAAGAAAGCATACCGCCCTCAATTCTTCTAATAGAAGATGTATGCCCAGGCATTAATCCATACTCTTTCCCTGCTTCCATTATCTTTTCATAAAGATCATTTCCCCTAGTGCTATCTCTTAAAAATATTTCATATCCAAATTCACTAGACCAACCAGTTCTTGAAACAACTAATGGAATTCCGTCCAACTTACACTCTCTAAACCAATAATATTTAAGATCTTTAATATCCTCACCAAAAAGTTTAACCATTATTTCAGCTGAAGTAGGCCCTTGGAGTTGTAGTGGTGATACATCAGGTTCATTAATTTTAACATTTAAGTCTGAATTAACGGCTACCCCCTGTGCCCACAACAAAACATCACTGTCAGCAAGTGATAACCAAAAATGATTTTCTCCTAATCTTAAAAGTACAGGGTCATTAATTATTCCCCCTTTTTCATTTACAATTAAAACATACTTGCACTGACCAATTGATAACTTGGAAAGATCTCTTGGGGTAAGTAATTGAATGAATTTATATGCATCCGGTCCAGTTATTTCTACTTGTCGTTCAACAGCAACATCACAAAGTATTGATTTTTCTATCAAGTTCCAAAAGTTTTGTTCGGGATTTCCAAAATCCCTTGGAATGTACATATGATTATATACAGAAAATCCTGTTGCTCCCCATTTTACAGTTGAGTCAAAATACGGAGATTTTCTAATCTGAGTTCCAAAACCGAAGTTTTTATTCATCATCTATTAATTGAAAATTTTTTTTAACTTTTTGTAATTTTCCACATTATCTACAGTATACCATTTTTTTGGCATAACATCAGAAACGTATAGCTGTTTAATTCTTATTAATCTTTTCCAAAGAATATTAAAATCATCTGTTGACTTAATCTTATCATTTATCTTTTTAGGATTTAACACTTGAATACCGGTACAATAAATATCTGATTTAACTTTTCTTGATAATCCTTTAATAATATTTTTTTTTCTAAATATGTAGTCTCCTGCCAAATCTTTAATTGGCTTTGTGGGTATTATCATACACATAGGTTGGCCTTTTTTATAATAATCTTTTTCAATTTTTTTAAAATCAATATTAGTAACATTATCACAAGTAAGAACGTACAATGGAGAGTCAAAAGATCTAAATATTGAATTAAAAATCCACCATGAATTTCCTTTTTTATCTGTATTAATAATAGATGATACTTTTTCTTCTATTAAATGCTTAGCGAGTATCGGACCTTTATAACCCACAGAAATGTGGATGAAATCAATATATTTTTTAAGTTTTTTTATTCCATTTGCTATTAATGATGTTTGTTTAAATTTTATTAATCCTTTTGGTATTTTTTTTGTTAAAGGTCTTAGTCGAGTTCCACGACCGGCAGCCATAATAAAAGCATGATTAATTCTTTTAGAGCTCATTAGATCTTAGTCCAAATTTAATTATCTTTTCTATTTCAGACTGTAATAATTTTTTAGCATCTTTTGATGAAATAATTTTTTTAAGTGGTTTTTTCGATAATTTATTGAAATTTATAACAAAATACTTTTTACCTTTAATTTTTAAAACTTCAGCATATTTTAATTCATCTTCTCCAATTAAATACTCATCTAATCTGTCCCCTTTTCTTGTTTTAATTATTTTATAATTTCCACCAAATTTTTCAATCCAGACTTTGAGGATATCAATCATTTTTGATGATTTCATTTCTGCAGACAGAATTTTACCAGCCAATTTATTCTTTAATTTTAATGCTTGATCAATTAAACTTACAGCGTCATCAACTGAGAAAAAAAATCTTCTCATGTTAGGTCCTGTAGTTAAAATAGTTTTGTTTTTATTAAACATTTGTTTCCAAATAGGAAGTACTGAACCTGTTGACCAGGTCACGTTTCCATATCTAACACAGATAAATTTTGTTTTGCCGTAGGGCTCGATAGAGGAGAAAAGTCTTTCCATACAGGATTTACTTAAACCATAGATATTTTTTATAGGTGGTGATGCCTTATCTGTTGATACACCAATAACTGTGGGAATTTTTTTATTAATGCATGCTCTTGCTATATTAGCTGATCCAACAATGTTTATATCAATACATTCAAAAGGAAATTTTTCAGATAGGTCAACAAATTTAGTAGCAGCTGCATGAATAACAATGTCAGGTTTAGAATAGTTTAAACAATCATTTACTGAATCTATATTAGAAACATCAAGAGGAACCACCTCGCAATTTGTTAAGTTTTTTACTAAAAAATTTTGTTTATTGTTTCTTGCACCGATGAAGACTTTATATTTCTTTTTGTAAAAAAAGCGCTAAATTCCTTCCAAGATACCCTGTTCCACCTGTTATTAAAATTTTTTTCATTATTAAAAATGTTAAATTTGTTTATAATTTTAATTCTAAAAATGTCTATATCTATTCATATACCTTTTTACAATCCAAATCCTGAAAAAAGGGAAGGATACAGAAATTTAAATAGATTTGAATACCTAAATGAAAATATTTCAAATTTAAAAAAAATGTCTTTGCCTGTAGATATATTTATACATACACATAATAATTATCTAGATAATAAAAATTTGGACGCAAAAATAATTAATCATGAAATCAACAATGAAGATCTTGAAAAAGGTTATCTGACTTGGCTGACACGACCTGAAATGCAAAAGCAAAAAGGTAATTATGATTACTATATGTATCTTGAACACGACATTAAGTTTACTGAGAAAAATTTACAATATTATCTAAAATACCAAAAAAGTTTATCAGACAATAAATTTAATTTAGGTTTTTTAATATATGAAAAAAACAATGAAGAAAATGAAAAATACAGTATTCATATATCAGAAAAATTGAATAAATTTTTTAAATTTAATTCACAAAATTTTATTATAAATGATTTAGAAAACTATTGTTGTTTTTGGATATATGATCAAAATCAATTTAACGATTTTATTAATTCAAAATGGTGGAATTTTAAAAAAAAGGTCCATAATTTTAGGCACAATTATGGAATAACTGAAAGATCCTCAATAGGTTTCAACGCCTTAAATATTAACTATTTCAAAGCAACTCTGTTACCTGAAATAAATAGCAAACTTGACCCTAATTGCTTCATAGAGCATATTACTAATAATTATTATTACAAGTATCCAGAATTCAGAGAAAAAAATTTTAAAGATATTAGGGGTGCATGTTCATTAAAAATTGATGAAATTATTGATGTAAATAAATATAAAAATGAGACTGTTATAAGTTTATATTTTAAAAGATTATTTAATATTATCTTATGGAAATTCAGATTTATAACAAGATTATTCCGAAAAAAAATAATTTGAAGAAAAAATTGTTAATCTAACTGACCCATTTTAGGGCCAGTTAGATAACTATTTTTTTAAGAGGAGCGTGTTTTTAGAATTGCTCGGACTCAGTTGACCCTGCCATTGCTGTTGTTGAACTTTTACCACTGCTTATAGTGTTGGAAACAGCATCAAAATAAGAAGTACCAACTTCTCTTTGATGTTTGACACTTGTGTAACCATCTTTCTCACGAGCAAATTCTTGTTCTTGAATTTTTGAATAAGCTGTCATGCCTTCATTTTTATATTTCTCAGCTAATTCAAAAATAGCAATATTTTGAGTATGAAATCCAGCTAGTGTAATGAATTGAAATTTATATCCCATTTTACTTATCTCTTGTTGAAAAGTTGCAATCTCACTATCAGACAAATGTTTTTTCCAATTAAATGAAGGTGAACAATTATAAGCTAAAAGCTTTCCAGGAAATTTTTTATGAATTGCATCAGCAAATTTTTTAGCCTCTTCAAGATTAGGTGTAGCAGTTTCACACCAAATTAAATCCGAATAAGGTGCGTAAGCTAAACCTCTTGATATCGCTTGATCAATTCCTGCTTTCACATAATAAAAACCTTCTGGAGATCTTTCACCAGTAAGGAAAGTTTTATCGTTTTCGTCATGATCATTAGTAATTAGTTTTGCGGCATTAGCATCAGTCCTTGCTAAAATAATTAATGGCACATCTGCTATATCTGCAGCTAGTCTTGCTGCCTTTAAATTTTTGATCATCGTACCAGTTGGAACAAGTACTTTTCCACCCATATGACCACATTTTTTTTCACTAGCTAGTTGGTCTTCAAAGTGAACACCAGCAGCACCTGCTTTGATAAATTTTTTTGCAAGTTCAAATACATTTAATGGTCCACCAAAACCTGCTTCTCCATCAGCAATAATTGGTAGCATATAATCAACTCTTTTTTCTGTCTTCATATCACCATCTTTTAATTCCATATGTTGAATTTGATCAGCTCTTATTAAAGCATTATTCATTGACTCAACCAATTTTGGAGCACTGTCATACGGATATAGAGATTGATCAGGATACATCTCTCCAGCACTGTTAGCATCTGCTGCAACCTGCCAGCCACTTAAATAAATCGCTTTTAATCCAGCTTTTGCGTGTTGAACTGCGTGGTTACCAGATAAAGATCCTAATGTATTAACATAAGGTTCCGAATTAAGCAGTTTCCACAATTTAGTAGATTGTTGTTTACATATAGAATATTCAATTTTGATGGATCCTCTAAGTCTTTCAACTTCTTCAGGAGAATAGTCTCTTTTTATTCCCGCAAATCTTTTTAAATCGTATGAGATATTTTCTGCACTCATTATATAAATCCTGTGATGTTAAAGTCTTAGTAAGAAATGAAAAAAGTCGAATGAGTTAGAACTAGTTTGAGTCGTTTAGGGTCTCAACTAGATCTTGCATTCCACTTGAACCCCAATCACAATGATCATCTCTCATGTAGATACCTCTGCTATTGTGTCTAGCAAGGTCTTCATGTCTTATGATTTGAGCCTCATTTTCACTGTTTTTTAATTTTTCGTCCATGCAAACTTTATAATTTACAGGATTTACAAAATCTATAAAAAAGTGTAAAAGTGTTGTAAATGAAAGAAAAATTTTGTAAAAATAAATTTACAAAATTTACAAATAGAAAATATGAGTCAATTAGATCTAAAAATTGGGCCAAAAATCAAGGCTTTTAGAAGACAATTAGGTCTTCAAGCTAATAAACTTGCTGAGGAGTTAAGTATTTCACCAAGTTACTTAAATCTAATTGAAGGTGGAAAAAGGAAAATTGATGGAGATCTGCTCTTAAAAATTTGTGAAAAACTTAATATTGAACTTTCACAATTAACTTCAAAAACAGATCTAAACTTAGAAAATACTTTGTCTGAAATCCTTGATGATGAATTATTCGAGGATTTAGATATCTTAGGCCCAGAGGTTAGAGATCTTGTAGGCACAAATCCTAAAATTGGTAAAGCAATTGTAAGACTAGGAGACATTTTAAAAAAAAAAGATCATGAATTAATTAATAAGATTGAAAAAATATCTGGTAAAATTGTTGATGGTAGAAAAAGTTCATTTCCAGGAGAAGTTATTTCTGATTTTTTACAAAAAAATAAAAACTATTTTCCTAAGTTAGAAGAATTTGCAAACAAGGTATTTGAAAAAGTTCAAAAAAATAATCGAACTAGATATATAGCTCTTTGTGAATATTTAAAAACAGAATTTGGAATTACCGTAAAAGATGTTATTCCTGAAGAGGACAAACCTTTCTCAAAAATTTATCATAAAAATAAAAAAGAATTATTACTTAGTGATTATAGTTCTTTGGAGACAAAAAAACTTCATGCAGCTGCTCAAATTGCCCAAGAAGGAGCTAGTAAAGAGATTGAAGATTATTTGTCTACTTTCACATTTACCTCGGAAGAGTCCAAAAAATTAACCAAAGTAGCCTTATTAAATTATTGTGGAGCTGCAATACTAATGCCCTACAAACCTTTCCACACTGAATGCAAAAAACTTAAATATGATCTAGAGCTTTTGCAAAATACTTTTGCAACATCTTTTGAACAAGTTACACATAGAGTTACTTGTTTACAAGATCCTAAACTACCAGGAATTCCATTCCATTTTCTAAGAGTAGATATGGCTGGGAATATTTCAAAAAGATTTTCTTTATCAGGAATTGAAATTCCTAGGTATGGTGGAGCATGCCCAAGGTGGAATGTTTATTCTGCATTTACAAGACCAGGAGTAATTCAAGCAGCAGTGAGTAAAATGACCAATGGAGAAAAATATGTTTGTATTGCAAGAACTGTTGAAAAAGGAATTGGAAGATTTGGTCAATCTAAAAGTATTTTATCCATAGGATTAGGATGTGATGCCAAATACGCAAAAGATTTTGTTTATACAGAAAACATTAATGTAACAGATAAAACTACTGAAATACCAATTGGTGTTTCTTGTAGAACATGTGATAGATTAGACTGTTCACAAAGAGCCTTTCCTCCTTTACATAAGAAATTCGATGTTGATATTAATTCTAGAGGTGTATCAGTTTATGTTGGAGATAAGAGTTAGAAACAATGCTTAAATTTATTATTCCTGCGATAATTGTTTTTTTAATAGTATTGTTTTGGGAAAAAATAAATGAGGAAATTTATAAAAGGTTAAATATCAAAATAAATTACATTATTTTATTAATATTATCAGTTATCTTAGCAATAATATTTATCTTATTGTATTATTAGCCTTTACTGAATTATCTGGATCGATTGTGTTTTCTAAAAGAAAATTTTTTAGGTCTGTTTCTATGTTTAAACTTCTTTTTACGTCCAAATTTATAATCCTTTTTTTCTGAAACAGTTTGAGGATTATTAGATTTCTCTTTATCGAAATATTTTGGATTATTGGTAGATCCAAATGGTATTTTCTTTTTTTTAAAACTTGACTTTCTAGAGTCATCTTTTTTAAAGAACTTTTTCTTACCTTTAAAATTTGATTTTCTAGAGTGATCTTTTTTAAAGAATTTTTTATTATCTTTAAATTTCTTCTCTTTGTTAAATCTTGCTTTGAACCTTTTTTTACCTTTTGAATTTCTTGATTGACCTTCTTTTGAAATTTTAAAATCTGGATTAATTAATCTACTTATAGAATTCCACATAGATCGGTCTGATGGAGTTAGAAATGTTAAAGCAGATCCATCTTTTCCAGCTCTTCCAGTTCTACCAATTCTATGAATATAGTCCTCAGGCACTTGTGGTAAGTCATAGTTAATGACATGCTGAATTAAAGGTATGTCTAACCCTCTTGCAGCTACATCAGTTGCAATTAAAATTCTACTCTTACCATTTCTAAAGTTGTTAATGACACGTTCTCTTTTACTTTGTCTTAAATTACCATGAATTGCATCTGCAGAATGTCCGTCATATTTTAAACGCTTAACAATTTTATCTGCACCATGTTTAGTTTTAACAAAAACCAATATTGAACCATTTCTTTCAACTAATTGATTTACTAATTCGTGATATTTTTTGTCTTGAGTTATTTGAAATGTTTCTTGTTTAATTTTTTTTATTGGTTTTGATAAAGAACCTACGGCTATTCTTTCTGGATTTTTTAAATACTTTTCTGAAATTCTTAAAATATTATTTGGTAAAGTAGCTGAGAACAATAAAGTTTGATGTTGTTTTGGAATAAACTTTAAAATCAATTCAATTTGAGGGGTAAATCCCATATCAAGCATTCTATCTGTTTCGTCTAAAACTAAGTATGATACTTTTGACAAATTCAAACTTTGTCTTTTTAGATGATCATTTATTCTACCTGGAGTACCAACTATAATACGTGCTCTTTTTTTTAATTTTTTAAGTTGTTTTTGCATTCCTTCACCACCAATAAGAAGTGCATTTCCTATTCCAATTTCTCTTACATTTAATTTTAAAACAGTCTGCATAACTTGACTTGCAAGCTCTCTAGTAGGGCAGATAATTAATGCCATAGCATTTTTATCTAGAATAAGCTTATTAATCATTGGGATAGTAAAGGCTAAAGTCTTTCCAGTGCCAGTTTGTGCTGTACCCAATATATCCTTGCCCATTAAACTAATTGGGATTGATTTACTTTGAATTGGCGTAGGGGTTTTAAAATCAGCAAATTTAATGGAATTTTTGAGTTTATTATCAATCGGTAATTCGTTGAAGTCCATTATTTAGTTATTATTGTTAATTTAGCTGGATGCTTATATCTTTTTAAGACAAATACAATGAATGTTTTAAAGTCAAAAATTGTATTAAAATGGCCTATTGTGTATATTTTTGAATTCATTTAAAATAAAGTATGTTTGATTTTATTTTACCTTTTATTGCATTAATTTTAGTAGTGGTCTTTATTCACGAATATGGTCATTATTATTTTGCTAAGAGATATGGAGTAGGAGTTACAGATTTTTCTATTGGATTTGGGCAAGAAATTTTTGGATGGAATGATAAATCTGGTACTAGATGGAAAATATGTTGGATTCCATTAGGAGGTTATGTCAAATTTTTTGGTGATCGAAATGTATTTTCTCAAGCCGATCAAGAAAAAATCATAAAAGAATATAATGAAGAAGATCGTAAAAAATTGTTTGTTTTAAAACCTTTATATCAAAGGGTTCTAATTGTATTTGGAGGTCCTCTTGCAAACTTTTTATTAGCTTTAGTTATTTTCTTCTCAATTTATACATTTATTGGAAAAGATTTTACTCCAGCAGTAATTAATGAAGTTCAAAGTGACAGCCCTGCAATGGTAGGTGGTCTAAAACAAAACGATGTAATTTTAGAAATAGATGGAAATGAGGTCCAAAGTATTATGGATGTCTCTAAATATATAATGATGTCTACTGATGACTTTATTGATTTTAAAGTAAAGCGATCTTATGATGAATTATTATTGAAAATTAAGCCTAATATAGTTTTAAGTGAGGACAATCTAGGCAATAAAATATATAAAAGAGTAGTTGGAATTAAATTAGGTGCTCAGAACAATGAAATTAATCATGTAAAATTAGGTCCAGCAAAGGCAATTTACCATGCAGCTCATGAAGTTTATTATGTAAGCACTTCATCATTAAAATACATTGGAGCAATGATTTTTGGTAAAGCAGATACTTCACAATTAGGAGGACCCATTAGAATTGCTAAAATTTCAGGCCAAGTTGCTGAATTTGGTTTATTAGCATTTATCAGCATGATGGCATATATTTCTATTAGCTTAGGTTTAGTAAATCTCTTCCCGATTCCAATGCTTGACGGAGGACATTTGATGTTTTATGCATTTGAAAAAGTTTTAGGTCGACCACTATCTCAAAATACTCAAGAAGGTTTTTTTCGAATCGGTTTATTTGTATTGCTGTCTTTGATGGTTTTTACAACTTTTAATGACTTAAAAGACCTTGGATTGTTCTAATAATTTAATTGCTAATAAAGTCAAAAACATCAATAAAATCAACATTAATTCAATATTACACTAGATATTGTGTATAACTTTTTGCTTAACACTAAAAAAAGTCTTGATTTATCAATACTTTTGATAAAAATAGTAAATAACCTAATAAAACCGGAGCTAAAATGAATAAAAAACAATTAATTGTCAAGCTTTCTGGAGCTTTAAATTTGAGCAAAGCTGATGCAGAAAGAACTTTTGACACTATTACCAACACCATTTTGGACGCTTTAAAAGGCGATGATTCAGTAAAAATCGCTGGATTTGGTACTTATAAAGTGGCTAAGAGAAAAGCAAGAGTTGGAAGAAATCCTAGAACTGGTGAACAGATCCAAATTGCTGCTTCACAAAAGGTAAAATTCTTACCAGCAAAAGCTTTGAAAGAAGTATTCAACAAATAATAATTTTTAACAGCCTTAATGTGATACGCACTTTAAGGCTGTTTCTATATGCAAAATCTGCATAGCCAATTTTCCTAATCAGCGTTAGTTTTCAGATTTTTTTAAAAATATAAGATTACCCTTACAGGGAGGTCTTATGACTAAATTAATAAAAAAAATAAGTCTGCCACTCATGAGTTTAATGTTTTTATTAAATATGAGTAGTGCAGGTATGGCGGAGACAACAGTTTCTGCTGAAATAGGTTTTATATTTAACACCTTGCTATTTTTAATTTGCGGTTTCCTCGTCTTCTTTATGGCGTGTGGATTTGCAATGTTAGAATCTGGAATGGTTACATCTAAAAGTGTATCTGTTATCTGTGCAAAAAATATAGGTTTAATATCAATTGCTGGAATTATGTTCTGGATGTTCGGTTATAATTTAGCTTACGGAATTCCAGAAGGAGGATATATTGGAAGTTTTATTCCATGGTCAGACTCTAGTGCAGTTGATACAGGTTATGCAGATGCATCAGATTGGTATTTTCAGATGGTTTTCTGTGCAACAACAGTTTCTATTGTATCAGGAACTTTAGCTGAAAGAATTAAGCTTTGGCCATTCTTTTTATTTGCAGCAATTTTATCAGGAATTATTTATCCGATCGTAATGGGTTGGCAGTGGGGTGGTGGCTGGTTAGCTGCTGCTGGTTTTTCAGATTTTGCTGGATCAACATTAGTACACTCAACTGGTGGAGCAGCAGCTTTAGCAGGTGCTTTAATGTTAGGTCCTAGACTTGGTAGATTTACTAAGTCTGGTGCTCCAGCGCCGTTAAAACCCTTTGCTGCATCTTCAATCCCATTAGTAACCGTGGGAGTATTTATTTTATGGTTAGGTTGGTTTGGATTTAATGGTGGTTCTCAATTAGCTATTGGTACGGCTGATGATGCAATAGCTGTTTCAACAATATTTCTAAATACTTTCTTAGCAGGAGCAGGTGGTGTTATGGCTGCAGCTACTGTTACAAGATTAAACTTTGGAAAAACAGATGTTGTTCAAATGTTAAACGGTTGTATTGGTGGATTAGTTGCAATTACTGCTGAGCCATTAATGCCTTCACCATTAGCAGCAATTTTAATTGGTGCAGTTGGTGGTATAATCGTAGTTTATGGTACTAAACTACTATTCGCATTAAAAATTGATGATGTAGTAGGAGCTATACCAGCTCACTTATTTGCTGGTATTTGGGGTACATTGGCTGTGCCGATTACAAATCCAGATACTTCATTTGGAACTCAATTATTAGGCGTGCTTTCGATTAACATTTTTGTTTTTGTGGTAGCTTTAATTGTATGGGCAATCATGAAATCTACAATTGGTATCAGACTAAGTAAAGAGGCTGAAACTAAAGGTACAGATGTTACGGAAACTGGCGTTATTGCATATGCAATACGTGACTAATTGTTAACAATAAAGGGATTCTACGCTCTCTGTGTATCTCCGCGATTACTCATCGTAGGGTCCCTTAAAACTCTCTCTCTAGTTAGTTAAACAATAAAGCCCCCTCCCTCAGGGGGCTTTTTTTTATAAGTTGTTAATAATTTTTTTTAAAACTTCAACGGGCTTTAGCTTTTTCATTCCCTCTCTATTTCGAGTCCAAATATTATCTTTGTAGTCTTGAGGCGTTATTGGAGTTATTTTACTGTATTTCAATTCGCTCACTGGATCGTTAGCAATTAAACCAAAAGTCTTAACACCTAAAGCAGCAGATAAATTTAAAGGGCCAGAGTTATTACCTATATAAAAAGCAGAATTTTTAATAGCCAATATTATTCCTATTAGATCTTTATTAGAACAATCAATAAAATAGTTCTTTCCAGAGTCATTAATAATTTTTTTGGCAACATTTGATTTATCTGGCCCACAAACTAAATATATGTAATCAAACAATCCTTTCTCATACAAAAGGTCTGCTAATTTTATGAAATCTTCCTCAAACCACATTTTATAATCTTCAAAAGAATCAACACCAAATGCTATTTTTTTCCCATCAATCATCAGATCATCATTACCTACTTTAAGTCGTTCAATATTTACTTCTAAGTCAGGAAACTTATCGTTTAATATAATCGAATTAATCTTTAATAATTTTTGTGATTGCTCTGAATAGTTTAATTTCCAATCTTTTTCATCTAAGTAATTTTTAACTGTGATCCATTTTTTTTGATTTTGAAAACCTGGTCCAATTATATTTTTGATGCCAGCTAATTTTGCTGCAATTGCAGGTTTGTTTACTTTGTCTAAAATGTAAACATAATCATATTTTTCAAAATCAAATATTTTTTTTAATTTAAAGACATCTATCCAATAAGCTAAGCCTTTTCTAAATTCGTTATAATGAATCTTATTAATATGATTTAAATCTTTTAAAATATCTTTTGCTTGAGTTTTTTTTCTAACAAGTAAATCAACTTTTTGATCATGGTGATCACTAATAGCCTTTATATATGGTAGTTGCCAAATTAAATCACCTAATTTATGGTGAGTATAAACTATACAAATTTTCTTATTCATTAAATTTTATTTCAATATCTGGTCCTCGTTTACGATTTTTAAAATCCAAGCCCTCTATTGGATAATTTCTTTTTGATCTTTCATTGGTTATTTCAAATTTTTTTGGGTTTATAAGTGTCATTTCAATCACCTGAGGAATACCTTTTTCATCTAACATCCCGTAGTTATTTGCGTTAATGTGAATGTTTTTAAGTTTAGTATTTTCAATAAAGTTCTCAACTTTTTTTAAATTTTTTTGCATATCGTGAAACTCTATTATAAGTAAATTTATTTTATCTAAATTCTTATCTATTTCCTCTAGAATTTTAAATTCATCTCCCTCAATATCTATTTTTAAAATTATATTTTCATTACTACCAATTGCTTCTGAAATAGTTGTTTGATTATTTTCATCATTTTTATGTGAAACAATCTTTTTAATATGATGCTTATTTTTTCCTTTAAAAAAATTTAGATAACTTACATACTTAAATATATCTAATATTTGTCCAGGGGTAATTTTTTTCAATAATAGGAATGCTATAAAATCTTTTTTAAACCTATTTAACCAGAAATGTCTATCAACTGTGTGATCATAAGCTTCAACTCTAGAACTGTTATTTTTATTAAGAAAATCTTTTTCAAATTCCCAATCATCATTTAGACCACAAGTAATAATTACCTCAGATTTTTCTATTACTCTTTTATCAATGACATATCCACCATCTTTTTTAGGACCTATCCTAACCAAATTCGATTTGTCTGAATGAAAAGGTTTTAATATTTTAGGTAGCACAATTTTTATCTATGGTTATATTAAAAACTATATAATAAATAAAAAAATTATGAATATAAAATCATCACAAACTCTAGTTTCAGAAGCCCTAGATCAAATTAAAACAATTTCAACTGATGAGGCACACAAAATGGTTAATGAAAATCAGTGTAACTTAATTGACATAAGAGATATTCGAGAGTTAGAGAAAGAAGGGAGAGTTGAAAATTCTAATCATATACCAAGAGGCATGTTAGAGTTTTGGTTAGATCCAGATAGTGCTTACTTTAAAAAAGGTAAATTAGATCTAAATAAAGAAATGGTTTTATTTTGTGCAGGCGGTTTGAGATCTGCATTAGCTGCAAAATCTCTAAAAGATATGGGTTTTAAAAAAGTTTCTCATATAGACGGAGGTTTTGGAGCCATTAGACAAAGTAAATTTAAAATTGTTTAAGAATTATATTCATCTAAAGCATACTCTAATCGATCTTGTCCCCAAAAAATTTTGTTATTAACTACAAAAGTTGGAGCACCAAAAATATTTTTTTCAAAAGCAATATTTGTAAGTTTTTTTAATTCATCTTTAATCTCAACTTTTTGTATTTTTTCAAAATATTTTTTTTTATCTATGCCTAAATTTTCTAAAACATTATTAACATTTTCTTGACTGGAAATATCAATGTTATTTTTCCAGTAAGCGTTAAAAAATAAATCAAAATATTTTTTTTTTAATTTTTCATTAATTGCAAGATATCCACGCATCAAGTAAAGTGAATTAATTGGAAATTTGGTATTCCAAATAAATGGGATGTTGTTTTTTTTTGCAATTAAATTACAATCAAATTTCATATTCTTTAATTTGCGTTCGTTAAAAGCGGGAGCAGTAATACCCCCAAGATTATGAAGTCCACCTAATAATATAGGTTTATAATTTATATTCATTCCTTCGTAATTTTTTAAAGTCTTTAATTTATGAATAGCTAAATATGAATAAGGGCTAATAAAATCAAAGTAAAAATCAATAGATTTAGTCATGGAGATTTATACTTTTGGCATGAAAAATTTTTATTAGCCAATACATAAACAAACCTAACGGACCAATTAAATACGTAACAATCAGGGGTACCGATAAAAGAATTTTGTTAATTGAAAATTTTTGAGAGTCTTTTACCATCCAACCACCTGTAAAAAGATTAATTGCAATAAAATGTATCCAAAAAAACATAATATAAAAATTGTTAGTGAATAATTCAGATAAACCTTCAAGTCCAAGATAAAGTTTAAAATTACCAGCAAAATCATAAGAAGTTAGATATGATTTATAAAGTACGAAAATATAAGCCCCGCTTAGTAAAATGATAGGTAGTATCGAAGTTACAAAGAATCTACTTAAATATGACTGGGGAAAAAAAATTAATATTAACCAAAAAGGGATAACTCCTAAATTCACCCAATAGTAGAGCATTTCAATTGTAAAATAATTATAAATTTGTTCGATCATTTCAAAATATATTATAGTAAATCTATTCATGATTCCTATAAGAAATCGAAAAAAAACTTTAAAGGTAACTGTTGAGGAAATGAGAAATTTTGCGTTTGCTTATTTAGAAAAGTATGCTCCCTCAAAACAACAACTAAAGACTTACCTTTTAAAGAAATATCTTAAAACTTCAGTGCCAAATGTTAAAAAACAAGATGTGACTAATTTAATAGATATTGTTCTTTCAGATCTAGAAAAAAGTAAATTTATAAATGATAAATTTTATTCAGATAGCAAAGCAAAAAGTATGATCCAGAGAGGAAATTCTATTAATAAAATAAGAAGTTATCTAGTTGGTAAAGGAATAAATGATGAATTCATAAAAGATACAGTTAATAAGATAAAAGATGAAAATTCTGATCAAGATTTCTTCTCTGCGATAAAAATATGTAAAAAAAAAAGAATTGGTCCTGCTAGAACAGAGGATAATAGACCCTTATTTTATAAAAAAGATATTTCTTTGTTAGCAAGAAATGGTTTTGACTTTGAAACATCAAAAAAAATTATGGATTTAGATAAAGATGATTATTTAAAAATAATAAAATTACTTTAGATTTTTATCTTTTTCTTTTTTAACTAAAAAATCAATTTTGTTTCTGATATAATTTTTTACAAATACGAATGTAATTAATCCAAAAATTGAAACTGATACTATTATAATAAGTATTATTCTTAGTTGTTCATCCATTACAATATATTCTTACTTTTTAGAATTAAGCTTGGGTTTTTAAAATCTCTCTTTCCATATTTTATCTCTTTATTATCAAAATCTGTTACCACACCTCCAGCATGTTTAAGAATTGCATGACCAGCAGCAATATCCCATTCACAAGCTCTTGGTTCAGCAACATAACCATCATATTCTCCTGCAGCAATTACACAAAATTTTAGTGAACTCTTCATTCTTACATATTTTTTAACATTTAGTTTTTTGTGAATTACTTCTATCTCTGGTTTTATTTTGTTAGAGTAAGAGACAAATTTAATTTCATTTTTATTAAAGTTTTTTGAACAATTTAATTTAATAGTCTTTCCATTTACGATTTCAAAAGCTAAATTATTACCATAAGAATAAAACATTCTTTTTTTAGATGGTGCATTAATCAATCCTATAACTGGATTATTGTTAATTATAAGACCAGCATTAATTGTAAACTCTTCTAAGTTATTAATATAATCATAAGTACCGTCTATTGGATCAATTAACCAAAAATCCTTTAAATTTTTTATAGACTTATTGTCAGAAGTTTCTTCTGAAACAATTGGTATTTTAGGAGTAATATTTTTTATTTTATTAGTAATAATTTTATTGACCTCTAGATCACCATTACTAACAGGTGTATTATCTGTCTTTATTTCTTTGATTAACCCTTTTTCTCGAAGTTCTAACGAAATTTCTCCAGCATATAAAAAGGTATCAATTAATTCTTCAGTAATTTTTTTTAAATTTAATTCAGTCATTTAATTTTATTAATTCTATATTTTTCGCATTTATCACTTTTTTTCCAACATTTTCAAAATTTACAGTTACTTTATCCTTAATTATTGATTGAACTTGACCTATGCCCCATTCTTTATTGTTAGGATTTTCAACTTTGTCACCTGGTTCATAATCTAAAATCATTTAATTTAACTTATATTAGAAATAAGTATAAATACCATCAAATGAATAATGATTTAAATTCCATTGGTTTGGATAAAAAACCCTCAGACACAACAGTAGTTGTTGCAATGTCAGGTGGAGTAGATTCTTCAACTGTGGCCGGCATGATGAAGAAAGAAGGTTTCAATGTGATAGGTATAACATTAAAGCTTTATGATGACGGTAAAGAGGTTGCAGCCTCAAAACAATGTTGTTCTGGACAAGATATAATGGATGCAAAAAGAGTCGC
This sequence comes from Pelagibacteraceae bacterium AG-345-O09, assembly GCA_003281725.1. GTDB lineage: Bacteria > Pseudomonadota > Alphaproteobacteria > Pelagibacterales > Pelagibacteraceae > Pelagibacter. The sequence continues at coordinate 16,650 of QCBC01000003.1, read as the reverse complement.
TCAGAAATTAGATATAGAACACAAAGTTTTATATTATCAAAATAAATTCAAACTGGGTGTAATAGACAATTTTGTTGAAAGTTATTTGAAAGGTGAGACTCCTATACCTTGTGTTCAGTGTAATCAAACAGTTAAATTTAAGGATTTGTTTGAAGTTTCAAAAGATTTAAAAGCTGATGCATTAATTACAGGTCATTATGTTAAAAGTATCACAAAGAATAATTCAACAGACATGTACAGAGCTATTGATCAGAATAGGGATCAAAGTTACTTTTTATTTAATACTACTAAGGAACAACTTGACTATTTAAGATTTCCTTTAGGTGGTTTGTTAAAAAATCAAACTAGAGATATTGCTAAAAAATTAAATTTAAATGTTGCAGATAAACCAGATAGTCAAGATATTTGCTTTGTTCCAAATGGTAATTATGCTTCTGTTATAGAAAAATTTAAGCCAAATTCTTTTAAAAAAGGTAATATTAAAAATTTAGATGGAGAGGTTATTGGAGTACACGATGGAATAGTAAATTTTACAATAGGTCAAAGAAAAGGAATTAAAATAGCAGACAAAGAACCACTTTATGTTTTAATGATTAATTCAGATAAAAATGAAATTATAGTTGGACCAAAAGTTAAACTTGGAAAAAAGGAAATTGAGATTAAAAATTTAAACTTATTAGTAAAAAAAGAAGAATTTGAAAATAATATTTTTGTAAAAGTGAGATCAACAGGAAAACTTCTTAGAGCAAAGGTAAATTTGAACTTAAACAACAAGGGAATAGTAATTTTAGAAAATGCTGAGGAGGGCATTTCACCTGGTCAAGCATGCGTATTTTACTCAAAAGACAGTTACGGCGATAAAGTTCTAGGAGGAGGCTGGATTACCTCATAATTTTTTTTTTAATCCAAAAAAAATAAATAAAAAATATATTTGAATAAATAAAAAATAATTCCAAGATACAATATTTTTAAAATTTGCAAATTCAACAACTTTTGTAGTAACAAGTGGTAGCAATAAAATTCCAATAATACCCAATACGACAGTATAATAAAATATTAATTTGCTAATTTTATAATCAAAACTAGATATTTTTTTTAATTTTGAAGAAAAAAAAATTTGGCTTAATACTGTAAAAAAAATAAATATAAAAATACCAACTTGTCTAAAAAATTTATATAATTTTCCTTCACCTAAAAAAAAGATATAAAGAATTAAAAAAAGTATTGAACAATAAGCTATTAAGATTAAAAATTTTGAAATTTCAATTTTTTCAACTCTAAAAATTTTATAAAATTTACTCCAAAAAATTGCCGAAAATATCGCATAAATAAACATCATTGGTTTGAAAAAATATACCACTGGCTCGTACCTGCCTATCCTTGATATAGAAGTACATCCGTCAATGCTAGGTATACACCAGTCAACTATATTAAGATTGGCTGACCAAATATAGGATATTATTATTGTTATTATAGGTAAGTAAAAGCAAATTATGCATAAATGTTTAAAATTTACATTCATGAATTAGATCAATAATTATTTTTTCTTATTTTTTTTTCTAGCTCGTCTCTTTTTAGAGCCCATTTTTCTTCGGCCTCTATGTTTTTTTGGATAACTCATTAAGTCCTATTCATTAATTTATTGAATTTCATTGTGGGATATAGCATTGTCCCTCCAGCATATCAATTTTTTTATGACAAAATCTTTTAAAACTTTTTTAAAACATACCGCAAAAGACTTTCATAATCAGTCAGTAAATCCACCTGTTGTCAGAGCTTCAACAATTATATTTAAATCAATGCAAGATATTAGAAAAATGCAAAAAAAAGCAATACAAAATCCTATAGGTGGGCACTTTGATTATGCAAGACAAGGAACTTCAACTACTTATATCTTACAAAAGATATTAACCAAACTTGAAGAGAGTTATCACGTTTTTACAACTCAGACAGGCTTTGGTTCTGTTTTTCTCGCTATTTTTAGTGTGGTGAGACCTGGACATGAAATTTTGGTGGCAGATCCAGTATATAGTCCAACAAGAATTTTGACTGAAAAATATTTGAAGGAGTTTGATATTAAAACGACTTTTTATGATCCGCATGATCTTAAAACTTTAGAAAAAAACATTACAAAAAAAACTAAATTAATTTTTGTTGAAAATCCAGGAAGTAACACTTTTGATTTTCAAGATTTAGGTAAAATTATTTCTATTGCAAAAAAAAATAAGATTTATACGGCAATTGATAACACATGGGGGACTCCATATTATCTTAAACCTATTAAGCTAGGTTTCGATATGTCAATAGTTTCAGCAACTAAATATTATTCAGGACACTCAGATGTTATGGGTGGAAGTCTTGCAGTAAATAAAAAAGTATTTCCTAAAGTTAAAATAACTGAAAAAATTACAGGCCAAAGATTAGGACCAGACGATGCTTACTTGATTACAAGAGGTTTAAGAACTTTGGATGTTAGATTAGATAGGCATAGTGATAATGCTAAAAAAGTTGCATCATTTTTATCAAAAAATAAAAAGATCAAACTTCTTTACCCATACAAAGGTAATTCTCAGAATTTTAAAATGTGGAAAAAATACTATTCAGGTGCATCAGGATTGATGGGATTAAAAATAAAAGCTAAAAATACTAATGCAGTGAGAAAATTTGTTAATTCACTAAAACTTTTTGGATATGGATATAGCTGGGGTGGTTTTGAAAGTTTAGCACTACACCAAGAATTTAGAGAAACAGGAAAAAGAAAATATATGAAACTTTCAAAAGATGAGCATTTAGTAAGATTGCATATAGGTCTTGAGGATCCTAGCGACCTTATCGCTGATATAAGACAAGCAGCTAAACATTTAAAGTAAATACAAATGGGATCTGAAAAATTTATAAGAAACAAAACTGCTTTAATTACTCTTATTGCTGCAAGTCTTGTTGTTTTAATTTCTTTAGGAGTTAGACAGACTTTTGGAATGTTCTTTATGGATTTTAAAGACGATCTGGGTATTTCTTTAACTCAATCAGGTTTGTCAGTCGGTCTGCAAATGCTGATGTGGGGATTAACTGGACCAATATTTGGAACTATTGCAGACAAATATGGTGGGCATAAAGCAATTGCTTTAGCATTCATTTTTTTTATTGCTGGTGTGTATTTTTTATACGCAGGTCCAAATACTGGAATTTTTTTTCAAATAGATTTAGGAATTCTGGTGGGTATTGGATTAGGTGGCACTGCAATTAGTATTCCGATGTCAGTTGTTGGAAAACATTTCCCATTATCAAACAGAACAATCGCAATGAGTATAGTCACCGCAGTAGGTTCATTTGGATATTTTTTATCTCCAATTTTAACAGAGTATTCTTTAACTGAAAAAGGATGGGAAATCACTTTAGTGGCATTTTTAATAGCTTTATCTATTGGTTTAGTTATATCATTTTTTGTTAGATCTCCATCTTTAGAACAAACTATAGAAAAACCAAATTCACAAACCACTATGCAAGCAATTAAAGAGGCATTTGAGTCCAAAAGTTATATGCTTTTGGTTTCTGGGTTTTTTGTTTGCGGTTTTCATATAACTTTAGTCGGTACTCACGTTCCAACTTATGTGATTGATCGAGGTTTAGAGAGCTGGACTGCAGCGGCAATTTTATCTTTAATAGGTCTCTTTAATATTTTTGGATCACTTTGCAGTGGTTATCTATCCACTAAAATAAGTAAGAAAATAATATTAAGTGCGATTTATAGTTTAAGAGGTTTATCTATTATCTTTTTCATATTTTTACCTGCAAGCAATATTAATTCTTTCATTTTTGGAGCAACTTTTGGTTTTCTTTGGCTATCAACTGTGCCAGCAACAAGTGGAATAGTTGCTCATATGTTTGGAACAAAATACTTAGGAGTTTTATACGGTATTGTATTTTTAAGCCACCAGATTGGCTCATTTTTTGGAGCTTACCTTGGAGGTTTATTCCATGATCTTTATGGGTCATATGATTACGCGTGGTATTTAGCAATTGCTTTATCAGTTTTTGCAGCAATAATTCATTTACCAATAAAGGAACAACCAGTACTTAGATTAAAAACAGATTAAATTGAATAAAACAAACCAACTTAGAGATATTAATAGATTTAAACAGTCTTATATTATTTATAAATCTGATAAAGGATTTAATCTATATACGGATTTTTCTAAAAAAATTATTCTTAATAATAGAAACATCTTAGGTTTTTTAAATAAAAAAAAGTCAGTTAAAAGATTCAAGCCCACAGATTTATTTATTGGTTTTTTTGGTTATGAGTTATTAAATAATCTAATAGGTATAAAAGTTCCAAAACAAAAAAATTCCGGTTTTCCAAAAGGAATTTTTTACAAACCAGAAAAAATAATTAATTTGAACAATAAACTCAATTATAATCAAAATCTCAAATTAGGTCTAAAAAAAAGATTTAAAATTAATATTAATCAACAGTCCTATACTAAGATTTTTGACAGATTTAAAAAAAAAATAAAAAGTGGTGAAACATATCAAATTAAGATTTGTACAAAATATAAAATTAAATCGAAAATCGACCCCTTAGATCTTTTTTGTAAATTATCACAGACAAATTTAGCTCCAGAGTCTTTCATGATTAAGGATAAAAATTATTCTATAATTAGTTGCTCACCTGAAAACTTAATCACCAAAAAGGGATCAATGATAACAACAAAACCAATAGCAGGAACAGTAAAGAAAAGTAAAAATATGGACAAAAAAAACGCTTTAAAATATTTTAAAAACAATCTCAAAGAAACCAAAGAACATAATATGATTGTAGATATGGAACGAAGTGATATTTCAAGGATATGTAAGGTTGGGTCAGTAAAATTAATAAGGGAAAAGGTTGTTGAGGAGTATAAAGACCTTTTTCATTATGTAAGTTTAATAAAAGGTGAACTAAAGGATAAAGTTAGTAATATTGATATTATTAAGGCCATGATGCCTGGGGGGTCAGTTATTGGTTGTCCAAAAATTAGTACACTTAACCTTTTAAATGAACAAGAAAAAGAAAATAGGAATATATATACGGGAAGTTTTGGATATTTAAAATTTAATGGCGATTTAAAATTTAATATCATCATTAGATCAATTTTAAATTTTAAAAATATTTCTGAAATTTCTGTAGCATCAGGTGTAGTGGTAGATAGTAATTCAAAACATGAATTTAATGAAAATTATATTAAGGCAAAAGCGTTAATCGATCTTTTCAAATGATTTATGTAATTGACCATAACGACTCTTTTACACACAATGTTGTTCATCAGTTTTCATTATTTGATGAAGTAGAGTGCGATAATTATAACAATTTAAGTAAACCTAAGCTACAAAAGGCAAAGACTATTGTTTTTTCACCAGGTCCTGGTAATCCTAAAAATTATCCATTAACTTCAAAAATTTATTACCAGTATAAAGGTAAAAAAAAAATTGTAGGTATATGTCTAGGATTTCAGCAAATTTTGTTCTGTGAAGGGGCACAAATCATAGAACAAAATAAAATTTATCACGGTTTTCAGTCCAATATTAAAGTAGTAAATCAAAATTCAATATTTAAAAAAGATAAAATATTTAAAGTTGGTCGCTATCATTCTTTAAAGTTAAAAGAACCTTTTAAAATTAATAATTTTAATATAACTATGAGGTGTCTAGAGTCAAAAGTGGCTATGGCTTTTGAAAATAATAAAGACAAGATTTATGGATTTCAATTTCACCCAGAATCATTTTTAACAACCAATGGTAATTTACTCATTAAAAAAATCTTATCGTCTTAAGGATCTTAAAGAGACAAACTTTAAAGATCTATGGGGAGATCATGGTATCTTTACAACAATGTGGATTTTTGGAAAGCCGCCAAAAATTTTATTTTTTAAAAAACACTTAAGTAATCTCATTAAGTCATTAAAAGATTACGGAATAATTAAAAAAGGACTTAAAAAAGATATTCTTAAAATTTTAAATATAAATTTATCAAAAGAAAAAAATTATAATCATCTTTTAAGAGTTGCTCTTAATAAAAATATTATTTCAATCTCTTTAAGAAAAAGATTAAAACCAAAATTAAATTTTAATCTAAAACTTGTAAATTTAAGAAGAGAAAATCCGCAATATAAAAATCTCAAATATAAAAAAATATTATCCTATTTATATAAAATGAATAGTTCTAAGTCAGATATTGGTCTCGTTTATAAAAATAAACTTTTTGAAACTGGAACATCAAATCTTCTATTCTTTAGTGAAAATAGAATATTCACTCCTTCTAAAAACTTTTATGAGGGAATAACCTATAAATTTTTTAAATTAAAAAAAAAAATAGTCAAAAAAGAAATTTTTATAAGCGAACTAAACGATTACGAAGAAATATTATTAATTGGTTCTGGCAAGGGTGTTACTTCAGTGAAAAACATTAAACAAGTAGGTTGGAGGAGAAAAAAATTAAGATATTATAAAATATTTTCTAAATATTTTCGCACGGCTGTAAACAAGTGCGGTGTATATAAATTTGATATATGAAAGATCCAAACGATCCGTGTTTGTTTTGTAATTTTAAACAAAGTGGTTTTGCATTTGAAAATTCTTTGGCTTATGCTAGTTATGATACTTATCCGGTATCAAAACATCACTGTTTAATAATACCTAAGAGACATATGAAAAATTTTTTTGATATTACAGATGAAGAACTTGTTGCTTGTAATAATCTTATTAAAATAGTTAAAGAGGATATTATTAATAATGACCCAAACGTAGAAGGATTTAATTTAGGAACAAATATCGGGCGTGTTTCAGGTCAATCAATTTTACATTGTCACTTTCATTTAATACCGCGAAGATTAGGTGATGTAGAGAATCCACAAGGTGGTGTCAGATCTGTTATTCCAAGTAAACAACATTATATAAGAAAAAAATAGCCTATTTATTAAAGACAAATTGCCTTTAGTTAGAGGTTGATCTCTTTTTTTTTGTATATTAAAAATTTACTTTTATTTTAAATAATTAACATTAGGCGGATATGTTACAAACGAACCCATTTTCTATATTAGCTGAGACTATTTCTCCATTAGCAATGCAAGGATTTGTCATTTCAATGATAATCTTAATTGCTGCAGGCACTATTATTCAAATGATACATCATAAAAATCTTACTTATTTTTTTAATAATGTAAAAAAAGCAAAATTATCAGCTACAAAGAAACTAGGCATTGGTGAGAAAACTTCTATTATTGCAAAAACAACAGTTGTAGATATTGGAACAACTTCAGAATTAGGTTTTGGTAAAAGAAGATTAGCACATGTTCTTGGAATGTATGGAACAATTTTGTTTTGGGTTTCATCGTCAGTATTAGTTTTTGCTTATACTGGTCCAGGTAAACTAAACTCTGAAATTTGGTCAATGCTTTGGCACATAGGGGCGATATTTACATGTTTGGGTGGCTATTGGTTTTGGTTTTTTTTACGAGTTGATGTATCAGCAGAGGCCCATCCTTGGTATAGAATTATAAGAGCCGACTTATTTGTTCTTGCCCTACTAGCTTGTGCAACTTTTGGACTGGGTTGGTCATACACTCAATTTAATGGTCAAGTTGGTTTATCATTTTTATTTTTCACATTATTTGTTTTAGCGAATCTAGTTTTATTTGGAGGAGTATATTGGTCCAAATTTGCTCACATGTTTTATAAACCTGGAGCAGCAATACAAAAAAATTTAAAAAAAGTTGATGGTTCTAGGGATAATTTGCCACCTCCAGCAGACGCACCTGAGCAATTTGGTCTAGGTATAAAAAGAGAAGAGCCAAAACACTATTAATATGATATTAAAAAAAGAAAAAAAATAAATTATGTCAACTTTCGTTTATATGACAAGATGTGATGGTTGTGGCCATTGTGTAGATATTTGTCCATCAGATATTATGCACATTGATGAAAATATTAGGCGTGCAAAAAATATTGAGCCAAATTTTTGTTGGGAGTGTTATTCATGCGTTAAGGCTTGTCCCAATCACGCAATAGATGTACGTGGTTATGCCGACTTTGCTCCTATGGGACATAGTGTAAGAGTTAGAAGAGAGGAAGAGAAGGGCACAATTTCATGGAAAATCAAATTTAGAAATGGAACAGAAAAAAACTTTGTTTCTCCAATAACAACTAAACCATGGGGTAAATTTATTCCTAAACTTGCTGATGGTGATAAACCCAATCAAGGTGAGATTAACTCTCAAAGACTTTATTCCGAACCAGAAGGATTAAATACAGATCAAGAACTACCAACTGTTCCAAAGGAGTCTTTTAAAAAAGGTGTTTACTATTAATGGCTAAACATAAAACACATTATGAAGAGTGTGATGTATTAGTTGTTGGCGGTGGAATGGCTGGAACTGGTGCCACTTTTGAAGCCAGGCACTGGGGAAGAGATTTAAAAATAATTTGTGTAGAGAAAGCAAATATCGACCGGAGTGGGGCAGTCGCTCAAGGTCTTTATGCAATTAACTGTTATATGGGTATGCAATGGAACGAAAATCAACCTGAGGATCATGTAAGATATGCAAGAAACGATCTTATGGGATTGGTTCGGGAAGATTTAGGTTATGATATGGCAAGACACGTCGACTCTACTGTTCATATGTTTGATGAATGGGGTCTTCCAATGATGAAGAATGAAAAGACAGGCAGATACCTAAGAGAGGGTAAATGGCAAATCATGATCCACGGAGAAAGTTATAAACCTATCGTTGCAGAGGCTGCAAAAAAATCAGCAGACAAAATTTATAATAGAATAATAGTTACTCATTTGTTGATGGACGAGTCTCAAGAAAATAGAATCGGTGGTGCAGTGGGATTCAATATGAGAACAGGAGATTTTCATGTTTTTAGGTCAAAAACAGTTATAGTTGCAGCTGGAGGAGCATCTCATATCTTTAAACCTAGAGCTGTTGGAGAAGGGATGGGAAGAACTTGGTATGCTCCATGGAGCAATGGTTCAGCTTACGCATTACCTATTGCTGCAGGTGCTAAAATGACACAAATGGAAAATAGAATTGTTTTATGCAGATTTAAAGACGGTTACGGACCAGTTGGAGCATATTTTTTACATTTAAAAACTTATACCCAAAATGCTAATGGAGAGAATTACGAGAAGAAGTGGTATGATCAAACTAAAGAATTAGTAGGAGAATATATTGATCATCATCCAACCCCAACATGCTTAAGAAATCATGCATTTATTCAAGAAGTAGCTTCAGGTAACGGTCCGATCCAAATGGTTACAACAGAGGCTTTTCAAGACCCACATTTAGAAACAGTGGGTTGGGAAAACTTTTTAGGAATGACTGTCGGTCAAGCAGTTGTTTGGGCATCGCAAAATATAGATCCTAAGTATACAAATCCAGAGTTAACTACATCAGAACCATATGTAATGGGTTCACACGCAACTTGTTCTGGAGCTTGGGTAAGTGGACCAGAAGATCTTTCCCCTCCGGAATATTTTTGGGGCTATAATAGAATGTTAACTATAGATGGTCTGTTTGGTGCGGGAGACACTGTTGGAGGAAGTGCACATAAATTTTCATCTGGATCATTTACAGAAGGAAGATTGGCCGCGAAAGCTGCAGTGAAATATATTGAAGATCAAAAAGCTATAGGTATTCAAGTTTCAGATCAACAGTGTGATAATTTTAAAAAAGAGGTTTATAAACCGCTTGATAATTATACAGTAGCTCAAAACGAAATTACTGGAGGAACAGTGTCTCCAAGTTATATTTCTCCAATACAAGGTTTACAAAGACTTCAAAAAATTATGGATGAGTATGTTGGTGGAATAACTGCAAATTATATGACGAACGGCAACATGCTTAAGAGAGCCTTAGAGTTATTGGTGTGGCTACAAGAAGATTTAGAAAATGTTGGTGCAGAAGATTATCACCAATTAATGAGAGCTTGGGAGTTAAAGCATAGAACTCTTACATCTCAATGTGTTACAGAACATACACTTTTTAGAGAAGAAACTCGTTGGCCAGGTTATTATTATAGAGGAGATCATATGAAACTAGACGATGAAAACTGGCACTGTTTAACTGTTTCAAGAAGAGATCCTAAAACTGGAAAATTTTCAATGGAGAAAGTTCCAGTTTATCATATTGTGGATGAAAAAGAGAAGAAAAAGGCCTCATAAAAATCTAGAATAATTTAATGGATCTTTTAGCAAAATCAGATGAGGAGATTTTTGCAATTGCCAAACCTTTTTGGGAAAATTTAGTTCGAGCCTCTAATATGAAAGATTATGGAGGTTTTACAAAGGATTTTTCAACACAAATGCTGTTTGGAGCTAATGAGGTAGAACTTGGAAAACAATGGGCTAACAATAAAATAATAACCAATTTGAATGAAACTTATGAGCCCTTTGGAACTCTCAGAAGAGGTGACCATATCACAGTATTGATCAAACAAACTAATAAGGAAATACCTGGAGAATTTTTAGGAAGATTGGTACTTGGTGTAGAAAATGACTTAATCAAGATCTTTGGTGCAACAATTTATTAATTAAGATTTGACAATTTTTTTACTGGGTGTATTCAATGAATTCAATGCGTCTTTCAAATTTAAAAATTTTAAATAAAATAACTAGCAAAAAATCAACTTTTATTAAAACTGGAATTTTTTCTGCTATTGCTGCCTGTTGGGGTGTCATTATAGTTGGAACTTTTATAACTTTAACTAATTAATAGTTAAAGTTTTTATAAACTAATTAATAGTTAAAGTTTTTATATTAGATGGATGTTTTTTTACCAATAGCCCAAGTCTTTATTAATCCAGTCGAAATACTATTGTTGAGTGCAATAGTTGGTATTCTCTCAGGTTTATTTGGAGTGGGTGGCGGTTTTTTAATGACCCCTTTTTTAATTTTTATGGGAGTTCCACCAGCATACGCCGTTGCTAATGAAGCTAATAATATTTTGGCAACCTCTGTATCAGGATCTACCACACATTGGCTAAAAAATACTTTAGATTACAAAATGGGTTTGATTATTGTCATCGGCGGATCTATAGGAACAACTTTAGGTATTTTTACTTTTACTTATTTTAAAGGTATTGGAAAAATAGATACAATAATTTCTCTCGCTTATATGTATATTCTTGCAATAATTGGTACATTAATGTTGGTCGAAAGTCTTGGGGAAATTGATAAAGCCAAAAAAAATATTGTAGAGAAAAAAAAATTACATGTTCATTATTGGATACATGGACTTCCTTTTAGGATGAGATTTCCTAAATCTAAATTATATGAAAGTATTTTTACTCCTATAATTATAGGTTTAGCTGTTGGCTTTATAGCAGCTATTATGGGTATAGGCGGTGCTTTTATATTAGTTCCGGCAATGATTTATATTATTAAAATGCCAACAAAATTAGTTCCTGGAACGTCTTTGTTTGTTACGATTTTTGTAAGTGTGATAGTAACATTTCTTCATTCAATTAACTACGGCTCTATAGATTTAATGCTCGTGTTAATGTTAGTTGTAGGTTCAATAATAGGAGTTCAGGTAGGACAAAAACTTGGGGAGCAAATAGACAGTACAGGATTAAAAGCTTTATTGGCAATTTTATTACTAATTGTTGGGATCGTTATAGCTTACGATACTTTTTTTGTTGAAAATATTCAGAATGAAATCAAATTAGTACAGTCAACAGATTTGAATTTCTTTTCAAGATTTATTAAAGAGTTCTCCGAAGATATGCCGTTTTTTTACGGATTATTTTCAATTTTATTTGCTGTTATTTTAGGGATTGCCGCTGCGTTTATTAGAAGATCAATTTCAAAGTTTAGAGAAAAATATTTTAAGAAAGCGGTAAAACAATCTAAGTAAATAATTTTAGATATATTTCAATTGTAAGGATACTAACAATCCCTACAGTTAACATTGAAACAAATCCAACAACAAATGGTTTATGCCCCATATTCTTGATATCTTTCAAATTTGTTGATAGACCTATTGCTGCCATAGCCATAGTTAAGAATATTTTAGAACATGTTTTTATAAAATTTATCATTTCATTCCAATTACTAGTGTTATCAATTAAGAAAATTTGATCACCTAAATTCCTTACAATTATCATTCCAACAAAACCTAATACAAAATAAGGAAATATATTTAAAATAGAATAATTTTTCTCATTTGCATGACCTCTATTATAAAGGAAAGCAAAAAGAGGAATCATTATTACCAGTGATGTATTTCTTATAAGTTTAGTTACAGTTGCTATATTTAATGTTTCAGGACTATTAAATTGTTGATCGTAAATAAGACCAGCTGCAGCTACCTGAGAAGTTTCGTGTATTGCAGTACCTAAAAATAGACCAGCAAATAGAGAGTTGCCCTCAAAATAAAAATTTGCAAAGTATGGGTATAACAGCATAGACAATATCCCAAATAAAGTAATATTAGCAATAGCATAAGACACCTCACTTTTATTTGCTTTTATTACTGGTGCTGTAGCGATTATTGCAGTGGTTCCACAAACAGTGCTGCCTATTGATATTAGATAAGCCATTCTAGTAGGTATTTTGATTTTTTTTACTAATATTTTAATAACTATTAATACACTTATTATACAAATTAATATTAATGGAATAGCGATTTTTCCAAAATCTAAAAATTCAAAAGGCTTTAATTGTATACCTAAACAAATAATCCCAAGTTTTAATAAATAGTCTCTTGTAAAATCTAAGCCCTTCTGGAAAGTATCTCGGATTTTAAAAAAATTACCAAAAAATATTCCTAATAAAATTGCTATCATAGCTGTAGATATCGGACTTTTGTTATGTTCTAAAAGCTCTATGCCAATTATATTATTAAATCCTTGAGAAAGAGAATAAAGAACAAATGCAAGTATAATACCTGGCACTACAACCAAGTATTTTTTGTATACCATTTTAAATAAAATAATTATGCGCTTCTATAAAGTTTGGTCATAACAAACTCTTTATGACCTAAAGCTTCAGCACAGGTTAATCTTCCATTAGCAACTCTTAAAGTTGTTTCAATAAGTTTATCTCCTGCTTCTGATAAATTCATTTCTCTTGAAAGAATTTTTGAAACATCACAATCTACATGTTCACTCATACTTTTCGCAGTTAACGGATTTGCCGTTAACTTAACAACAGGTTCTATTGGGTTTCCTACAATATTACCTTGACCAGTTGGAAATAAATGAATGTTAAAACCCGCCGCAGCTTGTAGTGTTACACATTCGGCTGCTGCTGATGAAGTATCCATAAAATATAATCCTTTACCTTTTTTAGGTTCTTCAGCAGGTTCTAGGACATCTACAAACTTACAATTACCAATTTTTTGAAAATTTCCAAAAGCTTTTTCTTCAATTGTAGTCAAGCCCCCAGCAATGTTACCTGCTGTTGGCTGACTTTCAGAAAGATCATCCGTCGCCTCTTTTAAAATAAAATCATTATATGCACTCCAAGTTTTCATAAATTTATCTGAAGCTTCTTTTGTAGCTCCTCTTGTTGCACAAACTTTTTCTGCTCCCGTAAGCTCAGAAGTTTCTCCAAAACATAAATGGACACCTAGTGGTTCTAATTTATCCATTAAATTTCCAACTGTTGGATTAGACGCTAATCCTGATGTTGTATCAGACTCACCACATTTAACTGAAATCCATAAATCACTTATTGGACATTCTTCTCTTTGTTTTTCAGAAGCCCACATTACAAATTCTTGAGCCTTCTTAGAAGCTTTCATGACTGTTCCAATATCTCCTGTTCGTTCAATATGAAAACCTTCGACTGGTTTTCCAGTTTTTGCAATTCCATCAACAATTTTTTTTGTCCACTTAGGTTCAATTCCAATTACAATTACTGCTGCAACATTTGGATTACTTCCGGTACCAATCATTGTTCTAAAATGTAATTCTAAATCTGCACCAAATTGTAATCTTCCATATGAGTGTGGAAGTGCAATTGTTCCTTTAATGTTGTTTGAAACAGCTTCAGCACATGCATTCGATATATCATCAACTGGAAGTATAATTACATGGTTTCTAGTTCCAGATCTTCCATTTTCCCTTTTATAACCTAAAAAACTTTTTGGAATTTTCATATATTTACCATTTCTTGGTTTTAACATTGTGAACATGAACGTGTTCACCTTTTTTAATTGACTTAACTACTTTGCCAATATCATGTCCATATTTTAGTATCGTATCGCCTTCATTTAGGTCTATCATTGCTATTTTATGTCCTAAAGGAATTTCATCCATTGATTGAATATTTGTTGTGCTATCATTTTCCATGATCCAGCAACTACATTCTTGTTTTGAGGTAATTTTTTCAATTACTACAACACCAACGTTATCTTTTTGGTCGTGAATTATAATTTCAGTGGCCATAAGTGTCGAATTGTTTATTTGAAATTTATAAAATCTTATATATTAATCGCGGTAATTAACAGTTATTTTTTATATATAAAAAAACACGCTGATTTAGAAAGGTTCTAGTAATGACTAAAATGACGACTGAGGAAGCTTTTGTAAAAGTTTTACAAATGCACGGGATAGAACATGCTTTTGGAATTATAGGATCTGCTTTTATGCCAATTTCAGATATTTTTCCTGATGCAGGAATCACATTTTGGGACGTGGCCCATGAAACAAATGGTGGTCTAATTGCCGATGGATATACTAGAGCCACTGGTAAAATGTCTATGGTTATAGCTCAAAATGGACCTGGTATTACAGGATTAGTTACACCAATTAAAACTGCTTACTGGAATCACACTCCGTTATTATTAGTAACACCTCAAGCAGCAAATAAAACAATAGGACAAGGTGGTTTTCAAGAAGTCGAACAAATGAATTTATTTAAAGATATGGTTTGCTATCAAGAAGAGGTAAGAGATCCATCTAGAATGGCTGAAGTTTTAAATAGAGTTATTGAAAAAGCAATTAGAGGTTCCGCCCCTGCACAAATAAATGTACCTAGAGATTATTGGACACAAGTAATTGATATTGAACTTCCTCCAATCGTAAGATTAGAAAGACAAGCAGGTGGAGTAGATGCAATTAAAAAAGCTGCAGATTTATTATCTAAAGCAAAGTTTCCAGTAATATTATCTGGAGCAGGCGTTGTCATTGGAGGAGCTATTGAAGAATGTATAAAATTAGCAGAAAAATTAGATGCACCAGTTTGTTCAGGATACCAACACAACGATAGTTTCCCAGGAAGTCATCCATTAGCTGCAGGACCATTAGGATATAACGGATCAAAAGCTGGGATGGAATTAATTTCAAAAGCAGACGTTGTTCTAGCTCTTGGTACAAGATTAAATCCTTTTTCAACTTTACCTGGATATGGAATAGATTATTGGCCGAAGAATGCCAGTATTATTCAAGTAGATATGAATTCAGATAGAATTGGTTTAACAAAAAAAGTTACAGTAGGAATATGTGGAGACGCAAAATTAGTTGCTCAACAAATTCTAGATCAACTTGTTCCAACTGCTGGAGATACTGATAGACAAAAAAGGAAAGATATTATTCATCAAACTAAATCTGCTTGGTTACAAAAATTATCAAGTCTTGATCATGAAGATGATGACAAGGGTACAGTTTGGAACAAAGAAGCAAGAGAAAGAGACTCAGACAGAATGTCTCCAAGACAAGCATGGAGAGCAATTCAAGCTGGTATGCCAGATGACGTTATTATTTCAAGCGACATTGGAAATAATTGTGCAATTGGTAATGCATACCCAACTTTTGAAAAGCCAAGAAAATATTTAGCCCCAGGTTTATTTGGTCCATGTGGTTATGGCTTTCCATCTATTTTGGGTGCAAAAATTGGATGTCCTGATACCCCAGTTATTGGTTTTGCAGGAGATGGTGCTTTTGGAATAAGTATGAACGAAATGAGTTCTTGTGCAAGAGAAGAATGGCCTGCAATTTCAATGGTTATATTTAGAAATTATCAGTGGGGTGCTGAAAAAAGAAATACTACTTTATGGTATGAAAATAATTTTATTGGAACAGAGCTCGATCCTGAACTAAGTTATGCAAAAGTGGCTGACGCTTGTGGTTTAAAGGGTGTAACGGTTAAAACTATGGAAGAAACAACAGCAGCTATAAAGCAATCTTGTGAAAATCAAAAAAAAGGAATTACTACATTTATTGAAGTAATTTTGAACCAAGAGCTTGGTGAGCCATTTAGAAGAGATGCAATGAAGAAACCAGTTAAAGTAGCTGGTATTAAAAAAGAGGATATGAAAAAACAACCCTCTTTAATATCTTAAGATTTATTGATTAATAACTAGTATATTCTTTGATTTCTTTAATTTCAGAACCTGTATAGTTGTTAATTTCTAATTTAATTTTAGCGCGTTCATCATTTAAAAAATGAACATCTCTTGAAAGTTTAATAAACTTTTCTCCAAAATCTCTATCTTTTTCGCATTGTCTCTTATCATCTTCAATAACCCACAATTTCGCATTTATATTTTTTAATGAATGAAATAAATCCTTAATCTTATCATCAGATTTTACATTATCATCCAATTGTTTTTTTAATATTGAATGTTCGTTAGATATAAATTTAAGTTTTTTAGGGTTTTTAAT
>QCBC01000002.1 GCA_003281725.1 Pelagibacteraceae bacterium AG-345-O09 | reverse complement strand
ATTTGACACATTTAAATACTTATTTAAAACTTTTTCTAATTTAAATTTTGAGACTCCTGGATTTCTCTCTTGTATTTTACTTAGAAGACACTCTTTAGTTAAAATTATTGAACCTTGGCCATTAACATCGATCGCACCACCTTCCAATACAATTTTTTTTAATTTATTTTTAATTTTAACCTTAGGTTCAATTTTTTTTATTTGAGTTATTTTAGAAATTTTAAAATTAATTTTATCATCCTTTTGAAAGTCTTTATATTTTGCCCATCCATTAAATTTAAAATTCAGAATAATTTTACTGTTAGTTTTATCGTTGATTAGAAATATTGGACCACTATCTCTAACCCAAATTCTATTAGTTGGTATTAGGTGGAATTTTATATTAGAAATTTTGTGCTTAAATTTCTTTAGTATCATTTTGATTTTAATACCATCTTTATGATTTCTTATTAATAGGTTTACATGTTGATTAATTGATAAGTAGGAAATAATTTTACTAACTACCTCAGGAATATTATCGAATAAACCAGGCCAATCTTTTTTATTATAGGGCCAAATTATCCAAACAGATTTTTGTGATTCCCACTCTCCAGGCATTCTAAAACCCTCTAAAGATAATTCTTTACTCATCTTCTGGGTTTTTAAGTAAGCCTTTATAATAGTCAATTCTTCTATCTCTAAAAAAAGGCCAATGTTGTCTTGCAGTCTCAATTTTCTTAATATCAATATTGCATATCATTATTTCTTCTTTGTTAGATTTTGCTTGTTTGATAATATTACCATTAGGATCAATAATTATAGAATTACCCCAAAACTGAATTTTTTTATTTTTTATTTTTTCTAAGCCTGTCCTATTAATTGCAGCTACAAAAATACCATTTGCAATAGCATGTGATCTTTGCATTGTAATCCAAGCTTCTAACTGTGAATTTCCAAACTTCCTTTTTTCTTTTGGATGCCATCCTATCGCTGTTGGATAAAATAATATTTCAGCTCCTTTAAGGGCAGTAAGTCTTGCTGCCTCAGGAAACCATTGATCCCAGCAAACTAAAGAACCGATTTTTCCATATTTGGTTTTTACAGATTTAAATCCCAGATCACCTGGAGAAAAATAAAATTTTTCATAATAACCAGGATCATCTGGAATATGCATTTTTCTGTATTTAGAAATGATTTTACCAATCTCGTTAATTACAATACTTGTGTTATGATAGAACCCAGAAGTTTTTTTTTCGAATAAAGAAATCATTAATACAACGGAAAGTTCTTTTGCAAGTTTACAATACAAGCTAGTAATTGGCCCTGGAATTTTTTCAGCTAATTTAAATTTTGAATGATTTTCAGTTTGACAAAAATAAGGTGAAAGAAATAGTTCTGGTAAACAAATTATTTTTGCTTTTTTTCTTGCGGCCTCCTTAATCTTTTTAACAGAATTTTCTATATTTTTTATTGGATTATCCGAAACTTTTGTTTGGATTAAACCAATAGTGGTTCTTTTTTTCATCTTACCTAAAAATTTCTGAGAAGTTTTTTCTATTTCTATTTTTCCATTCACCCTTGTGATAGGCATCACTAGCAATTAATGGAAGTACACTTGTAGCTTCTGCAAAAACCATTTGTTCTTTAGTTACATCAACTTTACCCCAAGAACTAGCCTCTTTTAAAGTTGAACTACTACAAGCTCCATCTCTAGAATCAGCTACAGTAATTTGTACAGCATATTTATGCATATCAACTTCTTTTCCTAAAAGCTCAGCGCATATCACAGTATCTTGAATAAAATTTTTGGGTACCCCACCACCTATCATAAATAAACCAGAACCTTTTGATTGGATTTTAATTTCAGTTAACTCTCTAAATTCTCTTATAGAGTCAATAGTCATATGTTTTTTTGGGTTTTTTTCTTGATGAATTACTAATCCAAAACCTGCACTAGAGTCAGTGAAAGCAGGGCAAAATATTGGGACATTATTGTCATATGCTGTTTCAATTAAAGAGTTTTTTTTAACAGAGTTTTTTTTTAAATACTTACCCATTTCATATATAAATTCCCTTGAAGTATAACTTCTAGGCTCCAAATTATCTGCTATCTCAGAAATTTTTTTATCACAAATTTGTAACTCTTCTTCGTCTATATAAGTGTCATAAATTCTATCAATGTAGTTTTTTCTTAGCTCAGTATCATCTTGAAATTGGGATCCTCGATAATGCTTGAAACCCAAAGCTTCAAAAAAATCCATATCTATTATTGATGCTCCAGTCGCAACAATAGCATCTACCATATTGTATTTTACCAGATCTTTATAGATGTTCATACATCCAGCTGCAGAAGTAGAGCCAGCTAAAGTTAAAAATATAGTACACTCTTTATCTCTCAACATTTCATTATATATATTTGCTGCATTAGCAGTTTCTCTAGATACAAATGACATTTTTTCCATAGACGAGATAATCTTTCTGGCATCGAAAGATGTAATATCTATATGCTCTACAGGATCTTTTAAAAAATCTTTCTTACTATTATGACCTAAGCTTTTATTCTCTGACATTAAGCAACCAATGTTGCTTTATTAATCTCTTTATCATAAAGAGTCATGATTGGTTTGTCTTCAACTTCATAAATTTCATCTGAAAAGAATCCATTAAATTGAGTTCTAAAGGTTAAACCATAAGCACCTAATTGACCTAATTCTATATAATCATTTTCTTTAATGTTATTTGGAAGAAGGAAAGGACCTTTCATATAATCCATGCTATCACAAGTTGGACCATAAAAATCAAAAGCAGTTAATTTTTTTGAAATAATTTTGTTTGAATTATCTTTTATCATTTTAGATGGGAAAACTAAATTTGGAGTACCTGCATCAAAAAGTGTTCCATAGGTCCCATCATTTATATAAAGCTTTTGTTTTTTTTTAAGGTCAACTTTTACTATAGTTGAACCACTTTCAGCAACCAAAGCTCTTCCAGGCTCACAAATAATTTCTGGCATATTATTTAATTTTAAATTATCTAAACTTCTTTTAATTTCTTCCAAGTAATTATCTAGAGATTGAGGAATTAAATCTGGATATATTGTTGGGAAACCTCCACCTACATTAATGTAATTAGGGATAATTTTTGTTTTCTTAATTATATATCCTATTTCAGCAACACCTTTAGTGTAAGAGATTGGATGCATACATTGTGACCCAACGTGAAAACTTAATCCAATTTTATTTGAATTTTGTTTAGCTAATCTTAATAATCCTGAAGCCTCAGAACTTAAGGCACCAAATTTTTTAGACAAGTCTATTTCAGCATGTTCATTTGATACTGCAACTCTTACAAACAATTCAAGATCTTTAGCATTATTAGTACTTTCAATAATTTTTATTAATTCATCTTTTGTATCTAAGGCAAATGTTTTAATACCATATTTTAAATAAGCCTCTTTAATACTTTCTCTACTCTTAACTGTATGCATATAAGAACATTTAGCAGTTTGGCTAAATTTTCTGACTGTTTTTATTTCTTCAATAGAAGCCACATCAAATTGGTCTATTCCACTTTTTATTAGAGTTTTAATGACTTCTTCATGAGGATTAGTTTTTACTGCGTATAAAATTTTTCCTGGAAACTTTTTTTGAAAGTAGTTTGATGCAGAAAGAATAGAATTCTTTCTGATACAATAAACCGGCTTATCAGGTCTCAGTTGATTTACCAATTCCTCAACTGATTTAAATTTTTGCATCAAAAATGCCCCCCAAAAAAATTTAACAAAAAAAAGTCTTTTAATTATTTAAAAAACTTTAGTAAATGCAGCAATTAATTGAATAGTTGCTCAATGTAAAGCAAATAATTTCCTATTGAATTGTGGAAAAAAGTATCCATATATGATTTATGAAAAACGAAGCACCACTGCAAAATTTAGCTGATTTTGAGAATAAATCATTATTAATAGTCGATGACGACAACCCTTTTAGGGAAAGACTAGCTAGGGCTATGGAAAAGAAGGGTTTTGAGGTCATTCAAGCAGAGGGTGTACAAAAAGGGATAGATTCCGTTAAAGCAAAAAAACCTGGTTTTGCAGTAGTTGACTTAAGATTGGCAGATGGCAATGGATTAGAAGTTGTTAAAGAAATACAAACATCTAATTCAGATAGCAGAATTATCATGTTAACTGGTTATGGAAACATACCTACAGCAGTAGCTGCTATTAAAGAAGGTGCTATTGATTATCTAGCTAAGCCAGCAGATGCTGAAGATGTAGAAAAAGCTTTATTAGCTGATCCATCAAAAAAAGCTGCTCCACCTGAAAATCCAATGTCAGCAGATAGAGTTAAGTGGGAACATATTCATAGAGTATTTGAGTTATGTAACCGGAATGTATCTGAGACAGCAAGAAGACTTAAGATGCATAGAAGAACCCTACAAAGAATTCTTTCAAAAAGATCTCCTAAATAAATTTTCTTAAATTTAAAAGTTTTTTAGCTAAAACAGTTAATAGTGCTATTTTAATAAATTCCGCTAATAAAAATGGTGTAACACCTAATTGGACCAGTGGCTTATCCCATCCAATAAGTATTCCCAACCAAACAACACCCAAGATATATATTGTTGAGACTGATAAAATTAATTTAGATAAAATCATGAAATAATTATCTTTGATTGTTATAAAAGATGCTAAAAAACACGCAGACATAAATCCTATTAAATAACCCATAGTTGGACCAGTAAAGTAAATTAAACCTACTCCTCTTTCAGGAGAGTTAGAAAAAACAGGTATACCAGCAATGCCTTCAATTAAATACAAACCGACAGTAGCAATAGCTATTTTATACCCAAAGCTAATTCCTAAAAATAATACAACAAATGTTTGCATAGTCATTGGCACAGGGTAGAAAGGAATTTTAATTTTTGCTGAAATAGCTAGAATTATTGACCCAAAAAAAATAACAAGTAGTGATTTAATTATTTGTGATTGAGTATTTTGCTTTATAAGTTCCATAAAAAATAATACCCTTATTTCCATCTATAATCTATATTAATATTTAATGAGTAAAATTCAAAAAACAGATCATTTTTATCTTATTGATGGATCAGGATATATATTTAGAGCTTATTATGCATTACCTCCTTTGACAAGAAAGAGTGATGGATTACCAACAGGAGCGGTCAGCGGCTTTTGTAGTATGTTATTCAAACTTCTCGAAGACTCAAAATCAAATGAAAATAAACATAAACCGACTCATTTTGCAGTAATTTTTGACTCTGCTAGAAAAACTTTCAGAAATGAAATTTATAGTGACTATAAAGCTAATCGCTCAGAAGCACCAGATGATTTGGCTCCTCAGTTTGAATATATAAGAAAATCTGTATTAGCTTTTAATTTACCTTCAGTTGATCTTATTAACTATGAAGCTGATGATTTAATAGCAACATACGTAGACCAAATTTTAAAAAAAGGAGCAAAAGTTACAATTGTTTCTTCTGATAAAGATCTAATGCAGTTATTTAAAAATAAGGTTCGAATTTTTGATCCAATGAAGAATAAATTTATTTCTGAAGAAGATGTTCAAAATAAATTTGGTGTTGATCCGAGCAAAGTAATTGATGTTCAAGCTTTAGCTGGAGATAGCAGCGATAATGTTCCAGGTGTTCCCGGGATAGGAGTGAAAACAGCAGCAGAATTAATTAATAAGTATGGTAATTTAGAAAAACTCTTAAAATCTGCTCATGAAATTAAGCAGAATAAAAGAAGAGAAACATTAATTGAAAATAAAGACAAAGCTTTAATTAGTAAACAATTGGTTACATTAAAACATGATGCCCCAGTTAACATAACTCTATCTGAGTTTAAATTAAAAAAAATAGATAAGAATAAACTTTTTAAATTTTTGAGAGAGATGGAGTTTAATAGACTTCTCAGTTCAGCAATATCAAAATATGGAGAACCAGATTTAGAAGGTATTAAAAGTGAAGCTGTCCTAAAAAAAACTCAGAATTCAATCAATAAAAAAAATTATCACCTAATTAAAGATCTAAAAGAAATTGATGATTGGATCAATGAAGCAGAGGAAGTTGGAGAGGTTGCTTTTGATACAGAAACAAGTTCTCTAGATCCACACCAAGCTGATTTAATTGGAGTTTCTTTGAGTTCTAAAATTGGTAAAGCATGCTACATCCCATTTGGTCATGAGTCACAAAAAAATTTAAATAAAGAGTTAGTTTTAAAAAAATTAAAACCTTTGCTCGAAGATTCGAGTATAAAAAAAATTGGTCAAAATATTAAATTTGATTTTATCGTTTTATTTAAACATGGAATCACCATTTCTGCCATGGAAGATACAATGCTGATGTCTTATGTTTTAGATGCTGGAAAAAATAGACATAATATGGACTCATTATCAGAAATTCATTTAAATCATAAAACAATTGCATTTAAAGATTTAGTAGGAACTGGAAAAAAAGAAATTAACTTTAAGGATGTAGATGTAGAAAAAGCAAAAGATTATGCCGCTGAAGATGCTGATATAACTCTTAGATTATATAAAAAATTTCATAAAAGTCTTAAAGATGAGAAAATGATAAATATTTATGAACTTTTTGAAAAACCAATGATAAAAATTTTAGCTTTTATGGAAATAGAAGGTATTAAAATTGATAATAAGTTTTTAAAAATTTTATCGTCTAAATTTGAAAAAAAAATAGAGAAAATTCAAAAAGATGTTTTTAAAATATCAAAAAAAGAATTTAATATTGCGTCTCCAAAACAACTTGGAGAAATTTTATATAATGAACTGAAAATAGCAGATTTAAAAAAAACAAAAAAAGGTAGTTTTGCTACAAGCGCATCAGTTCTAGAAGATCTTGCTTTCAAAGGACATGAATTTCCTCAGTTAGTTTTAGATTGGAGGCAAGTTTCTAAATTAAAGAATACTTATTCAGACTCTCTTCCTGAACATATTAATCCTTCGACAAATAGGGTTCATACTTCATTTTTACTTGCCGCAACCACTACCGGTAGATTAGCATCAAGTGATCCTAATTTACAAAATATTCCAATTAAAAGTGAAGATGGCAGAGACATAAGAAAATCATTTATAGCAGAAAAAGACAATGTTTTAATTTCTGCAGATTATAATCAAATTGAAATGAGAATTTTAGCAGATTTGGCTGATGTAAAAGAACTCAAAAAAGCATTTAAAAATAATGAAGACATTCATTCATTAACTGCTAGTCAAATATTTAATACAGAAATTAAAAAAGTAAATCAAGATCAAAGAAGAAAAGCAAAAGCAATAAATTTTGGTATTATTTATGGAATATCTCAATACGGTTTAGCTAAACAAATAAATGTGTCTAATTATGAGGCTGAAGAATTTTTAAATTCATATTTTGCCAAATTTCCAGAAATCAAAGTTTATATGGATCAAACAATCAAATTTTGTAGAAAAAATGGTTATGTAAATAATATCTTTGGAAGAAGGTCACATTTTGTAAATATTAATGATAAAAATTATAATGTAAGAAATTTTCAAGAGCGAGCTGCTATTAATGCACCAATCCAGGGTTCAGCCTCTGAAATAATGAGATTAGCAATGATAAGATTAGAAAAAAGATTAAACGAGCAAAAAAATCAAGATACAAAGATGCTTTTACAGATACATGATGAATTGATTTTTGAAACGCCGAAATTAGGGGTTGAAAAAATAAGAAAAATAATAACTGAAGAAATGACAAGTGTAGCAAATAGTGACCAACATTCATTCTCTATTCCATTAACTGTAGACTTAAATATTGGTGATAACTGGGGTTCACTTCACTAATTTTAATTTGATTGCCCAAATTAGAACAATTTAGTATTTTTATAAGTAGAGTATGGACAAACAAACAATAGCACTAATAGATGATGATAGAAACATACTAACAAGTTTAAGTATAGCTTTAGAGAAAGAAGGTTTTAAAGTGCAAACCTACATAGATGGGGAAAGTGCTTTAATAGGATTAACTAGAACACCACCAGATTTAGCAATAATAGATATAAAGATGCCAAAAATGGATGGTGAAGAATTATTAAAAAAATTAAGAAAAAAAACTTCCTTACCAGTTATATTCTTAACTTCTAAAGATGATGAAATAGATGAACTGCTTGGTTTAAAATTAGGTGCAGATGATTTTGTAAAAAAGTCTGGGGGATTCTCTATTAAAGTATTAATTGAAAGAATTAGAGTCCAGCTTAGAAAAAAAGATACGAAAGATTCAATAGAAGAAAATAAAAGTATAATTTCTCATGGAAAATTGAAGCTCGATCCATCGCAATTAGAATGTGAGTGGGATGGAAAACAGCTCCCTGATAAATTAACTACAACAGAATTTTTATTAGTGAAAGAATTAGCAAAAAGACCAGGAATTATCAAAGAAAGAGCACAATTAATGGATATAGCTTATAGGGAAGATACGGATATAGAAGATAGAACTATTGATAGTCATGTTAAAAGAATAAGAAAAAAATTTAAAAAAGTTGATCCTGAATTTTCAGCTATAGAAACAAGATATGGAAGTGGATATAGGTGGAATGTTAGCTAATGCTCAGCAATCTTCTTAAAAATTTATCTATATTAAAAAAATTTTTATTTATTAATTTTATTTTTTTTACAATTATAGGTTCATTTACATTTGCCTATATTAAAAATGTACAACCAAAATTGATAAAAAAAAAATCATCTAACCACATAGAAGTAATTAACAATACAATTGATAATTTGATAAGACTAGATGTTGAATTTGTTGAAGAGGATGTTAGAAAATTTTTATTTTCAACAAGATTTCTTTTTCAAAGTCTTGATAGAGTTATATTTTTTGACAAAGAACTAAATTTAGTTGGTGATACTGATACTTTAGATTTAGACCCAAGATCATTTCAAAAAAGGTTAGATAAAATTGAATTAGAAATACTTAATCAAAAGAAGACTGAGGAAATTACTGAAAAAAAGAATATTGATATAGGAACTAAAAATAGTGTTTCTTTGAAAGATATATTATTTAATTATGCTGGATCAAAAAATTTTGGTACTCATTTTACCTTCACTCAAGAGGAATTTAATAAGTTTAATTTAATAACAATTAAAAATGTAATGAAAAATAGTCAAAATATTGGTTTTTTGGCAATTACTGAAAATGCTAACGATATTAAGGCGGCAATAGAAGAAAGAGAAAGTTTTATACTCAGAACAGCTATTGCGGTCGGTTTAGTAATATTAATTTTTTCATTTGTTTTGAATAGATATTTTCTTAAACCAATTAAAAATTTAGTAAGCTATACAAAAACTATTAAAAATAAAAATCCTAAAACAACCAATATTGATATATTAAAACTTAGAAATGATGAGCTAGGACTATTATCAAATTCTCTAGATGATATGACATTAGAATTACAAAAAAGGATTTCACATGCAGAAAATTTTTCAACTGACCTTGTTCATGAAATAAGAAATCCTCTAGCATCTTTAAAAAGTGCTTCTGAAATTTTACATGATACTAGCGATGTAAATCAAAGAATTAAACTAATAGATATTTTAAGCCACGATGTACAAAGAATAGAAAGATTAATTACTGATTATTCACAAATGTTAAAAGATGAAGTAGCACTAAGTAAAGAAAAAATTAAAAAAATAGACATTGAACCAATTATAAAATCTGTTGTTGATGACTTTAATAATATTTATAAACTTAAAAGAGGTATAAATATTTCTTACGAAAACGATAAAAAAAATAAGTATTTTATTAATGGAATTGAAAACCGTGTTGAACAAATAGTGGCCAATCTACTGGAAAATGCAATTTCATTTAGTGATGATAATAAAAACGTGACTGTAAAAATTGCAAAAACGGACGAAGATAAAGTGATCATTAATGTATTGGACCAAGGTGAGGGCTTTAAAGAAAAAGATACTAATAAAATATTCAAAAGATTTTACAGCAATAGACCAGATAAATTTGGAGAACATTCTGGTCTAGGATTGAACATAGTTAAAAACTTGGTTGAATTGCACAATGCTTCAATCAAAGCTACCAATAGAAAAGATCAAAAGGGTGCAAGTATGGAAATTATATTTCCTAAGGCATAAAGAGTTCTATTGATTAATTAATACTTTATTGTTAGAAGACCCTTCATGGAAGATTTCAAAGTAAAAGATATATCAGAAGCAGAATTTGGCAGAAAAGAAATTTCAATTGCTGAAAGTGAAATGCCCGGATTAATGGCATTGAGAGAAGAATATTCTGGTAAATCACCGTTAAAAGGAGCAAAAATTATAGGATGTTTGCACATGACAATTCAAACTGCAGTTTTAATTGAAACACTAGTAAATTTAGGAGCTGAAGTTAGATGGTCATCTTGTAATATTTTTTCTACTCAAGATCATGCTGCAGCAGCAATTGCAAAAGCAGGTATTCCTGTATACGCATGGAAAGGTGAAACAGAAGAGGAATACCTTTGGTGCATTAAACAGACAATTACAGGTAATAAAGAATGGAAACCAAATATGCTTTTAGATGATGGAGGAGACCTTACTGCCATAATGCATAACGAGTATAAGGAATTATTAATGAATGTAAAAGGAGTTTCAGAAGAAACAACTACTGGAATTAAAGCGCTTAACAAAATGGAGAAAGATAAATCTCTTTTAGTTCCAGCAATCAATGTAAATGACTCCGTAACTAAATCTAAATTTGATAATTTATATGGTTGTAGGGAAAGTTTAGTTGATGGAATTCGAAGAGCCACTGATGTGATGATGTCAGGTAAAATTGCTATTGTAGCTGGATTTGGTGATGTTGGAAAAGGAAGTGCTGCATCTTTAAGACAAAGTGGAGCTAGAGTTTTAGTTACTGAGGCAGATCCTATATGTGCGTTGCAAGCAGCAATGGAAGGTTACGAAGTAGTTTTAATGGAAGAAGTAATTAGTAAAGCAGATATTGTTGTAACTGCAACAGGAAATAAAGATGTTGTAACAGCAGATCATATGAGAGATATGAAGGATAGAGCGATATTATGTAATATTGGCCACTTTGATAATGAAATTCAAGTAGAAGCTCTAAAAAATTATAAGTGGACAGAGGTAAAACCGCAAGTTCATGAGATAGAGCTACCCAGTAAAAAAAGAATAATTCTTTTAGCAGAAGGAAGATTGGTTAATCTGGGATGTGCAACTGGACACCCTAGTTTTGTAATGAGTGCGTCTTTTACAAATCAGGTAATAGCTCAAATTGAACTTTGGAATAATCACAAAAATTATAAAAATAAAGTTTATGTTTTGCCAAAACATCTTGATGAAAAAGTAGCAACCTTACACTTAAAAAAAGTGGGAGCAAAACTAACCAAACTATCTAAAGACCAAGCTGACTATATAAGTGTTGGAGTAGAGGGTCCATTTAAACCCAATGCATATCGCTATTAGCAGTGATAAAATAGATTTATCTTCAGAAGAAAAAACAGAAAAATTAGCTGCTAGATTTTTTAAAAAAATTAAGCCAGGTGATACTATTTTTTTATATGGGGAAATGGGGGTAGGTAAAACAACATTTATAAGATACTTAATTAATAAATTCCAAAAGGAGAATAAATTAGAAATAACTGAAGTTACTAGTCCAACATTCAATTTACTTAATGAATATCAAATTAATGATGTAAAAATAAATCATTATGATTTATTTAGACTAAAATCCATTGAAGAAACTAAGAATTTGGATTTATTTAGAAATAACTCAAAAGAAATTACATTAATCGAATGGCCAGAAATTATTGAGAAAAGACCAGATAATTTGATAGAATTAATTTTTAAATATGAAGAAAATTATCAAAAAAGATCTTTACAAATTAAAGGTATAAACCTTTAGCTTCTTAGATGAAAAATTTAAAAGAAATAAAAGGTGACGCTTCCTTTAGAAAATTTTTCAGAAAAAATAATAAAGATTATTCCTCAATAATAGTTTTTTGTAAAAAGGATAAATTTAAGAATCTTCTTGTATATGATGCAATAAATAAAGAGTTAAATAAAAATAAAATTTTAGCTCCATGTTTATATAATGAAAAGTATAATCAAAATTATATTGAAATCCAAGATTTTGGTAATCAAACAATTTTTAAAGTTTTGAATGAAAAAAGAAATAATAATAAATTTATTTATTTTAAAAAGGCAATTAATACGTTAAATCAAATACAATCTATCAGAACTAAAAGTATTAAAAATTTTAAAAATAAAAAATACAAAATTCCTAAATATACAAATGAAATATTGATTGAGGAAGCAAATTTATTTTGTGAGTGGTATGTTAAAAAAAATTTATCAAAAAATACTAAAGGAGAATTTACAAGAAAGTTTAAAAAAATAATTAAAAAATTGACTTCAAATTTGAAATTAAAAAATGATGTATTTGTTCATAGAGATTTTCATGTTTCAAATTTAATGTTAGTAGAAGATCAAATAGGTGTAATTGATAGTCAGGATGCTTTAATTGGGAACAAAGCATATGATTTAGCATCCCTTATAGACGATGTTAGGTTTAGAACTTCTATTTCATTAAAAAAAAAAATTTATAACTGTTATATTAAAAATCACTTAAAATTAGAAAAATGGAAGTTTAAAAATGATTTTGAGATACTATCAATTTTAAGAAATCTTAAAATTATTGGAATATTTACACGTCTTGCAATGAGGGACGGTAAAAAAAAATATCTTAAATTAATACCACATGCATGGGAACTAATAGCTATAAGAATAAATAAAAATAAAATATTTAATGAATTAAAAAACTTGATTAAAGAAAATTTTGAAAAAAATTAAATGAAAATTAATACAGCATTAATATTATGTGCAGGCTTAGGTAAGAGGTTAAATCCATTAACTTTAGGTACTCCAAAACCTCTACTTAAGTTAAATAAAATTACTATTCTAGAAAAGTGTATTAATACTATTATTAAATTAGGAGTAAAAAGAGTCATACTGAACACTTTTCACCTAGGTGATCAAATTTTTGATTTTGTAAATAATAAAAACTTCAAAATTGATATTAATATAGTTGAGGATGGATCAAAGATTTTAGACACAGGTGGTGGAATATTAAATATGATTAGACATTCTGAGGATGAAAATTTTCTTGTTTTTAATCCAGATACATTATGGAACGAAATTTATATTCAAGAAATTGATAAGATGAAAAATTTTTATTTCGAAAATCAATTAAATAATTTACTTTTAGTGGTCAATAAAAAATTAAGTTTTGATAAAAATTTAATTGGTGATTTTGAATTGAAAAGTAATTTATTAAAAAAAAATGATAACAAAAATTTCATTTATATTGGTTGTCAAATTTTAAATAAAGATCTTTTTCAAAATTATGAAATAATTAATTTTTCAGTTTCAGAAATTTGGAACAAATTGTTAGGAAAAAATATGTTAAATGGATTCGAAAGTGTTAACAAATTTTACCATTTAACTAACTTAGAAACATTTAAAAAACTAAAAGATCTTTAGCTCGATCTTTGTCAAGATACTCACAAGACGCTATTTGTTCTTCTTTATTTATTTCTATTATCATAGGGTTTCCAGTAGGTATTTCCAAACTAGAAATTTGATTGTTGTCTAATTTGAATAAATATTTACATAATGCCCTTATAGAATTGCCATGAGCTGAAATTAGAATATTTTTATTAGTTAATTTTTTTTTGATCTCATTTTGATAATATCTTAAAACTCTTTCGTAAGTATCTTTTAGAGACTCTGTGTCTGGAACTATATTTTGAGGTATTTCATTATATGTTTCAATATTTATTGGATGATAAGGACTTTCTCTACTAAGTGCATCTGGTTTAATGTCCCAAGATCTTCTGAATTCAAAAACTTTTTTTTCTCCAATTTTTTCTCTCATTTCAATTTTGTTTAAACCTGTAAGAGCACCATAATGTCTTTCATTAAGTTCCCAAGCTTTAGTAAAACTTTTGTTATCTTTCAAAACCGTCTGTATTATTTTTAAAGTTTTATTTGCTCTTAGTTGAAGAGATGAATAATAAAAATCTATATTTATTTCTTTTTTTTTAATTAATAAGCCAGCTTTTTCAGCTTCTTGTTTTCCTTCATCTGTGAGGTCTACATCAACCCAGCCAGTGAATCTTTTTTCAAGATTCCATGTACTCTGGCCATGTCTTACTAATATTAAAAAACTCATATTGTTATTTTTAAAATATATTTGTAAATAAAACTATATAATTTAATTATGAAATTTTTTTCCAATAATAAAATAATCTTTTATAGTATAAATATTTCAATAATCATTTTATATCTTTTTCCAGGAAGTATTTTTGGTTGTATTTTTTTAGATGATTGTAGTATTCAACCCCAAATTACACCAGACTTTTTTAAGATTTCTTCGAATCATTTTTATGCATTTTTTATAGTTTTAATTTTTGGTTATTTGACTTTTTTAAAAGATAAACAAATTAAATATTTGATTATTTATGTAATCTTATTAGCAATATTGCTCGAAATTTGTCATTTGTTTATACCACAAAGAAGTTTTCAATGGCCTGACTTGTTTAGTAATTTGTTAGGCATCTTTGTTGTAATTTTTTTTAAGAATCTTATAAATAAATATGGGTTATTTAAAAAATAAATTACCACTTTTAATATTTTTTTTATTAATATCATGTTCTTCAATTCCTAATAACACAGCTAACAGCTGCTCAATTTTTGATCAGAGATACCTGTGGTATAAACATACTAAAAATGTTGAAAAAAAATGGGGCACTCCTATCTACATCCAATTAGCAATAATTAAGATGGAATCTGATTTTGACTGGTTAGCAAAGCCTGCAAGACAAAAAATTTTTAAAGTTATACCTTACAAAAGACCTTCAAGTTCATTTGGTTATTCACAAGCTGTTAAAGGAACATGGGAACAATATAAAAAAGAAACAGGAAACAATCTAGCAACCAGAGTAAGGTTTAAGGATAGTGTTGATTTTATTGGATGGTACACGAATAAAACAGAATCAATTTTAAACATTTCAAAAAAAGATGCTTTTAAGCAATATATTGCTTATCACGAAGGATGGGGAAACTTTAAATATTACAAAAAAAATAAAAAAGTGATTGGTTTAGCTAATAAAGTTAAAAAGCAATCTGAAATTTATGAAAAACAATTAATAAAGTGTAAAAATTCTTTAAATAAAAATAAATATATTATTTTTTAGACAGTTCTTTCTTAAGTTCTAGATCTACCTCATCTATCCTTTTAGTATTTTTTGCAAAAGCCAAATACATTGATGGAGTGACATATAAGGTAAAGAAAGTTGAAATGATCATACCTCCTAAAATAGTAGAACCCACTGCTAATCTTGAACCTTCACCAGCTCCGGGGCCAATATTTCCAATGATTAAAGGCATCATAGCAATCATAGTACTCAAAGATGTCATAATGATAGGTCTAAATCTAACCGCGCAAGCTTCTTTGACTGCTGACTCAATATTTTTTCCAGTTGTTCTAATTTGATTAGCATAATCTACTATTAAAATACTATTTTTTGTGGATATACCTATAAGAATAATCAGAGCAATCTGCGAAAAAATATTTACAGAGCTATTCAGAAATAAAACAAATACTAAACCACCAAAAATGGCTAATGGGACAGTTAAAATAATTACAAAAGGATGAATAAATGAATTGAATGTAGCTGCCATCACCAAATATGCAGTTAACAAAGCCAATGCAAAAATTATAAATAACTCATTACTTGTTTCCTTAATTTCTTCAGATTTTCCCTTCCAAGTAATTTGATTTTCTGGTGCTAAATCTGACATTACATTTTCAAGAAATTTTATTGCTTCAGTTAAAGTATAACTTTCATTTATATTTGCTGAAATAGTCACAGCCCTTTGTCGGTTATACCTTGCAAGTTCTTTTGCCGAACCTTCTTCTTTAAAATTGACAAGATTTGCCAAGGATATCAGTTTTCCATTAGTTTCTGATCTTACAAATATTTTAGATATTCCATCTTTATTTCTTCTATCAGATAAATATTGTTGAACAATTATTGGATATTCTTTACCTAATTTATTAAAAGTAGTAATTTGTTTACCTCCATAAAGTGTTTCAAGCGTTTCTCCTATTGATTTGGTTGAGACCCCAAGATCTTTAGCTTTATTTTTGTTAATGATTAATTTTACTTCAGGTTTATTTCTATTGTAGTCAGAATCGATTCTAGATAAATTTTTGTTTGATCTAATTTTTCTAATCACCTTTTTTTGAATTTCTTCAAGCTCTTCGTAAGTACTCCCATAAATCACCATTTGTAATGGTTTATTATAACTTGAGACTCTTATAGATTGTGGAGATATTGGAAAAGCTAACGCTTGAGGTAAAGATACGATTTTTCCAATTGCCTCTCTTAAAACTACTTGTTGCCCTTTTTTCCGATTTTTCCAATCATCAAGAAGTGCAATTATTATAAAACTATTAAATGAATTGGCTGAACTTCCAAAACCAGGAACTCTCATTATGAATCTGGAGTAGGGGCTATCCTCTGCTTGTAACAGAGGAATTAATCTAGCCTCAACCTTTTGGGCTTGTTCTTGAGTATATTCGAAAGAACTACCTTCATCTGTTGATCCAATTATCAAATATGCACCTCTATCCTCCATTGGCAGTAATTCTTTTTTTGCAAAACTGAATAAAAGAACTGAACTAATTATTATAAAAATAATAAAGATTCCTACAGATCTAGTTTTATTGATTATAGTTCCAAGTGTTTCTTTATAAAAATTAGCAAAACTTAAAAAAATTTTTTCAAATTTTAAAATAAACGTTTTTTTTGATGTTTTTTTTCGGAGAAACTTGCTTGCAAGCATAGGAGATAGCGTTAGAGCTACAAATGATGAGACAACTATTGAGAAAGATAAAGCTATTGCAGTTTCCTTGAATAAAGTGCCAGAAATTCCTTCTATAAAAATTAGTGGTAAAAAGACTGCTACCAAAATTAATGTTGTAGCAATTATAGCAAAAGAAATTTGTTTAGATCCTTTATAAGCAGCAACTAATGGTGTTTCTCCATTTTCAATTCTTCTATAAATAGCATCAGTCATAATGACAGAGTCGTCTGTAATTATACCAATAGCCAAAATAAAACTTAAAAGCACAAATATATTTATAGAAAGACCAAAAATATATAATCCAAGAAAGGATGCTATTAAACTTACAGGTAAAGCAACTGCTGGGACAATTACAGCCTTTAAGTTACCTAAGAATAAATAAATTATTATGACCACCAAAACAAATGCAATTAATAAAGTTTTATAGACTTCCTCAATAGCTGCTTCCACATAATTTGCCCTATTAAATGCAACTCTTAAATCTAAACTTTCAGGCAAAGATTTTTTTACTTCCTTAATTTTCTTTTTAATATCATCAGACAATTCTACTGTAGAAGCACCACTTCTAGCATAAATTCCAATCCCTACAGTTTTTAGATTAAGTTGATCTTTTGTTTGAGCTTTAAAAAGTGTTTTTTCTGAAACAGGACCAAATTCAATATTAGAAATATCAGATAGTAAAATAATTTTATTAGCTGTTTTTTTTATTGGTAGTTGTTTAATTGTTTCGATATCATTATATGATTTATCTAAATTAAGCGTGAGGTCAATATTATCTGCTTCTAGGGTACCAGCAGGCAGTCTTATATTTTCTCCTCGTAAAGCGATCTCTACCTCTTGAATAGTTAAATTATTAGCTGCAAGTTTAATAGGATCAATCCAAACTCTAATACTTAATTCTCTTAATCCACCTACTCTTATTCTTCCTACATTTTTTACACTTGAAAATTGGTCAATTAAAAACCTTTCAGCATAGTCTCCTAATTCCAAATCACTCCAGGTTGAAGAAGATAATGAAAGCCACATCGTTGTGGTAAATCCCGCAGCTCTTTTAAGTATTTGAGGAGGATCAGACTCAGAAGGCAAGTTATCAACAACTCTTGCAACTCTTTCTCTTATATCGTTAGCAGCATTATCTAAATCAATACTAGTATCAAATTCAACATTAATAGTACTTCTGCCATTTTCAGATTTAGAGTCAATGTTCTTTATTCCTTCAGCCCCACCAACAACATCTTCTACCACTTGTGTGACCTCTTGATCTACTATAGATGCAGCAGCAGATTTATAATCTACTTGGATTTGAACTACAGGAGGCTGAATTCCATTTGGTAATTCTCTAACTGGCAGTTTCCAAAAAACAAATAAACCAAAAATAATTAATATTAGAGACATTACCCAAGATACTGTAGGTCTTTTTATGCTTAATTCTGTAATAAACATTTATTTATTTATAGGTTTTATTTTTCCTTGGGGTCTGACTTTTTTTAAGCCTTCAGCTACAATAATATCTCCCTCACTTAAACCAGATATAATTTCAATATTTTTATTAACTCTGAGACCAGTATTCACTTCTGTTTTATTAGCAATATTTTTTTCGTTTATCTTATAAACATAAGACTTATCTCCTTCTATCATTATGCTAGTATCTGGGACACTTAATGAGTTTCTCAAATCAAACTTAACACCAACTTCAAGCAAAGATCCTGAGATGAGCTCTAAATTATTATTTTCAATCTTTATTCTTGATAATAAACTTCTAGTATCAGCATTAATTCTACTTGAAACGAAATCCACCTTACCCTCAAAAATCTTATTTTTATAACTTGATAGTTTGACCTCTACTGGTAATCCTTTTTTAATTGATGCAGAATAATTTTCGGGAATTTTAATATCTGAATATATAGTTGAGTTATCATCTAATGTAATAATAAAAATGTTATTTGAAACAAGAATATCTTCAGTAAGACCTGTGTATCCAAGCACTCCACTAAATGGAGCTAAAATATTTCCACTCTTTAATTTGATTAAAATCTCATCTTTTTTAACGAAATCTTTTAATTTTAAATCTTCAACAAGATCACTTTTTTTTATCTTAAAAGTTTTTGATCTTTTTGAAATTGCTGTTCCAAAAGTTTCTATTTTTTCATAAAATTCTTTGCTTGTAACTTGAGTGATAATTATTCCAGGCGGTGGTCTTTTACTAAATTTATTTTTAAAATGATTACCTATAATCGTTCTTCCAATAATCACAATCGCTATGATTAGAAAAAAAATTAATATTATTGAAATGAATTTTGTTGATCTTTTCATAAGTTTTTTTTAAATTATGCCGTATTCCGCCCAAGAACCATCATAAATGCAAGGGTGATATTTATCATTTATTAAAGAATAAGCTAGTGCCAAAACACACGCAGTAACTCCAGAACCACATGAAAAAACTATATTTTTTTCATGAATGTTTTTCAAACAAGATTTAAAAATATCTTTGAGTTTTTTTTTATCTTTAAATGTTTTGTCCTCATTAAGACATTCATTGAATGGTATACAATAAGAATTTTTAATATTTCCACTTCTCAAACCTTTTCTTGGTTCGGGAATTTTTCCTTCAAATCTCTCTCTACTTCTGGCATCAATGACCTTAAATTTTTGTTCCTCTAAATTTTGATTAATAGATTTTTTATTTTTTACTAATTCCTTTTTTTCATGGGCTTTGTAATCTGATATTTCGATCTTATATATTGTTTTAGTTACTTCTCTTTTTTCTTTAATCCATTTTTTTAAACCTCCATTCAAAACATGAATTAATTTTGGATCATGCCCATAATAGATAAAATTAAACCAGCAACGACAAGAACTAATTACATCAGAATTATCATAAACAACTATCTCGTCATTTTTCCTTATGCCCATTTTTGAGACTATTTTCTCCCATTCATTTATCCCAACTAACATATGAGGAAGTTCTGAATCTTTTTTTGAATTATTATCTAAATCAAAAAAAATAGAATTTAGAATATGATGAGCTTCATATTCTTTAAAACCATCCCTTTTTGTTTGAGGCATATGCCACGAGCAATCAATAATTTTAACTTTATTAAGATTCATTTCCAGCCAATCAGTTTCAACTAATGGCATCTTATCTTTTTTCCAAATATTTTTGATGGTATTCTTCAGCTGGGCAATAATTATTTAATAAAGTGATCTTGGTTACTACTTTATTAGATAATCTTTCATTAACATCTTTTAATACTTTTTCAGCTGTTATCTTTTGGATATCATTGAGATAAAATATTTCACTTCTATATTGAGTTCCAAAATCTGGTCCTTGTGAATTTAATGTAGTGGGATCATGAATTTGAAAAAAAACTTTTAAAATTTTTTCATAAGTTATTATTTTTTCATCAAAATCAAGTTTTACAACTTCGGCATGATTAGTACTACCAGTACATACTTCTTTATAAGTTGTAGTAGTACTGTTGCCACCACAATAACCAACCTCAGTTTTAATAATACCTTCAATTTTACTAAATTTTATTTCGGGTCCCCAAAAACATCCAAGTGCTAAAACTGCTATTTCCATTGATTATAAAATAAATTAATTTACAAATTATTCTTATGCTAAGTAAAAATCAATTAGGTTTTTTGTACATGTTCATGTCTGTTTGTGCCTTTTCTATAATGGACATTATTGTAAAATGGTCAATTGAATATCCTATTGGGCAAGTTTTATTTTTTAGAGGTTTTTTTGGAATAATCTTTTATTTTTGTGTTATTCCTAGAGATAGACTACATAATTTTTATTTAACTAAGAGAGCTGGACTTCATTTCTTAAGGTGCTTATCAGGATTAATTGCGCTAGTTGCTATCTTCATTGCTTTAAGAAGTTTACCTTTAGCAACAGTTGTTAGCATCTCTTTTGCGGCTCCAATATTTACAACTATTTTCTCAATTTTTTTATTAAATGAAAAAGTTGGATTATTTAGATGGTTGGCTGTCTTAATTGGATTTATAGGAATTTTAGTTATCACTGAACCAGGAATAAGTTCACTTAATATTTATTATGTTTTTCCAATAATTTTCTGTTTGGGGCTTTCGTATGTTGCAATAGCGATCAGACAATTATCAACTTCAGAACCTGTTTGGTTAATTTCTTTTTATTTTTCTTTAGCAATAACTTTATTAAGCTTTTTAACAATTCCTCAAGGATGGGTAATGCCAAATTTAAGAGATTTTTTACTATTGTCAATGGTGGGTGTTTTTGGTGGTGTTGCAAATTTGTGGCTTAGTCAATCTTATAAATATTCTGAAGTATCCTTAGTTACACCACTTAAATACTTAGCTTTAGTTTTCGCAATATTTTTTGGCTACTTTATTTGGAAAGAAATACCAACTATTAAAACATTATTTGGTGCAGCTTTAGTTATAATCTCTACAATGATCATTTTTAGAAGAGAAATTTATCAAAAAAAAAATATCACGTCTAAAACAATTAATGACTAAAGTTCCAAAGTACTGGAATCAAGCAAAAAAAAATTTGTCTAAGAAAGACAAAATAATAGCTAGATTAATTAAAAGTTACGAAAGCCCATCAGAAATCATTTTAACATCAAGAAAAGATATCTTTTATTCATTATGTAAAAGTATAATTGGACAACAAATAAGCGTTACTGCTGCAAATTCTGTTTTTTTAAAATTTAAAAAAAAATGTAATAATAAAATTAATGCCAGAATAGTCTCAAGATTGACTTTTTCACAAATTAAAACATGTGGTCTTAGTCGCCAAAAGGTTATAGGAATAAAAAGTTTAGCTAAGCAAACTTTAGATAAAACTTTTAATCCTAAACTTATAAATAAGATGGATGATGAGCAGGCGATTAAGTATTTGTCAAATTTAAGACAAATAGGAAGGTGGTCTGCTGAAATGATATTACTTTTCACATATAACAGATCTAATATTTGGCCCATACAAGACATTGGCCTTTTAAGAGCAATTTCAAAAAATTATAAAAAAAAATATTTACCACCTGAGAAGTTTGTTAGTTTACTTAAAAAAAGGTTTTCACCTTATTGTTCAGTTGCAACATGGTACTTGTGGAGAAGCATAGATCCTGAACCTATTCAGTACTAAATCCCTCAATAATTTGCATATGTCTTGTTGTTGTTTCTTTTGCTAAATTCCAACCAGCTAGATATTCTTTTGATTCATGACATTTTAACGCTTGTTCATAACTTGGAAATTCCCAAACCACTGTCCTAACGAAGTCATCTCCATCAAATGTTTTATGATTTCCCCCTCTTACTAGAGGCACTCCACCAAATCCTTTAATTATAGGTGTTACTGTTTCAGCGTATTTTTTTAAATTTTTTTGATTATCTATTTTTAGATATAAACTTATCCAATATGCTTTCATGATTTCTCCTTTTTAAATAATTTTAATTATGATAATAGATTTCATGGCAGAGAAATTAATCATCGAATTTGATGAATATACTAAAATTGTTGAGAAATTAGCAATAGAAATTCACAAAAACTATAAACCTACAGTTCTTGTAGGGATTATGAGAGGTGCTGCACCAATAATTGATATTTTATCTAGAATTTTAAAACTTCCAATTGCTTATATAGTCATCCAAAGTTATTCAGGTGAGGGCATGGAGGACAAGCAAGGTCAATTAATGTTTTCAAGAGAAATTAGTTCATTAGCAAAAAATGAGGATTTTAATAAGGTGCTTTTAATTGATGACTTATCAGACACTGGTCTTACTTTAAACAAAAGTATTGAATGGTTAAAAAATTATGCTCCAATCAAAAGCTACATTAAAGAAGTTAAAACAGCATGTTTATGGAAAAAGAAATCTTCATCTTTTGAGCCTGATTTTTGTTCTGTAAAATTAGACTCAGATCCTTGGATTGTTCAACCAACAGAGCACTATGAGGAACTATCTATTGATAAATTAATTGAAAAAAATAAATAGGGCCAGTTTCAACTGGCCCTATTAAATTTGTTTAAGCGACTGCAAAACTCACAACACTTAATACTGCAACAACCCATATCGCAGGTGATGTACTTGAAAATTTTCCAGTAAATATTTTAATTAATGCATAAGACACAAATGCTAACGCAATACCATTACTTATACTATACGTTAAAGGCATTGCTATCATTGCAAGAATTGCTGGAGCAGACTCTGAAATATCATTCCACTCTATATCTGTAATATTTCTTATGAAAAGAACAGACACAAATAGCAATGCGGCACCATCAATTTGCTTAGGCAAACTGGTTGCTAAAGGAGCAAAAAATATACAAGCTAGGAATAATATACCTATTACTAATGAGGTCATTCCAGTTTTTCCTCCAGCTTTTACACCTGCTCCAGACTCTACATAACTCGTAACAGTAGTAGTTCCCATCATTGCACCAGCAACAGTACCAACACTGTCAGATAACATTGCTTTATTAATGTCTTCAACTTTACCGTCTTTCCCAACCTTACCAGCTACATTAGCAACTGAGGTTAGAGTTCCTGCAGTGTCAAAGAAGTCAATAAATAATAGTGTAAATATTACAGTAGACATCCCTGCAGTCATTGCAGCAGACAGATCAAATTCAAATAAATATGTCATTGGAGGTGGTGCGCTTGCAATACCATTAAATTTCGCTAGTCCTGCAGCCCAAGCAATAATACTAAAAACTAGAATACCAATAATTATATTTCCTTTAACATTCATTTTTTCTAGAACTATGATCGCTATAAACGTTGCACAACCTAGTAAAACTAAAGGATCACTAAGATCACCCAATTGTACTAAGGTTACTGGATTATCAACTACCACTTCCATAATTTGTAGACCAATTATTGCCAAGAACAAACCAATACCAGCACCAATTCCTAACTTAAGACTTTTAGGAATTGAATTAATTAACCAAGCTCTAATTGGTGTTAAAGAAATAATTAAAAACAATACTCCTGCAACTAATACTGCACCTAGAGCTTCTTGAGGTGTATATCCCATACCAGCACAAACTCCAAAAGCTACAAATGCATTAATTCCCATTCCTGGTGCAAGTCCTATTGGCCAGGTTTTTCCATAAAAAGCCATTATAAAACATGCTAAAGCTGTAGCTAAAATAGTAGCTGTATAAACTGCGCCGAAATCAAAGAAACCTTTATCGGGTCCGGCAAATTCCCCCGATAATATAAATGGATTTAAAAACATTATATAAGCCATGGTTAAAAACGTAGTTGTTCCGGCTATTACTTCAGTTTTAAAATCTGTTTTGTGTTTTTTATAATTGAAATAATTTTCAAGCATTTATCCTCCTATTAAAGAAATAATTATTTGATTCTTTTTGAAATTACCTTTTAAAACTAGCCTTTATTCACATATTTCAACTCAGAAGTTTATATTTATGCCATAATTTGATTGTTATGATTGAAGTATGAAGAAACTAAAAATTATTTTTACAAGCTTTTTTGTAATAATGATCCTATCAGGGTGTCAGACTATTAAAGAAAAAACAGATTCTATTGTCGAAAAAGAAAATCAAAAATTAAGTAAATATATTGGCAAATCCTCAAGTGTTTTGCAGATAGATTTAGGAAAACCAGATGAGGACTTTAAAAATGATAAGGGCAACTTAGTATTTGTTTATAATACTAAAAAATATGGAATTCCTTGTGAAAGAAGATTTGAAGTAGACTCAAACTCTGTTGTTGTTGGTTTTGTATCTAACGGTTGTTTTTAAGGATACCTGTGGGGAATTGCACCCCACAAGTAAGGTTTGACTTATTTTATTTCTATAAGTTTTTTCTTCTTATGCTCTGGAACAATTCTTTCACAAGATATTGTTAAGAGACCATCTTTAAGCTCAGCACCATTAACCTTTACATCATCAGCAATAGTAAATGATCTTGCAAATTGTCTTTGAGAAATTCCTTTATGAATTATTTCTCCATCAGCATTGTTGTTATCTGATTTATTAACTTGTTTTGTTCTTACTGTTAATAAATTATCCTCAAACTCAACTTCAACATCTTTTTTATTAAAACCAGCTAAAGCAACTTCTATTGCGTAGTTATCCTTTCCAGTTTTTCTGATGTTATAAGGTGGGTAGTTTGACTGCATTGTCAAAGCACCATTCCCTAACATATTTTCAAATTGATCAAACATATCGTCGAATCCAATTGAAAATGGTCTAAGTGAGTTAAATATAGATAGATCCTTACTTGTCATATTATTCTCCTTTGTTAAGCAAGTTTATATTTTGTAAGTCCCATTAGGCGACATACTAGTCTTATTTAGGAACTAATTATTAATTTTCAAGATATAGAAATTAAATTTTTTTGGATATTTTTAGAGCGAATGCATAATCAAGAGCAATTTCCTCAATTGCCCCGTCTCTACCTGACTTACCTCCATGTCCAGCATTCATTTCAGTTTTTAAAAGTAATAAATTATTGTCTGTTTTTAAGTCTCGAAGTTTAGCTGTGAATTTAGCTGGCTCATCAAATAATACCCGGTTATCACTTAAGCTTGTTGTAATTAACATATGAGGATAATCCATTTTTTTTATATTGTTATAAGGCGCATATGAAAAAATATAATTAAAATGATCTTTATTATCTTTGGCGTTTCCAAATTCATCAAACTCTCCAACTGTTAATGGCAAAGAATGATCTAGGTTAGTAGTTAAAGAGTCGACAAATGGCACTGCCATTATAATTCCCAGAAATAATTCAGGAACTTCATTAACTACTGCACCCATTAATAATCCTCCTGCCGAGCCACCCATTCCTATTATCTTGCCTTCAGAAGAATACTTGTTTTCAATTAAATATTTTGCAGCGTAAATATAATCTTTAAAAGTATTTTTTTTATTTGTTAGCTTTCCTTCCTTCCACCATTTCATACCTTTTTCCATTCCACCTCTTATATGTGCAGTTACCCAAATTATATCTCTGTTGATTAGACTTAACCTTGTTGATGAAAAACCAGGACTCATTGAATTTCCATAAGATCCATAGCCGTATAACAATATATTTGCGGTCCCATCTATTTTAGTTTTTTTATGTCTTGTTATAGTCAGAGGAACTAATCTTCCATCGTGAGATTTATATTCTACTCTTTCTACGATATAATCTTCTGAATTATGTCCAGAGGGTATTTCTTGTTCCTTAACTAATTTTTTATTTTTTGTTGAAAGATTATATAAATAAACTCTTGAGGGAGTTTTTGGTGAAGAATATCCAAGATAAATTTCATCTGTGTTTTTA
Source organism: Pelagibacteraceae bacterium AG-345-O09 (assembly GCA_003281725.1). Lineage (GTDB taxonomy): Bacteria > Pseudomonadota > Alphaproteobacteria > Pelagibacterales > Pelagibacteraceae > Pelagibacter. The sequence continues at coordinate 107,353 of QCBC01000002.1, read as the reverse complement.
TCTTTTTGCCTCAAAGAAATATTGGGCACATAAACCTTTTCGTCAGAAAAAACTATTTCCTCCTCTAGTCCTGTTGAAACATTTTTTACAAATAGTTTATCTAATGCGTCAGACACCTCAGAACGAAGTATCCAATTTTTTAAAAATACTAAACCTCCTATCAAAACTTCATTTTTTGCCTCGATAAAAGGTTTCCAATTTTGTGTTTCTAAATTATCTGAAATATCTACCTTGAAGTCTTCAGCATCTTTATTTGTGTGATTATAAAATTTATTATCCCAAGAGTTTACAGAATATAGAATTCCTTTCACCCTTTTTTGTATTAATTTAGGTTTTGGTTTTTTTTCATCAACTTTGAAATAATATTGTTCTGAGGTATTATGATCTGAAGTTGTAATAAAATAATATTTTTCATCTGAACTTATATTGATCCCTACAGTAAACGCCTCACTTTTTTCCTCAAAAACCAGCTCATCAGAATTATTATGATTTCCAATTTCATGTCTAAAAATTTTTCTAGCTCGATGGTTTTCATCTAATTTTGAGTAAAAGATATATTTATCATCTAAACTAAAAGTAATTCCTCCTGATGTATTAGAGATTTCTTTTGTAATAATTTTGTTAGAATTAATTTCTCTTACAAAAATGGTGTAATATTCTGATCCTTTTGTATCTAAAGAATAAGCGAGATATTTATCATTATGACTGACCTCTAAATCACCGACCCCAAAATACTCTACTCCTAATTTTTCTTTTTCTTTATCTCCATTCCAAATTTCCTCAATTTTATTTGTTTCAATTTTTCTTCTCAATTTTATAGAATAATTTCCTTCAATTGTAGTCTTAGTCCAATATTCATATGTGTGATCTTTGTAGGGAAGAGACTCATCATCAAGTTTAATTCTTGCTTTTACCTCATCAAATAATTTTTTTTGTAAATTTTTTGTGTCTTTTAAATGATATTCTGTGTATTTATTTTCCTGTAACAAATATTCTTTAACTTCAGGTTCTAATTTATTTTTGTCTGTTAAAACTTCCAAAATATTTTTTTGATGTATCCAGCTATAATTGTCTTCCCAATAGATATTGTGACAAGATTTTATTTCAGGTTTTTTCCTAAGATGTGGTACTTTCATAGCATAGAGAAATATATGAATATTATAATTTATACATTAGTTATATTGACAGCTTTCTACTTTTTGATGAAGTTTATTAGTAATATTTTATCAAAAAAGATATCTAAAAGTATAAGATTCTTAATTGTCTTAGGATTAATTGTTTTAGCAATTTTATTTGCTATGGGAGGAAAATTTTTGTTATCTTTGCCTCTAACCTTGGCAAGTCTTGCATTATTAAAGCTGAAAGGATTATCTCTTTTTCAATTAATATCGCTCTATAGATTGATACAAACTTTGAGAAGATCAGGACGATTTTCGTTTAACCAACCCGGTACCAGAAACTCTTCTTCAATATCTATTCCAGAAGCATATAAGATTTTAAATTTAGATATAAGTAAAAAAATCACTAAAGAAGAAGTAAATAAAGCTTATATAAAAATACAAAAAAAAATACATCCAGATATTTCTCCTGAAACCTCAAGGCTATCATCAATAGTAAATGAGGCAAAAGATATAGTTTTAAATGATATTTCTTAATTAAGAATTTCTATAACTTTCCTGTAAACTTTTTCAGGATTAATTTTTTCTTTTCCATAGGTATGGTGATTTACAGTTTCGACTCCGTCAGGAATTATTGGAAACATTCTTGAATTATAGTTTCCATAAACTACAGGAGTATCTACCATTAAAGTAATTGTTTTTATACCTAGGGCAGCTGATAAATGACTAAAGCTACTATCGTTACAAATAGATAAATTACAATTTTTTATAATTGGCAAGGTTTCTTTAATTGAAAAATTATCTAAAGGGAAACAAATATTTTTAAATTTAGAGTTTAATATTTCTTTCAATATAATTTGCTCTTCATTATTTTTACCAGTAGCAAGAAAAAATTTACAATCTTTATTTTTTGATATTTTTTCGATTACAGATAAAAATATTTTTGATGGAACTCTTTTAGTTGGACCAGAACCCCCAATTCCTAAAAGTATATTTGTTTCATCTTTATTAATGTTAAATTTTTTAATTGAGTCTAAGATTATCGAATTATCTATTTGAATTTCAGGATCTCCTGTAACTTTTAAATTTATTTTATCTATAAAAAATTTTTTTGGAGTATCAATGATATGTTGATCAGTTTTTTGGAATAATGGATATTGATAAATTTTGGAGATACCGGACAATCTAGCAATTAAATTAAATCTTAAAGATGAATTAAAAATAAAAATTTTTTCAAAATTTTCCTTTTTTAAATCTTTAATTAAATTGAAGCTACCAATAAAGCCTTTATGCTTATTGTTATTTTTATCTCTTTCTAAAGTTATAATTTTATCAATATAATTTGTTTGATGTAAATATTGGTCAGCCTTTGAACTTTCTTTCACAAGTAAACTTATAGGCGAATTATATTTTTTGAATAAAGCCTTAATAAAGGGAAGAAAGATTATAGTATCCCCAATTCCCATTCTATTTTGAACTGCTAATATTTTCATATGGTATTTATAAACTTTACTAGATATATTTTTTATATAAATTTTTATTATGACAAAAATAAGTGGAATATTTGCAGCTACAATGTCAGTTTTTAATTCTGACTTAAGCCTTAACATAGAGAAAACAATAGAACATGCTGAAAAGCTCATAGATCAGGGTTGTCATGGAACAGCAATATTTGGAAGTACGGGTCAGGCTCAACTAATATCTGTTTCAGAAAAAATTAAACTTCTAAATAATCTTTCAGTCAGTAAATATAAGGACAAGCATTTAATAGGTACAGGCTTAAACTCGTTGACTGAAACAATAAATTTTATGAGAGTAGCTATTTCATTAAGTTTTAAAAAATTTTTAATTATGCCTCCGGCGTATTACAATTATGGTGATAAAGAAGCAATACAATTTTACTCAAAAATAATAGAGGCAGTCCCTTCGTGCAAGATTGTTCTTTATAATTTTGAGAAGCTTTGTGGGTATAAATTTAGTATAGAATGTGTTGAGGAGCTTGTAAAAAAATTTCCAGATCAGATAGTTGGTGTTAAAGATAGTTCTTATAATCTATTTGAAAGTTTAAAATTAGAAAATTTTTCTATTTTTCCTGGTTCAGAACTTAAGCTATTAAAAGGCCTACAGCTAGGCTGTTCAGGTATAATAACTGCAACTTGTAATGCAACAGCTGAACTTTCTAGAAAAGTTTATGATGATTTTTTTTCTGGTAAAGAACAATCTTATAATCAAAAATTGTGTGAGGTGAGAAAAAATTTTGATAAGCACAACCTGATCTCAGGATTACATACCTTTTATTCTAAAGAGAATAAAATTTATGAAAATATTTTACCTCCATTAAGACTTCTTAATGCGAATGAAGAAAAAGATTTAATAGATAATTTAAATAATTTAGACTTCAAACTTAATTCTAAAATAGCAGCTTGAGATGCAATTAGCTAGATTTTTAAACAAGGTTTTTAAAAAAGGAGGGTTCATTTTGACTGATGCTAATTCAAAAGATTATATAATTGGAGAACCTGGAAATAATCCCATGAAATTAAAAATCTTAAAAAAGGATCTAAATTATAAATTATTATTTCACCCAGACTTATATTTTGGTGAGGCCTATACAAATGGAGAAATAATTATTGAAAATGGTTCTCTTAGTGATTTTTTAGATTTAGCTTTAATGAATTTTGGAAGAGAAAAATTGAATTTTTTTAGTTATTTAATTAACCGTCTAAGAGGCTCATATAGGTACCTCACGAATTTTAATTTTATAAAAAAATCAAAGATGAATGTATCTCATCACTACGACATCTCTGATGATTTGTATGATTTATTTTTAGATTCTAAAAGACAGTATTCTTGTGCATATTTCAAAAATGATAATGATACTTTAGAAGTAGCACAAAATAATAAGATCCAACATATAATTAAAAAATTAAATATAAAAGATAATCAAAAAGTTTTAGATATAGGTTGTGGCTGGGGTTCATTAGCATTTGATATTGCCAAAGCTTCAAGTTGTGAGGTTACTGGGATTACTTTATCTGAAAATCAATTTAATTACTGTAATCAAAAAGCTAAAGATTTAAATTTAGAAAATCAGGTAAAGTTTAAGCTAATGGATTATAGAGAGCTCAATGAAAAATTTGATAGAATAGTGAGTGTTGGGATGTTTGAACATGTAGGAAGAAAGTTTTACAAAAAATTTTTTAAACAAATAGAAAAACTTTTGAATGAAGATGGAGTATCTTTAATACACACAATAGGTTCAGTAAATCCACCAAGAGATCCTCATCCGTGGATAACTAAATATATTTTTCCAGGAGGGTATACTCCTAGCTTAAGTGAAGTAACAACTCCGATAGAAAAAGCAGGCTTGATTGTGACTGATATAGAGGTCTTAAGACTTCATTATTCTCACACTTTGAGACATTGGAAAGAAAATTGCATAAAAAATAAGGAAAAAATTATTAAGATGTTTGATGAGAGATTTTTTAGAATGTGGGAATTTTATCTTGCTGGATGTGAGATGGCTTTCAAGTGGGGTGATCAAGTTGTATATCAATTTCAACTTTCGAAAAATTATAGCTCAACTCCAATGACAAGAGACTATATTTATCAATAAATTATTGATAGAATCTGATTTCCTCTAAAATGAAAAAAAAGCGAAAAAAATTAAAACAAAAGAAAAAAATTATTAAGAGAGTTTATAAAAACAAGTCATCTAAAAAGTTCAAAAAAAAGATTAAAAAGGTACCAAAAATAAAGAGAAAAAAAAATAAAAAATTAAAACCTAAAACTTTAAAAAAAAAAACTAATTTCATAACAAAAAAAGTTAAAAAAGAAAGCTTGGCTTTAAAACTAGTTAAATTTCAATTATCTATAAAACCTCAATTTAATTTTAAGATTAATTTTAATTTAGAGAAATATATCCAGAGTTTCTTCGATAAAATTTCAGAGACAATTTCAGATTATAAAATTTTAAAGATTGATGAAAAAAGACGAATTAAAATAGAGAAAATTGAGAATGAAAGAAAAGAAAAAATTAGGTTAGAAAATGAAAAAAAAAAGGAAGAAGTCCTTAAGGTAAAATTGAAAGAACAGGCTTTAAGAGAAGAAGCAAGATTAGAAAAACAAAGAACAAAAGATATAAAGGTTTTTTTAAGAAAAGAGCAAGCCCTCCTAAGAATTGAACAAGCTGAAAAACAAAAACAGTTTTTACAGCAATTGAGATTAGATAAACAAATAGAAAAATTTAGAATTAGAGAAGTTAAAGAGCTGGAAAAACTTGAAAAAATTTCATTAAGAGAAAAAAGAGAAGATTATTCTGCATTACAAGAAAGAATAGATAAATTAAAAGAAAAATACAGAATTATTAGAGATCAAAAAATTAAAGAAAGAGTAGAAGCGTTAGGTGTTAATCTTCAAGGGAATGAAGATAGAGAAACTTTATTAAAAAAAGAAAAAGAATATACAATTGCAAGACAAAAAATAGAATTTGCTTTGGAGAGTTTTTATAGAGGCGCTAGTAGTTTAGTTTTTCAACTTAATAAAAGACACATCACCAGACATATGTCTATTTTTAGATGCATTGATAGAAGATTTGAGACAGGAGAAATATTTATTAAATGGGATGAGTCAGAAGATGAAGATTGGTTGTTATTAATTTATATCAAAAATAATTCACCAGATGAAGGAATCGTAATTGAAGATAAAACAAATCCAGAAAAAAATTTATCACATGAGTTTAAAAATATAGATATTTTTAAAGCTTCAGACACAATGGTTGACTCTTTAACGCAGTTAATAGCTAGAAAAAGAGCACAAAATAATAATTAAATTTTTATTTAAATTGGGTACAATCTAAAAATGCTTTTTGGTTCAATCTTTTTGATAATTCTTTACTTAGTTTTGCAATATATTCTTGCTTGGATTACTTTTTTTAATAATTTGGACTCACGTCTTGGAGATAGCACGTGGAGATTTAGTTATGATTATCCTGTAGTAGGGGACAGAGATATTTCTGATTTAGATGATAAAGACTTTGTGAGATTAAGAAGAAAAAAAAACAAAATTGTTTTATTGATGTATTCGATTGTTCTTATAATGTTTATAGCTTCATTATCATTATTGAGTCAGTTCTTATTATTTTTTTTTGATTAATTTTTTAATTGTTTCTTATTTTTTAGGTATAAAAAAAAAGCAACAACTTCATAGCCAAAAGAAAATAAATTAAAGATAATCGGTAATTTAAAAAAATTGTATAAAAACTTATATTTTGGCATTTTTTTCCATAATGCTAAAAATGCCTCCGCACCCTCAATAACTTTTTCATTTTCTTTAATATGAAGTCTACGTAAAAGCTCTCTACTATTTCTTGATGTTTCTTTTTTAGCTAATTCATTATTAGTAATATCAATCCATTCAATTTCTTGAATCTTTTCTTTTTTATATAAATCAATTTCAGCCTTACAAATTTTGCAAGAATTATTAAAATAAACCTTCATTATTAACAATTATTTACTAACTATCTTAAGTTATGTACATGCGTAAAATACTCTAGTTGAAAATTATTTCAAACAACCTATGTATTACCATTTATGACTAATTTCTTTGATAAATCTGATTTAAATAGAAACGAGGCTGAAACTATTATCTCAGATACATTAAAAAAATGTGATGATGGAGAATTATATTTAGAAAATTCAAAGTCCGAAAGTATTTTATTAGATGACAACAAGATTAAAAAATCTAGTTATAATTCTGATTTAGGTTTTGGCTTTAGAGCAGTTTCAGGTGAAATTGTTGCTTATTCACATTCTAACGAAATATCGAAAAATTCGTTAAAACAATCCTCTGAAAATTTAAAATCAACATTAAAATCTGCAAAAGGCAATTATGATTATTCTATTCCTAAATCAAACAAAAAATATTATACAAACATTAATCCTATAGAGGAAAAAACACTTAACTCAAAAATAGAGATATTAAATAAAGTAAATGAGTACCTAAGAAAAAAAGATAATAATGTTCAACAGGTGACTGCAAATTTTAGTGGTGAACAGAAGTCTGTAGAAATAATTAGGTCTGGTGGTGAAACCCTGACCGATGTGAGACCCTTAGTAAGATTCAATGTTTCAGTAATGCTTGAAAAGAATGGTAGAAAAGAGTCAGGTGTTTATGGAATTGGTGGAAGACAATCGTACGATGATTATTTGACAAATGATAATTGGAAAAATGTTTGTGATGAAGCTTTTAGAATAGCTTCAGTGAATTTAGACAGCAAACCTGCTCCTGCAGGAGAAATGAAAGTTGTACTTGGTCCAGGTTGGCCTGCGATATTAATTCATGAAGCAATAGGTCATGGTTTAGAGGGTGATTTCAATAGAAAAAAAACTTCTGCATTTCATAATTTAATGGGACAAAAAGTTGCGAGTGATGGTGTAACCATAATTGATGATGGAACTTTAGATAATAGAAGAGGAAGTCTTACAATTGATGATGAAGGCACACCAACAGAAAAAACTGTACTGATAGAAAATGGAATTTTAAAAAACTTTATGCAAGACAGATTAAATGCAAGATTAATGAAGACTAGGTCAACAGGTAGTGGTAGACGAGAAAACTATAGACATATCGTATTACCAAGAATGAGAAACACCATGATGCTAAGTGGAAAACAAACTCAAGATGAAATGATAAAATCTGTAGATAGAGGTATTTTTGCAGTTAGCTTTGGAGGGGGACAAGTTGATATTACTTCAGGAAAATTTGTTTTTAATTGCACAGAAGCTTATGAGATTATTAATGGCAAAATTGGTTCACCTATAAAAGGAGCAACTTTAATAGGTGATGGTCCTTCAATTTTAAAAGAAGTTTCAATGGTTGGTAATGATATGATGTTAGATCCAGGAATTGGTACTTGTGGTAAGGCAGGGCAAGGAGTTCCAGTGGGGGTAGCCCAGCCTTCAATTTTGATAAATAAAATGACTGTTGGTGGTACAAATTTATAAATGGTTAAAGATCAGGAATACCTGGAAAAAAAAGCATTATATTGTTTAGATTTAGCAAAAAAATTAGGGGCTACGGGTACAAGTGTTAATGTTGGTAATTCTATTTCTGAAACAGTAAATTTTAGAAATAAAAAGCTAGATGAGTCAAACAGATCTGATAATCTTGGAATAGATATTACGACATTTATTGGCAAGAAAAAGTCATCAATATCATCATCAAATTTGCTAGAAGATAATTTAAATATATTAATTGAAAAATGTATCGAAACTACAAAAAATACTCCAGAGGATGAATTCAACTCACTACCGGATAAGGATCTATTGGCTCAAGAGGTTAAAGATTTTAATTTATATGATGCCACTCATTTAGAGAATGATAGTAAGGCTGAATATTTAACAAGACTGGAGGCTGCCGCTTCAAGGGATAAAAAAATAGTAAATACAGAATCTAGCTTTGTAGAAAATAAATCAAATTTTATTTTAGCAAATAGCGATGGTTTTTGTAAAGGTTTTAAATCTTCATCTTTTGTAGCCTCTAGTGTAGCTGTTGCAAAAGATTATAAAAGTATGGAGAGAGACTATGAATATACACATAAATGTCACTTAAATGATATAAAGAATGCTGAGGAACTAGGAAAAAAAGCTGCAGAACACACCCTTAGAAAACTTGGTCCAAAAAAAATAGGCAGTGAAAAGATTACTATTATCTTTGATAAAAGAATTGCTAAAGGAATATTAAGTACTTTTGCAAGTGCTATATCTGCTTCAGCTATTTCGAGAGGAACTTCATTTTTAAAAGATAAAATTAATCAAAAAATTTTTTCAGATACAGTAAATATTTTTGATAAGCCTGATATATTTAAAGGCCAAGGCTCCAGAAGTTTTGACTCAGAAGGTGTTAGAACAAATGCACTAAAATTAGTTGAGCAAGGGGTATTAAAGAATTATTTAATAGATACCTATAGTGGCAGAAAGTTAAACCTTAAATCTAATGGAAGATGTGGAGGGACTAGCAATCTTTACTTTGAAAATGGAAAAATTAGCTATAAAGATTTAATAAATTCTAATCCTAAATGTTTATACATAACAGAAACAATAGGACACGGAAGTAATATTGTGACTGGTGACTACTCTGTGGGTGCAACTGGATTTTTAATTGAAAATGGAGAATTCAAACATCCAATAAACGAGATAACGATTGCAGGTAATTTTAAGGACATGTTTCAAAATCTAACTTTAGCAAATGACTTAGAGTTTGAATACTCAACTAATTCTCCAACAATGATGATTGAGGGAATGGTTGTTGCTGGTAAATGAGTGATTACTGCGTAATCGGATCTGGCATTTCAGGTGCTACTATTGCAAATTTACTTAACAAAAAATTTCAAGTTAATTTATATGATAAAGGTAGAGGACCAGGAGGTAGAGCTTCATTTAAAAGAATAAAAGGTCAGATTGGTTTTGATCATGGAACACAATATTTTTCCCCTAAGACAATAGAATTTAAAAAATTTGCAAATAGATTGATCAAAATAAAAGTTTTGAAAAAATGGAGTGGTAATCATATTTTCTTAAATTCTAAAAAAAAAGAAAATAAAAAACACATTAAAATAATTGGAAAAAAAGGCAATAATGACATTTGCAAATTTCTTTTAAAAAAAGTTAAATGTTTTTATCAAAGCGAAGTCAAAAAAATTTATTACAAAAATAAATTATGGTTTTTACTATTCACTGATGGTAAAATAAGAACTTATAAAGGGGTCATTTTAACATGCCCTTTTCCACAACTTAAAAAACTTTCAGAAAAATTTATAAATAACACATTTATAAAAAGAAAATTAAAAATGGATGCAAATATTACAGTTATGATTGCAATTAAAAAAAATAAAAAATCACCTAGCAGCTTTCTTTTCGATGACCCAGTCTTAGGTTGGGCAGGTAATGAAAATACAAAAAAAAGGTTCAAATCAAAATACGATTTATGGACACTTCAAAGTACCTTTAAATGGGCAAACAAAAATATAGATCAAAATAAAAAAAATTTAAAAAAAAACTCAAAAATTTTAATTGATAAATTTTTTAAACTTACAAAAGTTAAAAAAACTAAAGTAATTTATAGTATTAATCATGGTTGGAAATATTCATCAAATTCTAAACCATTAAAAATAAGAAGTTATTGGGATCCTCAAAAAAAAATAGGAGTATGTGCTGATTGGTTTATTGGACCTAGATTAGAGTCTGGATGGATAAGTGCACAAGATTTATTTAAAAAAATAATTAATTAATTACTCAATTTTTTTTAGACGATATTCCCAATCCCCCATTCTCGAATATGAGACTTTTAAAATAGTAGAATTTTTTTGATCGTACCAAATATTAAAATCTAGTCTTTTATCTTTAGGTATACTCATATCCTTGGATTTTAATGTAAAATGGTCTACTTGATAAGTTTTGCCATAAAGATCAATTTTTTTTTTACCAATAAAAGTAACTACCTGTTTTTTTATACTTCCTGAAATTGGACTAATTTGGCTATCTGCCTGTAGAATTTTATGGTTCCACCAATTCCCAACTATACTATCAACAGATGTTTCACCATTGAATGAAGAGCCTTTTATTTCAAATTTTTTAGTATTGTTGTTAAATAATAGATTCACAAATTTTTCTTTATTATTTTGTAAAGTTTTTGAATTGTATGAAATTAATTGATCTTTAAAATATTTTTCTTCTCCATAACTTTCCACTTGAAAAATGACTGCACCTAAAAGTTTTACACTGAATTTTATTTGATTAGTAACTAAAGTTTGATCTCCCTTTCTATTAAAAAAATAATAATTGTATCCAATTAACTCACCATTTCTGAATATTTCCATTTCAAGTTTGTTATATTTATTGTAATGAGCCATATGAGCCATGGATATAGTGGGGTAAAGTATAAGAAACAAAGCAACTATTAATTTTCTCATTTAAGAATTACATTAGTAGACTTTTTCAATAATAGAAATAATTTAATAAATAAATGTTTTTAAAAATAAAGAAAATACCAAAAGTACATTGGAGTTCAGAGAAGCCATACAATTTTAAGCCAAAATTTTCAACATTCTTTTTTTTATGCTTTGGTCTTACTTTATTTGGCTTAGGTGAGGGACTATTAATAGTTTCCTTCACAGGAGCTTCTCCCTGGAGTGTTTTAGCACAGGGTATCTCCTTAAATGTAAATTTAAGTATTGGAATAATAACTCTTTTAGTAAGTATTGCGGTTTTAATTTTATGGATCCCTTTAGGTCAGAGGCCTGGAATGGGAACCATATTTAATGCTTTGATAATTGCTTTAATGATTGATATATGTATTATATTTGTCCCAACCCCATCCAATTATATTTATCAACTAATACTAGCTATAGTATCAGTAATTTTGGTTGGTGTTGGTGGTGGTATATATTTAGTATCAAATCTTGGACCAGGTCCAAGAGATGGTTTAATGATAGGATTACAAAAAGTTTCAAATTTACCAATAGCAGCTGTAAGAGCAACTTTAGAAATTTCTGTTGTTGGTATCGGGTGGTATTTGGGCGGTACGGTCGGAGTTGGAACTTTATTATTTGCTTTTGGAATTGGCCCTTGTGTTGCACTTGGACTTTATTTAGTAGATAAAATATTTAATTAGGCTGCAGAATTTGATTTTTCACTTCTTTTTCTCTCATTTGGGTCAAGAATAGCTTTTCTTAATCTGCATGATTCTGGCGTAATCTCTAAAGCTTCATCAGTGTTTAGCATGCTTAACTGTTCAGCTATTGACATTTTTCTTACTGGAGTAAGCACAACATTTTCATCTGTGCCTTGAGTTCTCATGTTGGTAAGTTTTTTACCCTTCATAACATTAATTATCATATCTCCTGGTTTTGGTGATAATCCAACTATCATGCCTGGATAAACTGGATCATTATGCGTTACAAACATTTCACCTCTGGCCTGTAAGTTAAATATCGCAAAAGCAACTGCTTTCCCTTTTTCCATTGAAATTAAAGCACCGTTTCTTCTACCTTCCATTTCTCCTTCAAATTTACCGTAATCATGGAAAATTCTATTAATAACACCATTTCCTTTTGTTAATGTAAGAAATCGACTTGTATAACCCATTAAACCTCTTGTAGGAGCATGGAAAATTAATCGTTTTTTATCTTTACCAGTATCTTTTAATTCTACTAACTTCCCTTTTCTTCTATTCATAGAATCAATAATTTTTGATGAATATTCTTCATCAATGTCCATAGTAATTTCTTCAATTGGTTCAAGTTTATTTCCATCTTTATCTTTTCTGTATAAAACTTTTGGAGGACTAACTGTCATTTCAAAGCCTTCTCTTCTCATTTGAGTTAGTAATATTTCTAACATTAATTCTCCTCTACCGCTTACTACAAAAGAGTCATTTTTATCATTTTCTGAAAAAGTAATTCCAACATTATTCTGTGCTTCAATGATCAATCTATCTCTAATTTGAGTACTGGTAAGCTTTTTGCCTTCAGTGCCAGCTAAAGGAGATGTATTAACTGTAATAGTAATGGACATAGTTGGAGGATCAATAGGAGTAGCTGAAATTGGTTCATTAACCTCTAAATTACAAATTGTATCAGCAACACTAGCTTTCTCTAAACCTGCAACAACCACAATATCTCCTGCTTCTCCAACTTCTATAGGAACTTTTTTTGTTCCTTCATATCTAAAAATTTTTGTTAATCTGCCTTCATCAACTTTTTCACCTTTTAGATTAATTGCCTTGATTGATTGGTTAGCCTTAGCAGTTCCTTGAGTAATTCTTCCTACTAAACTTCTTCCTAAAAAGCTATCTGCATAAAGCAATGTTGATAGCATTGCAAAGGGCTTAGATTTATCTAATTCTGCTGGTTTAACATGTTCAATTATTTGATCTAAAAGAGGATTTAAATTTTCTCTTGGACCTTCTTCTTCTTTATCAGCCCATCCAGATCTTCCACTTGCATACAGAACTGGAAAATCTAATTGTTCTTCATTTGCATCTAAACTTACAAATAAATCAAATGTTTCATCTAATACTTCATTAGCTCTTTGATCTGCTTTATCAAGTTTGTTTATCACAACAATAGGTTTTAATCCTTGCTTTAAAGCTTTTGACAATACAAATTTTGTTTGGGGCATAACACCTTCAGCTGAGTCAATTAATAATAAGGCACCATCAGCCATACTTAAAACCCTCTCAACTTCTGCAGCAAAATCTCGGTGACCAGGAGTATCAATAATATTTATTCTTGAATTTTTCCAATTTATTGAAGCAGGTTTTGCCAGAATAGTAATTCCTCTTTCTTTTTCTAGTTCTCCGGAGTCCATTAATCTTTCATCAACAACTTCATTTTCTCTAAATGAACCACTTTGTTTCATTAGATTATCAATTAAAGTTGTTTTACCGTGGTCAACGTGTGCAATGATAGTGATGTTTCTTATATCGTTACTCATAATTTGTGGCTCTTATACATTAATTTTTTTTTTTGGAAACTTTAAAAAAGGTTAATAAATATTAAAATTTGAGGAAAAATATGGTTTTTTAATTTGTTTTTTTTGTTTTTTCTCTTTTGAGCTTTCTTTTTTCTTTTAAACTTAATTTTGGTTTTTTGTTGACACTAGAGTCTTTAAAGGATTTACCACTATATCTTTTTGACATTTTCTTATTTTACTAGACCTAAAAAAAAAGGCCATCAAAAGATGGGCTTTAAATTTCATTTTAGAATAGGGCTTTACATTCGCATTTCTAGTAGGCTAATACTTACTTATTGAAGAACTTCATTGAAAACTTCATTGAGGAAACGCTCTAATTTAAAAGCAACTTAAAAGATGATTTCATTGAAAGGTGGGGTTAAGTTTTGTTTTATGGATATAGATATTAATTTTAATTTTTATTCTGATACACCTAAAGGAAAAGATCCTGATTCATATAGTGAAACTCTAAGAAAATATCATCAACTTCTCTGGAGTAAATCTTTACCAAATGGATCAATTTTTAAATTAGATATTAAAACACCTAAAATTTTACATCATAAATCAGATTTGGGAGAGTTTTTTTTGTCAAGCGACTCACTTGCCCATGATTACAGTAGATGGAAAAGAACAGAACATATTATTAAACAAATTCCTAAAAACGAAATAGAACCTTTTTATAATCTTGGTTGTACTATTGGAGGATACATAATATTTCCTTCTAATAGAGTTGATGATAAAATGACAATCAATGGTTCTCGTGGAGTAAATGGCAAGATTAAAGATAGATTTGATTTAACACTTGAATGTATAAAAAGATTTTATCTAAATGAAAATAGTCCATTAACTGAAACTTTAAATAGATATAGGTCTTTTTTTGAATTATTTGACAACTTTGAAGGATATGTAGATTTTTTTCTTCTTCAAGATTTGGTTAAAGAAAAATACTCTAAAATAAATTATTTTCTACCATTTAATAATTTTGAAAATTCACCTATCCCAAATGATATAGTAGAATACAAATTGTACAGAAAAAATATGATTGAATTTATAAATAAAAGAAATCAAAGGATTAAAAATTATTAATGATTTTTTATCTTTTTGGAATTTTGATTTATATCGTGCCAGGATTGTGGGTAAATTATACATTAAATAAACACGATGATGTCCTTCCGAATATGCCTTTCACGGCAAAAGAATTTGGTTTGAATTTGTTAAAAGAACAAGATTTAGAAAATGTTAAAATTGAAGATACAAAAATTGGAGATCATTATGATCCAAACTCAAAAACTGTAAGAGTTAAACCAGATAGACTAGATAAAAAAAGCATTACAAGTATCACGGTCATGTGCCATGAAATAGGTCATGCAATTCAGGATAAAGAAAATTATCCACCTCTTATAAGAAGGCAAAAAATTATTTCAAAAACAGCATGGTTAAATAAAATATCAAGTTTATTACTTTATGCTGGTATCCCTGCTATTTTAGCAACTGGGGCACTACCTTTTATAAGAGTTTGTGTATTAATAATTTTTGCATCAATATTAATTACAATGATTTCTCATCTAATTACTTTAGATGTTGAATTAGATGCTAGTTTTAAAAGAGCAATGCCAATATTGGAAAAGAAAATTCCAGTTGAATATCATTCATCATGTAAATCTATTTTAAGAGTATGTGCTTTTACCTATGTAATAGGATCATTAACAAGCATATTAAACTTAAGAAATGTTTGGTTTTTACTTAGAGCGGTTATACTTAGAAGATGATTCAACTGAGAAACAGGACTAAAATAAGATATAAAAAAACCCCCGAAACTTTTGTTCCGAGGGTTCTAATTTTGTTTAGTGTATGTATTTAGAGTGTTCTCTAAATTGAAACGTATTACATTCCCATGCCACCCATTCCTCCCATACCTCCCATGCCGCCCATTCCTCCAGGCATAGCAGGAGCACCACCAGCATCTTTTTCATCTGGTTTGTCAGCTATCATTGCTTCTGTAGTTACTAATAATCCAGAAATAGAAGCTGCATCTTGTAGAGCAGTTCTAACAACCTTTACAGGATCAATAATACCTTTAGCAAACATGTCACAATATTCCTCATTTTGTGCATCATAACCGTGTGATTTTTTATTTTGTTCTAACAATTTACCGACAACTACTGAACCATCTACTCCAGCATTTTTAGTAATTTGTCTTATAGGAGCTTCTAAAGCTCTTCTTACAAGATCTACGCCAGCTTTTTGATCTTCACCTTTAGCTTTTACTTTTTCAAGATCTTGGGCAGCATATAGTAATGCACATCCACCACCTGTTACTATACCCTCTTCAACAGCTGCTCTTGTTGCATTTAAAGCATCCTCAACTCTGTCTTTTCTTTCTTTGACTTCAACTTCAGTCGCACCGCCAACTTTAATTACAGCAACACCACCAGCTAGTTTAGCTAATCTTTCTTGAAGCTTTTCTTTATCATAATCAGATGAAGTCTCGTCGATTTGTTGTTTTATAGATGAACATCTAGCTTCAATATCAGATTTTTTACCACTTCCATTTACTATAGTGCTGTTATCTTTATCAACTTTAACTTTCTTACAAGAGCCAAGATCTTCAAGTTTAACATTTTCAAGTTTAATTCCTAAATCTTCAGAAATAACCTGGCCACCTGTTAAAATTGCAATATCCTCAAGCATTGCTTTTCTTCTGTCTCCAAAACCTGGAGCTTTAACTGCAACAACTTTTAATCCACCTCTAAGCTTATTTACTACTAATGTAGCTAATGCTTCTCCTTCAACATCCTCAGAAATTATCATTAATGGTCTACCTGCTTGAACAACAGCTTCTAAGAGTGGAACCATTGGTTGTAGGTTTGTTAATTTTTTTTCATGTAATAAAATAAAAGGATTTTCTAGTTCTGTAGTCATCTTGTCGCTATTAGTAATAAAATATGGAGATAGATATCCTCTATCGAATTGCATACCTTCAACTACATCTAACTCAGTTTCAATTCCTTTGTTTTCCTCAACAGTAATAACACCCTCGTTACCAACTTTTTGCATAGCTTTTGCTATCATTGTTCCAATTTCTTTATCACCATTAGCTGAAATAGTTCCAACTTGAGCAATCTCATCACTATCTTTTACTTTTTTCGCAGATGAAACAAGGTTTTGTTTTACAACATCTACTGCTGCATCAATTCCTCTTTTAACATCCATCGGATTCATACCTGCAGTCACATATTTTACTCCTTCTCTTACAATTGCTTGGGCTAAAATAGTTGCTGTGGTTGTTCCATCGCCAGCTTCGTCATTAGTTTTGCTAGCAACTTCCTTTACCATTTGAGCACCCATGTTTTCAAATTTATCTTCAAGATCAATTTCTTTAGCAACAGACACTCCATCTTTAGTTATCCTTGGAGCTCCATAAGATTTATCCATAACTACATTCCTACCTTTAGGACCCAAGGTAACCTTAACTGTGTCAGCTAAGATATTTACACCTCTTATCATTGCTGCTCTTGCTTCAGCGTCAAACTTTACGATTTTTGCCATTTTATTTTCTCCTTTAAATTAATTTATTTACTTGAAATACCCATAATGTCAGACTCTTTCATTATGCTATATTCTTTACCATCAATTTTGACTTCAGTTCCTGACCATTTGCCAAATAAAACTTTATCACCAACCTTTACATCCATTGGAATTTTTTTTCCATCTTCAGTTTTTGTACCACCACCAATAGCAACAACTTTTCCTTCTTGGGGTTTTTCCTGCGCAGTGTCTGGTATGATTATTCCTCCTGCAGTTTTTTCACTACTGTCTAAAACTTCTATTAAAACTCTATCGTGTAACGGTCTAAATTTCATAAATTCTCCTTTATAATATGGACTTCATATAGAGATTGGCATTACTATTTCAAGATATAGTTCAAAATAAGTTAGTTAAAAAATATAGGAAATTAAGGATTTTATGGTTTATAGATTATTTTAATGGCTAAAAATTTAGACAAAGAGGGGTTAAGCTCTATTGCTGACAATTATCAGTTGTTTTATATAGATTTGTGGGGCGTAGTTCATAATGGAATTAATCTTCATGGCGAAGCTATAAAGGTCTTAGATGAAATTAATAAAAAAAACAAAGACTATGTCTTGCTCACAAATGCACCAAGACCCAATAGTACTGTAAAATCCTTTTTAGAAAAGTTAGGCATGGAAAGAGAAGTTAGGGAACATGTTTTTTCATCAGGACAAGCAGCCTTAAATTATTTAAAAAAAAATTTAATAGACAAGTTTTTCTTTCATATTGGTCCACCTAGAGATTTTGATTTATTTAATGATTTTAAAAAAATGAAATCGGATAATATAAAAAATAGTGAATATTTTTTATGTACAGGTTTATTTGATGATTATGATAAAGATCTTAAATACTATAAAAAATTATTTGAAAATAATTTGAAAAAAAAGATGATCTGCACAAACCCTGATTTAATTGTAGATAGAGGCAATGTGAGAGAGCTATGTGCTGGATCTGTGGCAATGGTTTTTGAAAAAATGGGTGGTGAGGTTGTATACTTTGGCAAACCTTACCCAGAAGTTTATCATCAAGCCATTAATAATAAAAATAAGAAGGTATTATCAATAGGTGATAATTTAAACACTGATATTAAAGGGGCAAATCTTTTAAATTTTGATTCTCTTATAATTTCAAATGGAGTCCATAGAAATGAAATTAAAGAAAAAGGAATAGATGAAACTTCGAAGTCTTATGAAACTATATGTAACTATATTCAATCAGAATTAAGATGGTAAAAAAAATTAATTTTTATAATAATTTTAATATCAAATCTCATCACAAAGGTTCAATAATCTTAATTGGCAATTTTGATGGACTTCATTTGGGTCATCGAAAGTTATTTAATTTAGCAAAGAAATATAAAAAAAAATTTTCTCATAAAATTGGAGTTATGACTTTTGAACCAATGCCAAAGATGTATTTTAAAAAAGATATTAAAAATTTTAGGATTTCTAGTAAAAAACAAAAAATGAGACTTTTGAATAAATTTAATGTTGATTTTGTGATTACAAAAAAGTTTAACAAAGCTTTTTCAAAAACAAAATCAACTCACTTTATTAAAAAAATATTAGTAAAAAAATTAAATGCAAAATTTATATTCGTTAGTAACAATTTTAGGTTTGGTAACAATAGAGAAGGAGATGTTTATCAATTAATTAAATTTGAAAATAAATTTCATTATAAGATAGTTAATCCAAAACCTTTATTAATAAAAAAAAAAGTAATCTCCTCATCTCTTATTAGAAATTATTTACAAAAAGGTAAACTAGATAAAGCCAACAAACTTTTAAATAGAAAATGGTCGATAGAGGGTAAAGTTCAAAAGGGGAGGCAACTAGGAAAAAAAATAGGTTTTCCAACTGCGAACATTGATATTAAGGATTATATTTTAGCTTGCCCAGGAGTTTATGCAGTAAAAGCTAAAGTCAAAAAAAACTCTAAACTCATTAAAGGTATAGCTAATTTAGGTTACAGACCAACATTCAATGGAACAAAAATCTTATTAGAAGTCCATTTATTTAATTTCTCTGGAAATTTATATAATAAGTACTTAACTGTTGAATTCTTTAAATTTATCAGAAAAGAGAAAAAATTCAAAAATGTGGAACAATTAAAAAAACAAATTAAAGTAGACTTATCAAAAGCAAAAAAAATAAAATGAGCAAAGAAAAAATAAATCTTCCAAAAACAACTTTTTCCATGAAGGCTAATCTGCCCACCAGAGAGCCTGAAATTTTAGAATTATGGAAAAAAATTGATCTTTATAAGGAGCTAAGGAATTCAAGAAAAGGTGCTAAAAAATTTGTTCTTCATGATGGTCCCCCATATGCAAATGGAAATATTCACATGGGAACAGCTCTTAATAAAATTTTAAAAGATATAATTGTTAAATTTCATCAAATGGATGGTAAAGACTCAGTTTATGTTCCTGGATGGGATTGTCATGGATTACCAATTGAGTGGAAAATTGAAGAACAATACAAAAAAAATAAAAAAAATAAGAACGAAGTTCCTATCGTTGAATTTAGAAAAGAATGTAGATCATTTGCTGAAAAGTGGATAGGGGTTCATAAAGAACAATTTAAAAGACTTGGCGTTGTTGGAGATTGGGAAAATTATTATTCTACGATGAGCTATGATGCTGAAGCACAAATTGTTAGGGAACTTGGAAAGTTTTTAAAAGAAGGAAGCTTATATAGGGGATTTAAACCCGTGTTATGGTCTACAGTAGAAAAAACTGCTTTAGCAGACGCTGAGGTAGAGTATCAAGATCATAAATCTGATACCATTTATGTAAATTTTCCAGTTAAGTCATCAAATATTAAAGAGCTTGAAAATAGTAATATTGTTATTTGGACCACTACTCCTTGGACAATACCCGCAAATAAAGCTTTAGCTTATAATGAGAGTTTAGATTATTTATTAATTCAGATTATCGATAATGGTGAATTTAAAGATAAAAAAATTGTTATTGCCAAATCATTATTAGAGACAGTTATCAAGGATTGTGAAATTCAAAAATATAAAAATTTAAAAAGTTTTAAAGGTAAAGATTTTAAAAATACAATTTGTAACCACCCTTTTTTAGATTTGGGCTATGATTATGATATACCTATGCTAGAGGCACGCTTTGTAACAACCGAACAAGGTACTGGAATTGTGCATTGTGCGCCAAGCCATGGACCAGATGATTTTAATCTTTGTATTAATAATGGGATTAAAGCAATTGAAACAGTCGATGGAGATGGAAAATACACAAAAAATGTTTCTTTATTTGAAGGTATTCATATTTTTAAAGCAAATCCCATTGTAATAGAGAAGTTAAAAGAACAAAAAAAACTATTAAAAAATGGTGAATTGATTCACTCCTATCCCCACTCATGGAGATCTAAAGCACCTTTGGTTCATAGGGCAACTCCACAATGGTTTATTTCAATGGAGAGTCACAAACTTAGAAAAAAAGCTTTGAAAGCAATTGATGAGACAATTTTTTACCCAAGCAATGGTAAAGAGAGATTAAAATCGATGATTGAAACTAGACCAGATTGGTGTGTATCAAGACAAAGGGTTTGGGGGGTTCCATTACCTATATTTGTAAACAAAAAAACTAAAGAGATATTAGTAGACGATGATGTTTTTGATACAATAGCTAAAATTTATGAAAAAGAGGGTTCTGACTGTTGGTTTTCTGATGATTCTCAAAAATTTTTAGGAAAAAAATATAAAGCAGAAGATTTTGAAAAGCTAAGCGATATTGTAGAGGTGTGGTTTGATAGTGGTTCAACACATTCTTTTGTTTTAGAAAAAAGAAAAGATTTAAAGTGGCCTGCATCAATGTATTTAGAAGGATCTGATCAACATAGAGGATGGTTTCATTCTTCATTATTACAATCGTGTGGAACAAGGGGTAAAGCACCATTTGAATCTATTCTTTCTCATGGTTTTGTTGTTGATGGAAAAGGTCTAAAAATGTCAAAATCTTTAGGTAATGTAATTGCACCAGAAGATATTTTAAAAAAGTATGGAGCAGATATATTAAGAATTTGGGTTGCTTCATCTAATTATGCTGAGGATCTAAGAATAGATTATTCAATATTAGATCAACATTCCGAGTCCTATAGAAAAATTAGAAATACCTTTAGATATTTGCTTGGAAATTTAAACGACAATTTTGAGGAAATTAAAATGGATAATATTGATAATAAACAATTACCAGAATTAGAGCAATTTATGCTTCACAAAATTTATTCATTAAATATTAAGTTTAATAAGTATTTTAAAGATTATGATTTTCATAATCTTTATAAGGAATTGTTAAACTTTTGTACTGTAGATTTGTCAGCATTCTATTTTGATATTAGGAAAGATGTTTTATATTGTGACCCTAAAGATTCTGAAAAAAGAAAATCTACATTGATATTATTAAATATAATTTTAAATTCATTATTAAAATGGTTTGCTCCTATACTTTCATTTACTACAGAGGAAATTTATCAATTAATTTCTAAAAAAAATAAAAGCATTCATTTAGAAAATTTCTTAGATTTCCCAAAAAAATTTGAAAATGAAAAAATTGAGAGAAAATGGGATGAATTGATTAAAATAAGAGATATTTGTAATATTAGCATTGAAGAAAAAAGAGCTAGTAAAGAAATAGGCTCAAGTCTTGAGGCTGAGCTTCAAATAAAACTAAATAACAAATTTGAAAAAATTGTTAATGGAATAGATTTAGCTGAGCTGTGTATCACTTCTAAAGTAGAGATTTATTTTGATGATCAAGCAGATGTAAAGGTTGTAACAAAAAAATCACCAGGAAAAAAATGCTCTGTTTGTTGGAAGATAAGACTTGATCCATGCGAGAGACACCCTAAATGTCAGATTATTTAAATAAGAGACTTATAATCAATTTATTTACAGTAATCATAATTTTTTCTTTAGATAGAATATCAAAATTTTATGTAATTTCACAAAGTGAAAAAAATTTATCTTATGATTTATTTCAGTCAAAATTTCTAAATATAAATTTAGTTTGGAACGAGGGAATTGCTTTTGGTCTACTTTCATTCGATAAAGACCATCTTTATAATTTATTGACAATTTTAATTATTGTTTTGATTATTATAATTTTTTTTATGATTTTAAAAAATAGAGGTTTTAAAAAATACTCATTATTAATGGTATTAGGTGGTGCATTAGGAAACCTTTATGATCGAATATTTTTTAAAGCTGTACCTGACTTTATAGACTTTCATATTGGAAATTTTCATTGGTTTATTTTCAATGTATCAGATATATTCATTTCCTTAGGAGTATTATTTTTGATTTCTTTAGAATTAATTAATAACAAAAAAGAAAAATAGAATGGAACAAGTTACTAAATTATTAATATTTTTGATCTTGATGATAACACTTAATTCTTGTGGAACTATCAAGGAGGGCTTTGTTTCAAACAAAAAAAAAAGTACAGATGAGTTTTTAGTGAAAAAAAAATCCCCATTAGTAATGCCTCCTGAATTTTATGAATTACCTATTCCTGGAAATAATAATCAAGAACAAAAAAACGACGAAAATTCAGACATTAAATCTTTAATCACTGGCTCAAAAAATGAAACTTCTAAGTCTCAAAATAGTTCAAATCAAAATACTAATTTTGAAAATTCAATCTTAGAAAAAATCAAAAATAATTAATGATAACATCTGGAATTTTTTTTAAAAATTTTAAAATACAAAAAAAATCACTTAAAATTAAGAAAAAATTAGAAAAATTTATAGCAGAAAATAATTCTATAGCTCAATCTTTAAAAAGAAATTATCAAGATTTTTTTAAAAAAAAGGAACTTAAAAAATATAAAAGTTTTAAGAATATTAGAGTGATAGGAATGGGTGGTTCCTCATTAGGCACTGAAGCAATTTATGATTTTTTAAAATATAAAATAAAAAAGAATCTTTTTTTTATCAATAATTTGAATCCTAGATTAAAAAAAGAAAATAATAAAAAAATTTTAAATTTGATTGTTTCAAAATCTGGCAATACAATTGAAACAATAGTTAATTCAAATATTCTTGTAAAAAAAAAAGACAAAAATATATTTATAACTGAAAATAAAAAAAATTACCTTTATTTATTGGGTCAAAAGCTAAAAGCAGATATTATTCATCACAATAATTATATTGGTGGTAGGTATTCTGTTTTATCAGAAGTAGGAATGTTACCTGCAGAGTTAATGGGCCTTGACTCAAAAAAATTTAGACAATTTAACAATCTTATAAAAAATAGAAGATATTTAAATGCTTTAATTTCTAATGTTAGCTCCACTCTTTATTTCATTAAAAAAGAAAAATTTAATTCGGTAATTATTAATTATGATAAACAATCAGAAAATTTATTTAATTGGTATCAGCAATTAATTGCTGAAAGCTTGGGTAAAAAAAATAAGGGGTTGTTACCAATTGTATCAAGTATGCCAAAGGATAATCATAGTGTAATGCAACTTTATTTAGATGGTTTTAAAAAAAATTTTTTTACTTTCTTCTATGTTGATGAAAAAAATTCTACGAAAATAATTAATAAGGATATTTTAAGTCCATATAATTTTATAAAAAATAAAAGTATAAGTAATATTGCTTTTGCTCAGAAAAAAGCTACTGAAAATATTTTTAAAAAAAAAAATATACCTTTTAGAAGTTTTGAAATAAAAAAAAGAGATGAAAAAACCTTGGGAGAATTGTTTTGTTTTTTTATATTAGAAACAATTTTATTAAGCAAAGCTCTAAAAATTAATCCTTATGATCAGCCAGCTGTGGAGACAATAAAAAAAGAAACTAGAAGTATTTTAGTCTAACTTACAAAATAAAATTTTAGATATTCCATATTTTTTTTCAACCACAATTTTTAATTTTTTTGTAAACTTATCTTCTTCTTTTTTATGCCTATGTATTATAATAATTCCGTCATTACTCAGAATTTTATCTTTAGAAATTTGATCAATAATGATGGGTAATTTTTTTTCTCTGTATGGAGGATCTATAAAAATAATATCACATTTATTTATTATTTTTTTAAGATCAATTTTTTTTAATATATTTTCATCTATAACTTGGTAATTTTCGTTTGTTTCAAGATTTGATAAATTTTTTTTTAATATTGGCAAAACACCACTATAATTTTCTACAAAAGTCACATATTTAGCACCCCTAGATAAACACTCTAGACCAAAAGATCCAACACCAGAAAATAAGTCCAAAATTATTGACTTTTCAATATTTATCGAAAATTTATTTGAATGAATTAATACGTTAAAAATTGACTCTTTAGTTAAATCTTTCAAAGGTCTCGTTTTCTTATCTTGTGGGTCTAAAATTTTTTTACCCTTAAAATTTCCACCTATAATTCTCATTCATCAATAACTTTGTATCCAATATCTTTTCTATAAAATCCACCTGGCCAATTTAGATTATTTATTAGCCTGTAAATATTATTTCTAGCATCTGAAAAATTATCAGATTGTGAGACAAAATTAATTACTCTACCTCCATTTGATAAAACTGAATTATTTTTTAATACAGTACCTGCATGAAATAAATAATCATTTGGCTGAAGATCTATAAAATCTATATTTTTAATTTCAATGTTTTTTTTGTAGGTATCTGGATAACCTTTTGAACACATTACAATACATAAGCTTTTTTTATTATTCCATCTAATTTCAATTTTACTTAATTCATTATCACAACATGAATTTAAAATATCAAATAAGTCAGTATCCAGTTTTGGAAGTAAAGTTTGACACTCTGGATCTCCCATTCGAACGTTATATTCAATTAAAAAGGGCTCATTATTTACTATCATAAGTCCAGCATATAAAAAACCTTTATAGACTGTTCCAAGATCTTTAATAGCTTTTAAAGTTGGATTTATAATTTTAGCTAAAATTTTTTTTTCTAACTCTTTATTAATCAATCTTGATGGGGAATATGCACCCATGCCACCAGTATTCTTTCCTTTATCTCCCTCCATGACTCTCTTATGATCTTGAGCTGTTCCAAAATTCTGATAAGTTGTACCATCACTTATTATAAAAAAACTCATTTCTTCACCTTTCAAAAATTCTTCAATAAGAACATTTTTTGCTTCACCAAATTTACCATTAAATATTTCTTTTATTGCTTCGTATG
This sequence comes from Pelagibacteraceae bacterium AG-345-O09, assembly GCA_003281725.1. Lineage (GTDB taxonomy): Bacteria > Pseudomonadota > Alphaproteobacteria > Pelagibacterales > Pelagibacteraceae > Pelagibacter. The sequence goes on along the minus strand of QCBC01000002.1, from coordinate 81,978 downwards.
ATTGTTCTTTATTTTCACATATATAAACACCCTTACCAGAAGCTAAATTATCTGCTTTTATCACAAGAGGGAATTTTGATTTGTCTAAAAATTTATTTGAGTCAGTCTGATTTTTAAACACTCCAAAATTAGCAGTAGGTATATTATATTTTTTACAAATATTTTTTGTAAAAATTTTAGAACCTTCTAATTGTGAAACTATTTTATTAGGACCAAAAACTTTTATCTTAAATTTCTCTAAATAGTCTGTTATACCATCTACCAATGGTTGCTCTGGCCCAACAATAACAAGATTAATCTTTTTCTCTATAATAAAATCTTTTAACTTTTTAAAATTATCTAATTCTAAGTCTATATTTTCAGCAATCAATGAGGTACCTGCATTTCCAGGAAAGCAATATATTTTATTAACTTTTTTTGATTTATTTAAAGAATGACAAATAGCGTGCTCTCTTCCACCACTTCCTATAATCCCAACTTTCATGTATAAATATATAAACTATAAATGACTAAAAAATTAGCAAAAATAAAATATTTACCTAATAATTTTAAAATTATTGAGCAAGGTGATTATGTGATATGTGCTGTCTCAAGTAAAAAGATAAGTCTTGAAAATTTAAATTATTGGAATGTAGATCTCCAGGAACCTTACTATTCATATGTTGAGGCAGCAAAAAAAAAAGAGGAATTAGAAAAAAATTAAATTATTTCCATCTATTATGGGACCAAATCCAATAATTTGGACTATCTAATATCATCCTTTCAAGTATCTTATTTAACCTAACAGTAATTTCATCTATAGAGTTATTATCTGGAAAATATATTGGCTTCTTCACTTTCATTTTAAACTTTATTCCATCGAATCGTTCAATAAAAATTGGTACAACAGGTAAGTTAAATTTTTTTATCAGCTGGGCAGGAATTGTAGTAGTAAAGGCTTTTTCATTAAAAAAATCTAACTTTGAACCTTGTGATACCCTTTGGTCAATCATAAGAGCTGTGGAGTAACCTTCGTTATTAAGCTTTAATAAATCCTTTAATCCTCCAATTCCTTTTTTAATTTGTTTTTTACAAATATGTTTTGTTCTAATATTTTCCATAATAAAATTTAAAAAAATATTATTCAATGGTCTATAAATTGTTGCAATTTTAATTCCAATTTTTTCTATTTGCATCGCCATTAATTCAAAATTACTAAAGTGCCCTGAAATAAAAATTGCTTTTATATTCTTTTCTTTAAGATCATTAAGAATTTCTTTACCTTCAATAATTATATTATTATTTAATTGATTATTTCTAAATTTTTTTATGAACACATACTCTGCAAATACCCTGCCATAATTGTTCCACATATTAGAAGTGATTTTATTTATTTCTTTTTGCTCTAAATTTGGAAATGCTCTTTTGATATTAAGATGTATTATTTTTTTAGATCTAAAGAAAGGTCCAATAAACTGAAATATTTTGCCCCCAATAAATGAAGAAATTTTTACACCTACAAGTCTAAAAATAAAAAACACAAAAATTACAATCAAAAACTGAAAAAAATATTTTATTTTATTCATAAAGTTTTAATAAATTATCCAAGAAATCTTTTTCATTAACTATTTTTAATTCAGACTTAATAAATTTTATATCATTATCTAAATTTTGACCTAGTCTATTATAATCCTTTTCTGTTGTAATTATCTTACAATTATTTTTTTTTGAAAATGAAATAATTTTTTCTATGTCATCATTAGAATAAGTATAATGATCAGGAAATTCTAATTCTTTAAAAATATCAAATTTGTTAGTTTTAAGCATTGATATAAACGTTTTATGATTACCTATTCCTGAAAAAGCTAAATATTTATCTTTTTTATCAAATTCATTAATATTTAATGCTACATATCTTCCTTCATAAATATTTATAGTTGGATTAATTTTTAAGATATATTCTTTAATATTTTCTAAATTTTCATTATTTCCATTTAAAAATAAATTTTTATATTTTTTTAAATTATAAAGATTTTCTCTAAGGGGGCCAGCTGGAATAGTAAATCCATTTCCAACCCAGTTGATGTTATTAAAACAAACAAAACTTAAATCATAATTTATGGAAAAATCCTGCAGACCATCATCAAAAATCGCTATTTGATAATTTTGTTTTATAGCTTCATTTATTGCAATTTGTCTATTACTGGCTGTAAAAAGCTTGCCATTTTCCTCTAAAATTTTTTGCTCGTCAGTTTGATTTGGGTAATATTTTTTAATAAAACATGTTTTAATTTTTTTTTCTTCTAAAATTTTTTTAATTTTAAGACTAAGTGAAGTTTTACCAGTTCCTCCCAAGTAAATATTACCAATGCAAATTGTTTTGATTGATGAATATTCTTTTTTATGCTGGATGATGGATTTTAAAAAGTGAATAATTTGTATTATAAGTGAAATAGGCCAAAATATATAAGATATAATATTTGGTTTTTTATAATCCCAAAATTTGGGTTTATTTAATTTCATTACTTATTGTTTTATCAAGCTCATTTAAAGTTTTTTTAAGAATTTTTTGTCCAAGATATTTCATTTTTCTCACATTTTTCATATTTTTTTTAAAAACTATTAAATTGGAACATTCTAAAGGGGTTTTTACTTTTTTAGATATTTTTAAATTATCTAAATATTTATAAACTTCCCTGAAGTTATCTACATTTGGTCCATGAAGTATTTTTGCACCAAAACGTGCAGGCTCCAAAGGGTTTTGTCCACCTTTATTAACTATAGTTCCACCTAAAAACACCGAAGTTGATATTTTATAAAATTTTTTAGACTCGCCAAAAGTATCAACAATATAAATATCTATATCCTTTAGTTTTTTATTTCTTGAACTGTGAGTTATGACTTTAAGATTTAATAATTTTATTTCATTAATTATTTGATTTACTCTATTTACATGTCTTGGAATTATAATTGTAATTAAGTTTTTTTTCTTCTTTTTTAAAATCTTATGAACTTTTGCTGCGAATAATTCTTCTTTGTCATGAGTGCTTGCAGCAATAAACGTTTCATAATTTTTAAATTGTGAAAATAAATATTTATCAACTTTGTTATATTTGTATTGATTATTTTCTACAAATTTTAGATTACCAATAGTCTTAATTTTTTTTACATCAAGTCTTTTTAAAAAATTTTCAGTTTCATAATTTTGTGGATAGGCTATGTCAATAAGATTAAATATTGAGTTTGAAAAACTTTTAATTTTGCACCAATGATTAAAAGTTTTTTGTGTAATTCTTGCGTTTAATAAAATAAGTGGAATTTTATTTTTTTTTATCGATCTAAACATACATGGCCAAATTTCAGACTCTAGAAAGATTGCAACGCTTGGCTGCCAATAATTCAAAAATTTATCAGAAAAAAAAAAGTGATCTATCGGATAAAATTGATGAGTCATTTTTTTAAAATTTATATTTTTTAATATTTTAGATGAACTTAATGTACTTGATGTAACTAAAATTTTTTCAATATTTCTATTTTTTTCATATTTTCTAATTAAAGGTATTGCACTAACTATCTCACCCACACTTGAACCATGAAACCAAATAAGTTTTCCCTTATTTCGTATTTTTGATGGAAAACAAAATTTTTCTTTTACTCTTAATTTATCTTCCTTTTTTTTAAGTATTCTAAAAATTACAATAATTGGTGAAAATAATAAGATTATAGAAATAAATAATTGATAAATAAAAAATATCATTACCTTTGAATTTGTTTGTCATAAAAATTTTTATAAATTTTAGATTTAGATAATAATTCATTATGTTTGCCGTTATCTATAATTTTTCCTGAGTCAATTACGTAAATATTGCTTGAGTTGAGAATAGTTGAAAGTCTATGAGCAATTACAATTGTAGTTTTATTATTCGTTAAAATTTTAAGAGCATCTTGAATCTTTGTTTCAGTATCAGAGTCCAAAGATGAAGTAGCCTCATCCAATAGAATAATTGAACTTTTTTTAAGCATTGCTCTAGCAATAGAGATTCTTTGTTTTTCTCCACCAGACAGTCTTACCCCATTTTCACCAATTAAAGTTTCATATTTATTTGGAAGTTTATTAATGAATTCATCAGAGTGAGATAATTTAGCAGCCTCGTAGATTTCGTCATCAGTGGCATCTAAGTTTGCATATCTAATGTTATTTTTAATAGTATCGTCAAATAAAGTTGTTTCTTGGCTAACTAAGGAAATATTTTTTCTCAAAGACTCAATTGTACAATTATATATTGATTGACTATCAATTGTAATATCTCCTTTTGCAGTATCATAAAATCTTGGTATTAAATTCAGAATAGTTGACTTACCAGATCCACTATGACCTACTAAAGAAGTCATTTTTCCTCCTTCAAAATTTAAATTAATACTCTTTAAAACTTCCCCATCTGATTTATTATAGCTAAAAATTATATTTTTAAAATTTATCTCAGCTTCCTTAATATTAATTTCTTTGGCATGTTCGATATTTTTTATACGTTTTTCAGTATCTACTACAGATAAAATTCTTGATGCTGCTGATAGTCCTTGATTAAGAATTACATTTAATGTGGATAGCGATCTTACTGGTTGATAGGCCAACATCATTGCAGCAAGAAACGAAAAAAAATTATTAACACTTAGCTCATCACTAGCAATAAGCTTTCCAGAATAAAATATTAAAATCGCTATCATGATTCCCGTCAATATTTCCATCAAAGGAGAAATCCTTACTATAACGTGTCCAATTTTTTTATTTTTTTCTTTTAGCTGGTTTAAATAATTATTCGCTCTGTTTGATTCATATTTTTCTTTTTGAAAAATTTTAGTTAATTTGTGATTTTTAAATAATTCAACTAAAAACTTTGTTAAAAAACTTGATTTTTCTTGAGCCTCCGTTGTTACTTTTCCCATTCTTTTACCTAAAGTTCTTGCTGCGGCGCTGGCCACTGGTATTAGAATTATTGCAATTAAAGAAAGTTTCCAGTTTTGGAGAAACATTACTGTAAGCAATCCAATTAAAGTTAAACTATCTTTAAAAAGGTTTAGTATTCCATTACTAAGCAAGTTTGTAATATGTATTACATCGTATGTAAGATTAGAGATAAATTTACCTGAATGTTTTTCATCAATTGCTTGAGTATCAGCTCCAATTAATGTGTTTAACATATCAAATTGAAGTTTTTTTTTTATTTCTTCACCAACATTAATCATTGTAATTTTTGCAAGATAAAGAGAAACTCCCTTAGTAGTAAAAGCAATAATAATTAATAATGGAATTATCATCAACAAAGTTTGATCTTTTTGGATGAATATTTTATCAATAGCTGGATCTAAAAGCCAAGCAATAGAAGATGTGCTAGCAGCAACCAATATAGAAAAGAGAACTGCAATAAAAATTTTTTTAATATATTTTTTAGTATATTCCTTATAAAGTCTTTTAAGAGTAATTTTTTTATCCATCATAGTATTTTACCAATAATAATATTAATAAAAATTATAAACCCAAAATAATTATTACTTTTAAAAATTTTTAAACAGACATCAGGATCTTTGGAATTAAAGATCTTTATTTGATATAGAAATAATTGAACAATTGGGATGATTAAGAATATGAAATAAAATAAATTAAAATCCATCAGATATCCTCCAATGAGAAGTGAAAAAATTAATATTAAGTAGCATATAATTAAAAATAATTTTGCAGTTCCTTTGAATTTGATTGAAGTTGATTTTAACCCTATAATTTCATCATCTTTTATATCTTGGTACCCATAGATAGTGTCGTAACCTAGTGTCCAAAATATGGCTCCAAAATAAAAAATTATTGGTATCATATCTAGTTGACCAGAAATTGATGTCCAGCCTAATATTAATCCATAATTAAATGTGATACCTAAGAATAATTGTGGCCAATAAGTATATCTTTTCATTAACGGATAGGTAAAAGCTAAAGGCATTGAACCTAATGCCATTATAATTGTAAAATAATTAAAATTTATTAAAATTATAAAAGCAAAAAAACATAAAGTGATGGCATAAAAAATTCCTAAATAAATAGAAATTTTTCCTGATGTAATAGGTCTATCTTTTGTTCTAGAAACTTTTTTATCAAATTTTCTATCTAAAATGTCATTAATTATACACCCCGCAGATCTCATTAAGACAGCTCCTAGAAAAAAAAGAATTAAATAAAGAAAATATTTATCTAAACTTTCAGAAAAATTATAAACTAGGGTTAAACCCCACGCACATGGCCAAAAAAGCAACATGTAACCTATTGGCTTTTTAAGCCTTGTGAGCTCAACAAATAAGTTTAATTGGTTCATAAATTTTACTTGTAAATAACAAAGGCAGGATTGATAATCAAATTGATTCGTATGAATATAGATTACACAGTTACTGCGTTAATGTTTCCAGCCATTCCTTTATTGATGGGCGTTTATAGTAATCGATTTCACTCGCTAAGTATCTTAATTAGGCAGCTTCACGATGAACATGTTTATGAAAAACATATTCCAGCAGAATGGAAAAAACAATTTATCAATTTAAGTACAAGAATCACTCTTTTAAGATGGACAATCTTATTTGCAGCTTTTGGCTTTTTATTTAATATGCTTACAGTATTTGCTCTCTACTTAGCTGAAATTTTTATGGCAAGAGTAATTTTTGGCTCTTGTTGTTTGTCCATGATTATTTCAATAATTTTTTTTATTCGAGAAATCCATATTTCTACAAATGCTCTTAAGCTACATATGTCAGATATGGATGTTAATCTTGATTAAGGAATTATTACAGCAGGTCCAGTCAATAATCTGGCCTCTAGATCTTTATGAGCTTGTGCAGCATCTTTAAGAGAATATTTTCTTGAAATTTCAACATTAAATTTTTCAGATAAAATAGCATCAAAAACTTTTTTTGCTGACTCGACAAGCTCTTCTCTTTTCACAGTGTAATGCGCAATAGACGGACGAGTAAAAAATAAACCTTTAGCGTTGATATCTTTTTTTATATCTAATGTATCTACATAACCAGAAGCATTTCCAAAAGCTACCATCATTCCTCTTATCTTTAACGTCTCGATTGAACCTTTGAACGTTTTAATGCCAACACCGTCGTAGACAACATCAATACCATTTTTTCCAACAATTTTTTCGATTTCTTCAACAAAATCTTTTTCTGAATAATTAATTACATAATGACAACCATTTTTTTTTGCAACTTCCTCTTTTGCTTTTGATCCAACAGTTCCAATAACTTTAGCACCTAAAGCATTAGCCCATGGACATAAAATTTGACCTAAAGCACCCGCTGCTGCATGGTATAAAACTTTATCACCTTTTTTTAAAGGATAGGCTCTGTGCAATAAGTATTCTGCAGTAATTCCTTTTAAAGTAATGCATGATGCTACTTCATCTGAAATACCATCAGGTACAGAAACTAATTTTTCTTCAGGCATAATTTGTTTTTCTGAGTAGGCACCAATAGGCATTGATGCATGTGTGACCCTATCACCAACTTTAAATAAACTTACTCCTGAACCAACTTCTTCAATTTGTCCACAAGCCTCAAGACCAATACCACTAGGAAGTGGAATAGGGTAAAGTCCAGTTCGATGATAGATATCAATAAAGTTTAATCCAATAGAATTATTTCTTATTAAAACTTCTTTTGGACCAGGTTTTCCAACCTCTATATCTTGAATTTTAAGAACTTCAGGTCCACCAAATTTTTCTATTTTTATTGATTTCATTATTTATTTTACAAAGGTACCATTATGGTAATCTCGAACAGCTTGCAAGATTTCAGCTTTGGTATTCATTACAAATGGACCACCCCTAGCAATTTCCTCATTAATAGGTTTTCCTGAAACAACTAAGAATTTTGCACTAGATTCTGCTGTAACTTTTAAAGCTTCACCTTTAGACAGTAAAATTAAAGTACTATCTTTTACTTTATTGTGTTTTTTTTCACCAATTTTTATTTCACCATTAATTAAGTAGATAAAGGTATTATGAGTAGAGGGTAGATAGTAATTAAACTCTTTTTCCTTTTTCAACTCAACATCAAAATAAGTGGGATCAACATTATGTCCTTTAACAGGACCTTCAGCTTTTTCAAATTTACCAGCGATAACTTTTACCTGCTTATCATCATCTTTATGAACACTCATTTTATCTGAATCAATATAAATATATTCTGGTTTACTCATTTTTAATTTAGCTGGCATATTTATCCATAATTGAAATCCGTGAAGTTTACCTTCTTTCATCGCAGGCATTTCAGAGTGAATTATTCCGCTTCCAGTTTTCATCCACTGCACATCACCAGCAGTCATTCTTCCTTCGCCCCCAGTACTGTCTTTATGTTCAAAGTTACCTGCAAGCATATAAGTAACTGTTTCAATACCTCTATGTGGATGAGGGGGGAAGCCGGCAATATAATCTTCACTATTTTCAGAACCAAATTCGTCTAACATTAAAAAAGGATCAAAATAATTGGGTTCAACACCAATACTTCTTTTTAACTTAACTCCTGCTCCATCAGATGCTGGAATTGGGTTTATAATTTTATCTACTTCAATTATCATTTTTATTAGAATAATTGTTAAATCTGAGTTTTCAATGTTACTTTTTGTTGTGTGAACCGTCACAAAGTGGTTGATTGTTAGTCTGTTTACAAGCACAAAAAAACATTTTTTTTGTTAATTCAGCTTTATATACCACAGGATTAAATTCAGTTCCTTTGTGTGAGCCATCACAGAAAGGTTGTTTAGAGCTCTCACCACAACTGCACCAATAATAAGACTTCCCTTGTTCAACGTCTACTGCAATTGCTCCTTCTCCCGCTCTTTGTCCTTTAACCATGTTCCCCCTTAAATTAATTTTATTAATTCACTTAAATTTTTAATTTCATATTGAGACTTATAATCCAAATTGTCAAAAATACCATCATTCCTATTTACCCAAATCGAGTTAAAGCCATAATTTCCTCCACCTGAGACATCCCATGTATTTGCACTCAAGAAAGCAACTTCATTTTTTTCAATTTTATATTTTTCAATAGGTAAGTCATAGACTTTTGAGTCTGGTTTATAAATTCCTACTTTCTCAATAGAAAATAAATCATCAAATAGACCTTCTAAGTCATTGCTCTTAACCAACTCATTTAAGAGAGAAGGAGTCCCATTTGAAAGTATAGCTAATTTTAAATTTTTTTCTTTTAATTTTTTAAGAGTTTCTGGAACTTCTTTAAAGGGGGAGAGAATTTTATACAAATTTAATAATTCATTTTTCATTGAGGGATCAATATTAAAAGCTTTCATTGATTTATCTAAACTGTCTTCTGTAATTTGCCAAAAATCTTTATGTCTTTTCATTAAACTTCTTAGCCAAGTATATTCTAATTGAGTAGTTCTCCAATAATTTGCAAAACCTTCCCACTTATCTCCAATTTTATCTTTACATTTCTCAGCAGCTGAATTGACATCAAACAATGTCCCGTAGGCATCAAAAATTATTGCTTTAATATTTTTCATAAACTAACTTAACATAAATGAGCATTATTAGATTATTTTTTTCAGCAACATTATCTGCTGACATGATTGACAAATTGGATAAGTCTCAATCTCATTATTTAACTAAAGTGATGAGAATAAAAGAAAATGAGGTTTTTTCTTTATTTAATAAAGATGGAGAATGGGAAGCAAAAGTTTTAGGAATATCAAAAAATATTGTTGAATTTAAAACAACTAAACAATTGAGACAAAAAGAAAATTTTAAAGAATTATGGTTAGCTTTTTCTCCTATTAAATTAAATTTTCAAAACTTTATGATTCAAAAAGCAACAGAGTTAGGTGTTACAAGATTTTTACCAATTATTTTTGACCGGACAGTGGTTAGAAAGATAAATAAAGATCGTTTAGAAAAAATTGTAATTGAAGCAAGTGAACAATCAAACCGTATTAATGTACCAATAGTTGAAGAGTCTCAAAACTTAAATAATTTCCTTAAAACTACCTCAATAGATTTAATCTTTACAGATTTAAATTCGAATAACAAAAAAATCGATAAATCTAAGCTTACAGATAAACCGGTTTGCATTATTACAGGTCCAGAGGGTGATTTTTCAGAACCTGAAAGACAGAAGATTCTTTCATTTAAAAGCGTTCAGCCAATAAAAATTAACGAAAACATTTTAAGGTCAGAAACAGCGGTCATATCTGCAATTTCGATCATAAATTATGTGATTAATTGATAAATTGTCGCGAAAACTAAAGTGTAATTTTTATAAAAGAGCTTTATATAGCTAGATAAATGAAAAAAATTTTATTAATAATTTCGAGCATTTTTATTTCAGGAAATACATTTGCTGATCAACCTAAAGACTGGCAATTAGGTTTTCAAAATCCTGCATCAGATGGAATGAGAGATATTGTCAATTTTCATAACAATCTTTTACTTCCAATTATAATTGCAATTAGTGTTTTTGTTTTATTTTTGATGTTATATGCATGTGTAAGATTTAGAGCTTCAGCAAATCCAAACCCTTCAAAAAGAACTCACAACGTAACTGTAGAAATTCTATGGACTTTAATTCCATGTTTAATTTTAATAGTAATGGCAGTTCCATCATTTAAGATTTTATATAAACAAGATACAATTCCAAAAGCTGATTTAACTATTAAAGCTGTTGGATATCAGTGGTATTGGGGATACGAATATCCTGATGAAAATATAATATTTGACTCATATATGATTGAAGAAAAAGATCTGAAATCAAACCAACCTAGACTACTTTCAGTAGATAATGAAGTTGTTGTTCCAGTAAATAAAGTTGTAAAAGTTTTAATCACAGCTAATGATGTTCTACACGCATGGGCATTACCAGCATTTGGTGTTAAAAGAGATGCAGTCCCTGGTAGAATAAATGAGACATGGTTTAAAGCAGAAAAAGAAGGAACTTACTATGGCCAGTGTTCTGAACTATGTGGAATTAAACATGCTTTTATGCCAATTACTGTTAAGGTAGTAAGTGATGAAGAATACCAAGAATGGTTATCAGAAGCACGAGTAAAATTTGCAAAAGAAGAAATTGGAAATGATAAATTAAAAATAGCGAGTAAATAAATATGTATACACAAACAGCATCACATGACGATCATCACACACCAACAGGTTGGAAACGTTGGGCTTATTCAACTAATCACAAAGATATAGGTACAATGTATTTAATCTTTGCAATTGTTGCAGGGGTAATTGGAACGGCATTTTCAGTTTTGATGAGAATGGAATTGATGCATCCTGGTGATGGAATCTTAGGTGGAAATTATCATTTATACAATGTGTTAGTAACTGGTCATGGTTTAATCATGATTTTCTTTATGGTGATGCCAGCAATGATAGGTGGCTTTGGTAATTGGTTTGTTCCAATTATGATTGGTGCCCCGGATATGGCATTTCCAAGAATGAACAATATTTCTTTTTGGTTGTTACCAGTTTCGTTAACACTATTAATTTTATCAATTTTTGTTGATGGACCTCCAGGTCAAACGGGTGTGGGTGGTGGATGGACTATTTATCCTCCATTGTCATCAAAAGCAGGTCAACCAGGTCCAGCAATGGATTTAGCAATTTTAAGTTTGCACTTAGCAGGAGCTTCTTCAATCCTAGGTGCTGTGAATTTTATCACTACGATTTTAAATATGAGAACACCAGGCATGACATTACATAAAATGCCTCTGTTTGCTTGGTCAATTTTAGTAACAGCTTTTTTATTATTGTTATCTTTACCAGTACTAGCTGGAGCAATTACTATGTTATTAACTGATAGAAATTTTGGAACCGCATTTTTTGAAGCTCAAACAGGAGGTGACCCAGTTTTATTCCAACATTTATTTTGGTTTTTTGGTCATCCAGAAGTTTATATTTTAATTCTTCCAGGCTTTGGAATGATTAGCCATATCGTTTCAACATTTTCTAGAAAACCAGTTTTTGGTTATTTAGGTATGGCATATGCAATGGTAGCAATTGGAATTGTAGGATTTGTCGTATGGGCTCACCACATGTATACTGTTGGTTTAAGCACTGATACAAAAGCTTATTTTCTTGCTGCAACTATGATTATAGCTGTTCCAACAGGTATTAAGATTTTTTCATGGATTGCAACTATGTGGGGTGGATCGATATCATTTAAGACACCTATGATGTGGGCACTTGGATTTATATTTATGTTTACTGTTGGAGGAGTAACAGGTGTAGTATTGGCAAATGCAGGGGTAGACACTGCAATGCATGATACTTATTATGTGGTAGCACATTTTCATTATGTTTTATCTTTAGGTGCAGTTTTTGCAATATTTGCAGGTTTTTATTATTGGTTTTCAAAAATGTCTGGCTATGAATACTCTGAATGGTTGGGACATTTACATTTTTGGTTAACATTTGTAGGAGTGAATTTGATTTTCTTTCCTCAACATTTCCTAGGATTAGCCGGAATGCCCAGAAGGTATGCTGATTATCCTGACGCTTTTGCTGGATGGAATTATATATCTTCAGTAGGATCGTATGTTGCAGTAGCAGGTTTGGCAGTATTTTTTGTAAATCTAATTTATTCATTTGCAAAGAAAAAAGCAGCTGCTCAAAACCCGTGGGGAGTAGGAGCCACCACTTTAGAATGGACTGTACCATCTCCACCAAATTTTCATACATTTGATGAATTGCCAAAATTTGAGGATGATCAGGAAGTACAAAAATCACACAGCTAATAGTATAGCTAAAAAAATTAATGAATAATTCAAAGGCTAATAAAAGAAATTTAAGTCAGGAAGATTTATTTAATTTTTCTGAATTATTTAAGCTAATGAAGCCAAGAGTAATGTCATTGGTAATTTTTACTTGTGCTGTTGGTTTATTAACATCACCAAGTCTTGTTTCAACTAAAGATGCAATAATTGGTATTTTATTAGTTTCCTTAGGCGCAGGAGCAGCTGGGGCATTGAACATGTGGTATGAGTCGGACCTAGATGCTTTAATGTCAAGAACCTGTCTAAGACCAATACCGACTGGCAAGGTTAATAGAAACCAGGCGCTTATTTTAGGTGTTACTTTATCTATAATTTCTGTTGTAGCCCTGGATTATTTTACAAACAGAATCTCAGCGGCAATATTACTTTTAACAATTTTATTTTATGTTTTTGTTTATACAATTTGGTTAAAAAGAAGAACACCTCAAAATATTGTAATAGGTGGAGCAGCTGGGGCTTTCCCACCAGTTATAGGATGGACTATTGCAACAGGCTCTTTGTCAATTGAACCATTAACTTTTTTCTTGATAATCTTTTTTTGGACTCCATCTCATTTTTGGGCCTTAAGTTTATATAAATCTGATGATTATAAAAAAGCCAATATACCAATGCTTCCACTGACAAATGGGGTAGAAAGTACAAAAATTAATATTTTTATTTATTCTTTGTTAATGCTCCCAGTAATTATTTTTCCTTATTTTATAGACTTTGTGGGATTAGCATTCTTAATACCCTCAATATTATTAACTCTTTATTATAATTTTTTATGTTATGAACTTTATAATTATAAGAAAAATAAATTTAATTCAAAAAAAGCAAAAGCAATATTTGGATATTCTATTCTATATTTATTTTTGGTTTTTGTTCTTTTTCTGATAGATAAGATTATATGATAACTCCAGATAAAAAAACGAAAAGGAAGAATGTTTTAACAGCTATAGGTATTATTGCTTTTATGATTTTTCTTTTCTTTTTTACATTATACAACACTGGTGTATTTGATAGAGCGATATGATACAAAAAAAAAACTTAACACCTTTAATATTAGCAGGAATTTTTGTTTTAATGTTGGGATTGTCTTATGCAGCAGTACCATTGTATGACTTGTTTTGTAGAGTAACAGGATTTGGTGGAACTACCCAAGTTTCTAATAATGCTCCTAAAATTGTATTAAATAAAATTGTAAGTGTAAGATTTGATACCAATGTTAATAATTTACCTTGGGATTTTAAAGCTAAGTCAAATGTTATTGATGTGAAAGTTGGTCAGGTCAACAAAATAGAATTTGAAGTAGAAAATTATGGTAATGAACCAACCGCTGGAGTAGCAACCTTTAACGTTTCACCGTCTAGTTTTGGAAAGTATTATAGTAAATTAGGCTGTTTTTGTTTTGAGAAACAAGAATTAAAAGCTGGAGAAAAAGCAACCTACATAATGACTTTTTATTTAGATCCTGAAATGGTAAACGATCCAACAACAAAAAATTTACAAGACGTAACTATGTCGTATACTTTTTTCTCGACAGATTACTATAAACGATCATAATTCAAAAAATGTCAGCCGAAAAAAAACATGATTATCATTTAGTAGACCCAAGTCCTTGGCCTATTTATGTTTCATTTTCATGCTTAGTATTGGCATTAGGATCTGTTTATTATCTTCATACAGATGTTTCGTGGGGAATGTATCTTGGTTTTGCTCTTTTAATTTATGGTGCCTACATGTGGTTTAGAGATGTTGTTATTGAAGCTGAACACCAAGGTCATCACACTCCTGTAGTTCAAATTCACCATAGATATGGAATGACATTGTTTATTGCATCTGAAGTGATGTTCTTTGTTGCATGGTTTTGGGCATATTTTGATGTAAGTTTATTTCCAAATGAATTTGTTGGAAATGTTTGGCCACCAAAGGATATTGAAACTTTTGACCCTTGGGATATTCCATTAATTAATACATTAATTTTGTTATTATCAGGAACGACAGTTACTTGGTCTCACCATGCTCTTCTAGAAGATGATAGAAAAAGTTTTATCCAAGGATTATGGTTAACTGTTATTTTAGGGTTTTGTTTTACTCTTTTACAAATATATGAGTATCAACATGCGTCATTTTCTTTTTCAGATCATATTTATGGATCAGTATTCTACATGGCAACAGGATTTCATGGTTTCCACGTGCTTGTTGGAACTATATTTTTAGCCGTATGTTTGTTTAGAGGTAAGAGAGGTCATTTTAATAAAGATCACCATTTTGGATTTGAAGCCGCAGCTTGGTATTGGCATTTTGTTGACGTAGTGTGGTTATTTTTGTTTGCTGCAATCTATATTTGGGGAAGTTAATTTATATTCCTTGAAACATAAGTTTTTATTTTCAGTATTTATAATTTTTTTTATTTTAGTTTTTGTTGCTCTAGGCTCATGGCAAATTGTACGTTTAAATTGGAAGAACAATTTAATATTAGAAATTGAAGATTCTTTAAAAAATCCACCCGTTGAACTAACAAATTCTAACGTAGAAAATTATCTTAAAATTAAAACATCAGGGTCAATAGATTTAGAGAAACAAATTTATTTATACAATCTAAACGATACTGGAACACCAGGCTTTGAAGTTATAAATCCAATTTTAATTAATGATACTAATTATTTGATTAATAGAGGCTGGATACCTTTTGAAAAAAAAAACTCTCAAGAAATTAATATATTTGATGAAAATGATATAATTGGAACTTTAAAATTACAAGGAAGAAAAAATATTTTTAAACCTGATAATGATTTAGAGGAAAATTATTGGTTTAGTTTAAATAGAGAGGACATACTAAAATTTACAGGGAAAGAATTTTCTAAATATATAATTTATTTAAATGGAAATTATAAAGTTCCTAAACCAAAAAAGATTACTGCTAATATTTCTAATAATCATCAAAAATATGCACTTACTTGGTTTTCATTAGCGATTTCAATCCTTTTGTTATATTTATATTTTAGAAAAAAAAATTATTAAATGAATTATATTAGTACAAGAAATAATAAAAAAAACTTTAGTTTCAAAGATGTTTTCCTTAAAGGTTTGGCAGATGATGGAGGTCTTTTTGTTCCAAAATCAATTAAACAACTCAAAAAAGAGGAATTAAATAATCTTAAAAACCTCAGTTACAACGATTTAGCTGCAGAAATAATTTATCCGTTTATAGGAAATTTTATGTCTAAAGATGACCTAATCTCGATGATATCAAAATCGTACTCAAATTTCAGATCTAATGATGTTGTAAAAATCTCTGATCTAGGAGATCTAAAAGTTTTAGAACTATTTCACGGTCCAACACTTGCTTTTAAAGATATCGCTATGCAACTAATAGGTAACTTTTATCAATATCATTTAGGACGGGATCAAAAAAAAATTAATATAATAGTAGCAACTTCAGGTGACACTGGAGCAGCTGCGATAGATGCTTTAAAAGGAAAAAGCAATTTAAATGTTTTTGTATTGCATCCAAATAATAAAATTTCACCAGTACAAAGAAGACTAATGACAATACATGAAGAGAGTAACGTATTTAATATTGCAGTTGAGGGTAATTTTGATGATTGTCAAAATTTAGTAAAAGCAATGTTCAACGACGAAAAATTTTCTAAAGCAATTAATATGTCGGGTGTAAATTCAATTAATTGGGCAAGAATTATTGCTCAATCGGTGTATTATTTTTACGCTTACTTTAAAGTTGGAAATGGCCAACCCCTATCCTTTTCTGTTCCAACAGGTAACTTTGGTGATATTTATGCTGGTTACTTAGCAAAAAAACTAGGCCTTCCAATTGATAAACTAATTGTGGCTACAAATAAAAATGACATACTTCATAGAGCAATATCAGGTGGCGACTATACTCAAAAGAGAGTGGAGGAAACAAATACTCCAAGCATGGATATACAAATAGCAAGTAATTTCGAAAGACTTCTATATGACATAAAAGATAGTAACTCCGAAGTTACAAAAGATGTAATGGCTGAAATAAGAAATAATACTTATAAAATTGATAAAATTGATTTAGATAAAATTAAAAAGAATTTTATATCTGAGATGCTTGATGAAAACGAGACTGTAGAAATGATAAAGACAATTAATAATGAGCATCAGATGGTAGTTGATCCACATACTGCTGTGGGTATTGGTGCTGTGAGAAAATTAGGATTAGAAAAAGATTGTATTGTATTATCAACTGCGCACCCTTGTAAATTTCCAAAAGCAATAGAAGATGCAATCTCAAAAACTGAAAATTTACCAGATAGTCTTAAATATGTTAATGACAGAAAAGAAAAATTTGAACTTCTTTCAAATGATATTGAAAAAGTTAAGGAATATGTAATGAATTCAATATGAAACTAAAAATAAAAGACCGAATACCTGATACAGATATTTTTCAACTTGTTGATGGAGAACCGCAAAAAAGTAAATTAAGAGAAATCATAGGTGATGGTAAAAATGTTTTGTTTGGTTTGCCAGGGGCATTTACATCAACTTGTTCAAAACTTCACTTACCAGGTTTTGTTACAAATGCAGATAAAATTAAAGCCAAAGGAATAGAAAATATATTTTGTTTATCTGTAAATGACCCCTATGTAATGAATGGTTGGGGAGAAATCAATAATACTGGAAATAGCATAAAAATGTTATCTGATCCATATTTGTTGTTCACAAAAGCAATTGGTGCAGAAGTTGATCGGAATGCAAAAGGAATGGGAATTAGATCAAATCGTTATTTAATGGTTGTTGAAAACTTCACAGTTATTAATATTCATGTTGAAAAAGAAACTAAGGAATGTGGCTTAACCTCAGCAGAAAATTTATTAAATAATTTAATATAGGCAGGGCAGTTCTGTTGCCAGGTGCCCCAATTATAAGTTTGCGGCATTTCTAGCAAGTAAATCTACTTCATTATTTAATTTGTCAGTTGAATGTGCTTTTACCCAATTCCAACTTACTTCAAATTCATTATTTAGTAGATCTAATTCTAACCAAAGTTCTTTATTACTGACCTCTTTTTTGTTTGCAGTTTTCCATCCATTTTTTTTCCAATTATGTATCCATTCTGTTATTCCAGACTTTACATATTTAGAGTCTGTAAAAATTTCAACTTTGCTGCCTTTTGGAATTTTTTTAAGAGCTTGTATAGGTGCTAATAATTCCATTTGATTATTTGTGGTATCTTTTTCGCTTCCTTTTATTTCAGTTTTTTTTCCATCATCTAATATAATTGCTGCCCAACCACCTTTACCTGGATTTCCAATGCATGAACCGTCAGTATAAATCTTAATCATTATTTTAAATAATCTTTATAAGTCCTTAAATTATTGTGTATTAAGAGTTTTTGATAATATTCTCTTGGATCCTTTATTTTAATGAGCGCTGATTTAGGTGTATTTGAATAGTCAAAAAGTCTAGTTAGAAAATATCTCATCGCTGCACCTCGACATAAAATATTTAATGATTTTTTTTCTTTAATTGAAACTTTTTTTACACTTTCATACCCTTTAATTAAATTTTTTACCTTTTTTTTATTTAAGAAAAATTTAGATGCTTTTTTGTCAAAACATAGTGCATTAACACAAATAGCAATTTCATACATAAAATAGTCATTTGCAGCAAAGTAAAAATCAATTATTCCTGATAATTTATCTTTTTTAAAAAAAATATTATCTATAAATAAATCTCCATGAATTATCCCATTAGGTAATTTTTTTGGCCATTTCATTTTTATATCTTTAAAATTTATCTTTAAAAATTTTTCTATATTAGTAAATTTTTTTGATTTAAATTTAATACTGTTAAGTAATGGATTTAGATATTTGATACCCATAGAGTTTTTTCTGGAAAGATTTATTTTTTTTGTTGATAAATGCATTCCAGCAATTGTTTTACCTATTTCGTGACAATTTTTTAAACTAAGTAACTTTTTATCTTTCCCCTCTAAAAAAGAAACAATACAAGCGGACTTTTTTCTTATTCTGACTAGATATTTTCCGTTTTTATTTTTTTGAGGTTTTGGGCAATTTATTTTTGAATTATTTAATTGATCCATTAACTTCATAAAAAAAGGTATTTCATTTTGAGAGACTCTTTTTTCAAAGATTGTAAGTATAAATTTTTTATTTTTTGATCTTAATAAATAGTTAGTATTTTCAATCCCTTGTTTAATACCTTTAAAACTAATAATTTTATCAATTTCAAATTTTTTATTGATATAAGAAATATCTTTTTTATTTATTTTTGTATAAACAGCCATTTTAATTTAATTTTTTTGGAGCTTTGAAAACAACGTTTTCCTTAATAATTTCTACCTCATCTATACTGACTGTAAATCTATTTTTTAGCTCATTTATAAAATTATCAACTAGAATCTCAGGAGCAGAAGCTCCAGAAGAAACACCAATCGTATTTGCGTTTTTGATTAAATCAAATGGGATTTCACTTTTTGAATGAATTAATATTGAATTAGAGCAGCCAGATTTTTTTGCTACCTCTACTAATCTAACTGAATTAGATGAATTTCTACTGCCAATCACAAAAAATAAGTCACATTTTTTTGCAATATTTTTAACTGCCATTTGTCTGTTTGTAGTTGCATAACAAATATCCTCTTTCAAAGGTTCTTTTATATTTGGAAATCTATCTTTTAATATTTGGATTATATCTTTTGTATCATCTACTGATAATGTTGTTTGAGTAACATAAGAAATTTTTTTGTTATTTTGAATTTTATATTTTTTGGCTTCATCTTCATTTTGAATAAGATCAATTGATCCTTTGGGCAACTGCCCCATAGTACCAATTACTTCAGGGTGATTTTGATGTCCTATTAAAATTAAATGATATCCAGCTTTATTTAGATTTTCAGCTTCTCTGTGTACTTTTGACACCAATGGGCATGTAGCATCAACATAAGTCATATTGTAGTTTTTAGCGTCCTCTGGAATTTTTTTTGGAACACCATGAGCTGAAAAAATAACTGGTCTAGTTTTATCTTCTATCTCTTCTAGTTCTTCAACAAAGATAGCTCCTTTATTTTTTAAATCATCTACAACATATTTATTGTGCACTATTTCATGACGAACATATACTGGAGCACCATATTTCTGAATTGATTTTTCAACAATCTCTATAGCTCTTTCTACACCAGCACAAAAGCCTCTAGGAGCTGACAATAATATTTTCAATTCTTTATTTTTCATTTTTTTCTATTAAATACTCAAGCAATATATGTGGAAAGGTTAAAGACGCCAAACCTATAAATATAACTTTTAGAATTGAACTATCGAAGTTGTATGAATTATTTAATAAATAAAGCCCAAGTAAACAAAAGGTAGCAGTAAGAATGGTTAAGGGCAGAGCTTTTTTTATGAAAATTTTAAACCCATTCTTTAAATCATTCTCATCCAACTCATGCATCAAAGTAATACCGTGTCTAGTAGAATGTAAAAAACAAAAATAAATTGTAAATGCCATCAGAGGTGAAAAATAATAATTTATAATTAAAATTGAAAAATAATCTAAAAAAATAGTAAACTTTTTTAATTCAAATTCTTTGGTAAATAATAAAAAACTGGATAATGTGCTTAAAATAATACCAAAAAGTATAAGGTTATTCATTTCAATAAAATCTAAAGTTCTATAAAAAGACTCGTTATCAATAAGTAATAATTTGAATATAGATATTGTTTCTTCAAAATGAAAAAACATAGGCGCTAAAATTACGAGCAAACCTTTCAAGAAAAATAATAATTGGTTATAATATGAATTTTCAACTATTAAAAACTGAGTATCTTCTTTGCCAAAGTGAAATGAAGCAACTATTAGAAAGATTGTTAATGAAATTGATGGCATGATTGTCCATAAGACTATTACAGTTGAAGCAATAAAAATATATAGCAAATAAAAAATATACATATTTTTTATTTCAAAAATTTTCAGAAGTTTTTTTCCTTTTATATGATCAAGTGAACCATGAGAAACCCCAATACTTAAAATTAAAAGTAAACAGAATAATGGTGAAAATATTAAACTCTCAAATTTTAAAATTGTTAAAGAAAAAATATTACAAAATAAAAAAAAAATGAAAGAATGATTAAAATTTATTTTTTTTAATTGGTTTTTCATTTTTTTATTAAATTAATAAAATAAAGCCTTAATAAAAGTTAATTTTGGCATTCTAAAAATAATAGATAAATCCTCAAAAAAGTTACTTTTATTAGACAAAAATTTTATAACAGCCTTTGGAGAGGCCTTAAACATTTTAAAAAAAATTTCAGGCATTTTTTCTGGGTGTTTTTCAAGAACTCTAAGAAATATCTCATCTAAAAATTGATACTTATTACCAATTTTATATTTTTTAGCATGAGTAATATTCTCAATATTCTCTCTTATATATCTACTGTGTTCTTGAATATTTAGAAAAGTGTAACCCGTACTTAATCTCGTCATGCCTCCAGCAGTTCCAATATTTATTTTGTTTTTAACTTTTTCATTTATTGGGTAAAAAAGAGGTATTGCACCTTCTTCTTTATAAATTATTTTGTAATTTTTTAAATTTAAGTAATTTTCAATATAATCTTTAATTTGTGTGTCATAGTCTTTTTGAGAGTCATCATTCATTTTTGATAACCATGTAGTTTCAATTAAAGCCTTAGTCTTTGAATAGGGTAGAGTGTAAAAAAAATGCACACTTTCTCTTTGATCACAATCAAAATCCATAAGATTAAAAATTTCATCATCAAAGAAATCGTTTTTAGTTTCAACTTCTACACCACAAAAATGCTGCCAAAGATTACGATGATCCTTTTTAATTGATGGAACACTATTAAAAACAAAAGAATTTTTTGAACTAATTTCGCTTATATCTTTAAAGAAAGAAATATTATTATTTTCTTTTAATTTACTGTTAATTTTTTCATAGAACAGCCCACTATCAATACTTTGGTATGGATAAATGTTACATTCTAAATGATTAGTTTTTTTTGGTATATTAATAGAAAAATTTTTCCAATTTTTTTTAACACAATCATCAAAATTATGCGCTGCCACTTTCCAAAAAGACCAGGTTTTGTCTTTTTTATATTCTGCTCTTGGCTCAATAATAGCTAAAGTTTTATTTTTTAATTTTTCATTGATCTCAAGTTCATACGCAAGTGATAATCCTGCACAACCACCACCAACAATAATATAATCAAATTCTTTCATTTAAATTTATTTCCTGATTTATCAAATTATGATCATGTTGTATTTCATCATCTAATTTATGACTGAACGATAGTCTAATTAAGTCAAAAATTGATAGAAAAGTCTCGAAGACTTTTTCAACATTCGATACATATATCTTTCCTGAATTTAGATAATTTTCTAAATTTTTTTTATTTTTTATCTTATGTCCTATTTTTCTATAAACTCTTCTAGCTACCAGAATAGAAAAACGGAAACTAATAGGTATATCCTTAATTGAATAAAATGAATTTTCATAAAAAGTATCAGCAAGATTGATAGTTGACAAAATTTCTTCAAAGCTTTCATTTATGTAAAAACGATTATTTTCAGAATCTTCAATTACATCTCTCGATATATTAGTAAGTTGCATCGCAATTCCTAGATCGATTGCTGACTTGAGTGAACTTTTTTTGTTAACTTTTAAAATTTTTGCCATCATTAATCCAACAGTTCCAGCTACTCTGTACGAGTAAACCAACAGATCTTTCTTTGTATCTAATTTTACTTTATCTTTAATGTCTGATTTTATTCCTATCAGTAAATCTTGAACAATTTTCAAGGATATATTGAATTCTTCAATAAGATCCCACATATTTTTGATAATAGGATCATCAAAGTTTTTTTGATTAAAATTATTTTCAAAATGATTAAATTTTTTTTCTTTATTTTCTATATTTTCATTATCATCTGCAATGTTGTCTGCGACTCTACAAAAATCATACAAAGCAGAACATTTTTCTAACGTTTTTTTGGGTAAAAAAAAACCAGCCCAACTGAACGATTTGGCATAAACAGATAAGTAACTTTTATTAGACATTATAAAATTTTATCTAATACTTTTGCTGAAGAAAGTACCCCAGGTACCCCAGCTCCTGGATGAGTACCTGCTCCTACAAAATAAAGTCCATCATATATCTCAGACTTATTATGAAATCTAAAATAAGCTGATTGAGAAAATTTTGGCTGGATTGAAAAACCAGAACCGTATTTTGTATTTAAATCTTTTTCAAAGTAATCAGGCGTTAAATAAAAATCTTCAATAATATTTTTTCTTAGATTTGGCATTAAATCCTCTTCCATTTTATCAATTACCAAATCTTTCATTTTCTCTCCTTCAATAGACCAATCAATTTTTGATTGATTATTTGGAACTGGAACTAGAACATAAAAACAATCTTGCCCTTCTGGAGCCATAGATTTATCAGTAGCAGATGGTCTATGAAGATAGTAACTAATATCATTATTTAATTTTTTATTATTAAATATGTCATCAAGATGTTCTTTGTATTTATTTCCAAACTTAATAGTATGGTGTTCTATATTTTCATACTTTTTTTTTGTACCGAAATAATAAACAAATAAACCCATGGAATATTCCATTCTATTTTTTTTCCACTTAAACATAAGTGAATTATTTGAATTTCCATTTAACATTTTTTCATAAACAGCAGGCGGATCTGCGTTACAAATAACATTATTAGTTTCAATATGAGTTTGATTATCTAATTGAATACCAGTTATTTTATTACCATTAGAAATAATTTTTCTAACTTCATGACCTTTAATTATTTCTATGCCAACTTCGTTCATCAACTTTTCAAAACCCTTTATAATATTTCCTGTTCCACCCATTGAATAATGGATGCCCCATTTTTTTTCTAAATATAAGATAAGTCCATAGATAGAGGTTGTAGTAAAAGGATTTCCTCCAACTAAAAGTGGATGCATACTTAACATTCTTCTTAATTTTTCATTTTTTATATAAGATGAAACCAATGAATAAACTGACTTATAACTTTTAAGCTTCAATAGAGCTGGTAGTTGTTGCATCATGACTAAAGGTTTATCAAATGGAACATCGGCTAGTTCTGTAAACCCTTTGTCAAAAATTTTTTTCGTAAAGTTAACTAATTTTTCATAACCTATAACATCATCTTTACTCATTTCTGCAATTTGACTTTTCATCTCGTTTTCATTACCTGAATAGTTAAATTTAGAATTATCCTCAAAAACAAATTGATACCAAACCTTGAGTGGAGATAATTTAATATAATTTTTTGGATCTTTTTCAAATAATTCAAATAATTCATTTATTAGGTATGGTGCTGTAATAACTGTTGGGCCACCATCATAGGTAAATCCATTTCTTTTAAATACCCTTGCTCTCCCTCCAAGGTCAGGATGTTTTTCAATTAAAGTAACATTGTGGCCTTTAGCTTTTAGACGAAGTGCAGCAGCTATGCCTCCAAACCCAGAGCCTATTACAACAGAATTCATTGTTATAATTTATAGTTTTTTTAAAGAATTGTAAGGTTATTATGAGTTAATTTTTTTTAACTCTTCTTTAGTTTCATCTAAATTTTTTTGGAATAGCGCATCAAGTTTAGACTTATCAACAGAAGTAGTGATAATTTTTTTAACAGAATCCACAGCAATTTTAATTGAAGTATCCTTAATTTCTTTAATAGCTGCTTCTTTCATTTGACTTATTTTATTTTCAGCAAGATTTTTTTTGATTTCAGAAGTTTTATGGAACTTATCATTAAGCTCAATTACCATTTTATCACTGTCTCTTTTAGCTTGTTCTAAAATTTCATCACTTACAGTTTGAGCAGTATCTAATTTCTTTTGAGCTTTATCTAATAATGTTTTAGCTTCAGTTCTTAATTTTTCACTTTCATTAATTTCATTTTTTATATCAGATATTAATTTATTCAGAATTTCGTTTACTTTTTGGGGGACCTTTAAATATATAAGTGCTCCAAAAAAAATAACGAAAGAAACTGCTACCCAAAAAGTAGAATCAATTACCATAATACTTATCTCCATTTTTTTTTGATAAATCATCTACTATTGCTGAAATACTACTATTGTTTATCTCAGCTCCGATCAGTTTTTTGACTAATTCTGAAGACGCTTCAATTGCAATTTTGTTAATTTTTTCTGGGGCGCTTTTCTTAACCACTTCGATTTCTTGCTCCGCTTTTTTAATTTCTTCGTTAATTTGATTTTCCAAGGTTTCTTTTTTATTATTTATATCCTTAGTTACTTTTTCTCTTGAGTCTTTAAAAATATTTTTTGCCTCTAACTTACTTTTAAAAATAATATCATCGTATTCTTTAAGTTTAGACTCGCTATCTTTTCTTTGTTTTTCTGCGGCCTCAATATTATCTTGTATTTGAGATTTTCTTAACTCTAAATTAGCACTTATTTTAGGCAATATAAGTTTTGATAAAACTATATAAAGAATTCCAAAAGTTAGTGTAAGCCAGAATATTTGTGAAATCCAAAATTCAGGGTTTAATTGAGGCATACCTCCACTTTCAGCAGCAAAAACTTCTTTTAAAAAAAAGAAATTAAAAAAAATCGACTGAAAAAAAATTTTTTTAATCATTAAATTTAAAATGCAAATAGAATAATTAACGCTACTACTAATCCAAATAATCCTGTTGCTTCTGCTAAAGCAAAACCTAAAAGCAAATTAGGAAATTGTTTTTGTGCTGCAGATGGATTTCTCATCGCTCCAGACAAATAATTTCCAAAAATTATTCCAATTCCCACTCCGGCACCGGCTAAAGCTATTGCTGCTAAACCTGCTCCGATCATTTTTGCTGCTTCTAATTCCATTATATCCTCCTATGTTGTTTAATGGTGTAAGTTTAATGCATCATTTAAATAGATGCAGGTTAAGATTGCAAAAACATATGCTTGAAGAAAAGCAACTAAGATCTCCAAACCTGTTAAAGCAACCGAAAAACTCAGTGGAAGCCATCCACCGACAATTCCGAGGCTTATTACAAAGCCTCCGAAAACTTTCATCATAGTATGTCCAGCCATCATATTTGCAAAAAGTCTTACAGATAAACTAATTGGTCTACTTAAATATGATATAATTTCTATAACCACTATTAAAGGGAGTAGTATAACTGGTACTCCACTTGGAACAAACAATTTTAGGTAACCAAAGCCATGCTTTATAAATCCAATTACTGTTACTCCAATAAAAATAAATGAAGCTAGCACAAAAGTCACTATTATATGGCTTGTAACAGTGAAAGTGTATGGGATCATGCCAAACATATTACAGAAAAGTACAAACATAAATAATGAAAAAATAAATGAAAAATATGGTTTTGCTTTTGAACCCGCGGTGTCACTAATCATTTTAGAAACAAAAGAGTAGCTAAGTTCAGCCAACAGCTGAATTTTATTTGGCAATATCGAATTTTTTTTTGAACCCAAATTAAAAATAATTAAAATTGCTAAAGAGCTAATAACCATAAATAAACTTGCATTTGTAAAAGAAATGTCAAATGTACCTATTTTAATTTCTGGACCAATTCTATAAACTTCGAATTGTGTCATTGGATTTGCTGCCATAAGTTTGTATCTATTTTTGCATATTTTTAGCAGATTTGATTACATTTGTTATTCCAGCAATCACACCTACAAAAAAAAATATTAAAATTAACCAGGGTTTAGTACCAAAGGTCTTGTCTAAAATAAACCCAATAATTGTCCCTACTGCTACTGCTGACACTAATTCAGTACTCAGCTTAAAAGCAGTGCCAATTGAGGACGGATTATGTTTCTTGTCCTCTAAATTTCTCTTAGAAACCTTCTTTTTTGCAATCTCTAAGCGAGTTTTGAACGGATCTTTAGACATTTTGTTTATTTATTAAGCAACCATACTTTCTGCTTTTTGTAAATCAACAGCAACTAATTGGCTAATACCTTTTTCGGGCATTGTAACACCATACAGTCTGTTCATTTTAGACATGGTTAAAGCATGGTGAGTGACAATAATAAATTTCGTATTTGTAATTTTTATAAGTTCTTCGAGCAAGCTACAAAACCTTGTGACATTGGCATCATCTAGTGGGGCATCTACTTCATCTAGCACACAAATTGGTGAAGGATTTGTTAAAAAAACAGCAAAAATTAGTGATAGTGCTGTTAAAGCTTGTTCACCACCAGACAACAAAGTTATCGATTGAAGTCTTTTTCCAGGAGGACTTACTAACATTTCTAAACCAGCTTCTAGTGGATCTTCGGAATCAACTAATTCTAACTTAGCATTTCCACCATTAAAGAGTTTTGTATAAACTTCATTAAATTTTCTATTTACTTTTTCAAAAGCTTCAATTAATCGCTCTCTACCTTTTTGGTTTAATTCATTAATACTATCTTTCAGTTTAACAATTGCACTTACTAGATCGGCACGATCTTGCTCCATCTTTTTAATTTCTGCCTCATATTTGTTAGTTTCTTCATCAGCTTTTAAATTAACTGATCCCAATTTCTCTCTTTCTTGTCTTTTTTTATCAAGTAAATCCTCTTGATTAACAGCATCAGGAAGATCTTCGGCTCCATACAGACTTGAATTCTCTAGAATATTTTCCTCGGTTAAATTTAGCTCAGAAGTTATTCTATCAATCAAATCACTTTTTCTTTTTTTGAGACCTTCAATCGTTGCTCCAGAACTTGCTTTTCTTTCTCTAATTTGAATCGATTGTTCTTGAACTTTATTTAGTTGTGCTCGTAGAGTATCTATTTTTTCATCTGTAGAATGAATTATAGACTCATTATCTTCCTTTTCTTTTTCAGAAATCCTTAGACCTTCCGAAATTTGACCTTTCTTTTCAGCTTGTAATTTTGGTTGATTATCTAATTTTTCCAATTGCAAATTCAATTTATTTTTTCTCTCGGTAAGCTCAGAAACCATTTTTTCAGAATTTGATAATAAATTTTTCCAACTCTCAATTTCCTTGTCTATGATACTTATTCTCTCGTTTCTTTTTACAGAATCTTTTTTTATATTTTGGTTTTTACTATAGCTATCCGCATATTCCTCAATAATTAATTGACAGTTTTCTAAAACAACTATTGCTTCACTATTTTTTTGCAAATTAATTAATTCCTTAACTTTATCAATTTCTTTCCTTAATTTATTTTTTGAATTATCTAAATCCTCATTAGATTTTTTTTCTGTATCATAATATTTAGAGTCAATTTCAATAAGTTCACTTTTTTCCTCCTTAAGTCTTTTTTCATTTGAATTTGCATCAATGACAATTCCTTTTTCTCTATTGATATCTTCATCGAATGTTCTAAGAGACTTTTTTATATTTTCTATTTCATCTTGAATTCTTGTATTTTCTTCATCAAGTCCTTGCAATTCCAAATTAAGCCTTTGTATTTTCGAAAGATTTTCTATATTTTTTTCTCTTAAAGGGTTTACTTTTTCAGTTTCAGTTTTTATAAAGTTTTCAACCTCTGAAATTTTTTTATTAAAGCCACTCACTTCTCCTTCTGCTTCAGTATTAATTTCATTTTCAATTTTAATTTCTTTATCAATTTCTAATAATTTTAAGTAATATAAACCTGCCTCTATCTTTTTAATCTCATCAGACATATTTTTATATTTAGTAGCCTCTTCAGCTTGTTTTTGAAGATTAGCTAGTTGTTTTTCTTGTTGTCTTCTAAGCTCGTCAGCTCTTTTTAAATTATTTTCAGCAGCGCCTAATCTCAGTTCTGCCTCATGTCTTCTAACATGTAAACCAGATATTCCTGCAGCTTCCTCTAAAATAGCTCTTCTATCTGTTGGTTTTGCAGTTACTAAAGCACCTATACGTCCTTGGCTAATCATAGAGGGTGAGTGTGCGCCGGTTGATAAATCAGCAAAAAACATCTGTGCATCTCTTGCTCTTACCTCTTTATTATTTATATAGAATTTAGACCCTTTATCTTTTTCTATTTTTCTTCTAACACTTATTTCATCCAAGTCCCTAAACTGAACAGGACCTTCATTATTTTCATTTGCCACGGTGACTGAAACCTCAGCAATATTTTTTGATGTTTTGTTTGAGGTGCCAGAAAATATTACATCTTCCATACCCGATCCCCTCATGCTTTTGGCGGACGTTTCTCCCATAACCCATCTTAAAGACTCTACAATATTAGATTTACCACAACCATTAGGGCCAACAATTCCTGTTAAACCGTCTTCTATTAAAAAGTTAGTTTTATCCGCAAAAGATTTAAACCCATTTAGTTGGATTTTTTTAAACTCCATGGGTTAACTTATATCAGTTTTTCTAGAGATTTTTTTAAATTTTTATAATTTAGAGATTTTTCAAACTTTTTGTTGTTGATAATTATCGTAGGAGTAGAATTTACTTTAAATTTTTTTGTTCCTTCGATTCGATCATTTAAAACAAAATCTTCAATTTCTTTATTATTAATGCATTTTTCAAAGTTAATATTGAAACCTTCTTTTTCAATTAATTTTTTAAGATTATCATTTACTTCCTCTATTGTACTTCCTTTCACCCAAACTTGTTGATTAGAATATAAACTTTCTAGAATTTTTAAACTATGACCTTGATTGCATTGAGAAATTTTTGAAGCATTAAAAGCAGCAATATCGAGAGGAAAATGTCTAAACTCTATTTTAGCTAATCCAGTATCAATATAATCTTTTTTTAGTTGAGGATAAACGTCTTTATGAAAATCAGCACAATGACTACAAGTTAAAGACTCATATGCAATTATAATAATTTTTGCATTTATATTTCCTGATACTATCCGTTTAGTTTCTGCGCTAATACTTACTGTAGATACAAAATAAAAAACAAGAATAATTAAAATTTTTTTCATTTTTCTTTAAAAACTTTCGTTAATTCTAGTAAAGATTTTTTAATTTTTTCATTTTTAACATTACTAATTTTGTCTTTAAATTTATTATTTGTCACATTTAAATTTAAGTCATTTTTTTCAACTATAATTTTTCTTTCATCATTAAAACTAGTTAATTTTATTTTCTCAACCACCTGATCCTCAAAAAAAGTGTTCATTCTAGTAATGATCTCTTTTTTTGAATATTCTAAATCAACCTCATTACCTCTTCTTACCATTATCGTTAAAGTGCTAACACCAAACTTATTAGAATTTTTATATGATTTTGGATAGCAGACTTTGAATAAATTTTCTCCTACGATATGCTTCCAATTGTTTAAAGTTTCAGAATAAATTTGACCTCTTTTACTTATAAACTTTTTGATGTTTTTTGGCAAAGTGTCTTTGAAGGATCTTAATCCTTGAATGCTTCCGTTTCTCTGCTTAGTATATTTTTTAAATTGCATATGAAAGATCAATTAGTAACAAAAAAAATTCTTAAATGGTACGATTTAAATAAAAGATCATTACCATGGCGAAAAAATGTTTCTTTTCAAAAAAGACAGTATTACACATTAGTAAGTGAATTTATGTTACAACAAACACAGGTTGCAACAGTTATTCCTTATTTTAATCGATTTATAAAAGATGTCCCAAATTTAAAAGCTCTTTCAAAAGTCCGAAACAAAAAATTAATAAAACTATGGGAAGGACTTGGATATTATTCTAGAGTTAGAAATCTAAAAAAAACTGCACAAAAAATTATTAAAAACTTTAACGGAAAGTTGCCTGATAATTTTGAAGATTTGATATCACTTCCTGGAATAGGAAACTATACTGCAAGTGCAATTTTATCAATTGCATTTGATAAACCTTACATACCAATGGATGGTAATATAGAAAGAGTTCTAAAGCGATATTTGTATTTAAAAAAAGATAGAGATATTCAAAAAGATAATCTTATAAAAAAAAAATCAATATTTGGAACGTCATCAAGACCTAGTGATTATGCTCAAGCTTTGATGGAATTAGGAGCATTAATTTGTAAACCAACCAATCCTTTATGTCATCAATGTCCTATTTCAAAGAAGTGTAAGTCGTTACTTAAAAAAGATTTTAATTTAACAAAAAAAAATAAAAAAAACATTAACAAGTACTTTCTTTTAAAAGTTTATAAAAAAAATCAAAGATATTTACTGATTAAAAATACTAAGTTTAATTTTTTAAAAAATTTAACGATATTTCCTATGGAAGAGTTATCAAAACCAAAAAATTTTGATGAAAATTTAAACTTTAAAATGTCAAATATGAACATGAATATTAAAATTGAATATTTAAAAAATACCAGAAAATTTCAATCACCTTATTGGATAAATGAAAAAAAAATAGACAATTACATGCTACCATCATTTACAAAAAAAATTGTGAAATATTTAATGAGAAATTAATGAAAAAAATAGCAATCTTAGGTGCTGGAATTTCAGGATTATTCATTACTAATTTATTCAAAAAAAATCCTAATTATCAAATTACAATCTATGAAAAAAATACCTCAATTAATTTAGATGAGGGTTATGGTGTACAATTATCAGTTAACAGTATCAAACTTTTAAATGAAATTGGATTTGAAAAATTACATAATAATGAAAAATTTACTCCAGAAAAAATCAATTTTTATTCAAATAAAAGTTTAGATAAAATATGTGAGTTAGATATCACAGAATTTAATTCAGAAGATTGTAAGTATACCACATTGAAAAGATCATCTTTAATAAATTTTTTAAAAACAGATTTGGAAGGTTTGATAAGGACTGGCTATAACATTTCAAAAATAGACCAAAAAGACAAAAAAATTAAACTTTCTTTTGAAAATGCTGAAGTAAAAGAATGTGATTATTTAATTATTTCTGACGGAGTTTTTTCAAAAAGTAAAAGTATTATGTCTAAAGATGAGGCAAAACCTAAATATAATAATACATTAGCTATTAGAGGCATCTTAAATAAATCTCCTGAAAATATTGATATTAAAAATATTGCTTTATTTTTAGACTCAGACTTTCATTATGTGATCTATCCAGTCAATCCAAATGGAGACTTAAATTTTATAGCTATAATGAAATACCAACTATCAGTAGAAGAACAAAAAAATTACTCATTATTCAGTGATAGTTCATTTATCAAAAAAGTATTAGAAAAATTTCCTTCAAGAAATAAAAGCTTTTTAAAAGATCTAAAAGAACTAAAAATATTTCCAGTATTTGTGAGTGAAAATTTTTATAAATTACAAAATAATAATATTCATTTTATTGGTGATGCTTTTTTTGCTTTTCCACCATCATTTGCTCAGGGTGCATCACAGTCAATTGAAGGTGCTTATGATTTATTTAAAAGTATCGAAAATAGTACAGAAAGTAATTTTTTTAAGAATAGAGTAAACAAAACAAAAATGGTTAATATCAGATCAAAATTTAATCAGTTTGCTTTCCATTTATCTAATCCTTTAACTATTTTTTTTAGAAACATCTTTCTAAAAAGATTAGTTAAAAACAAAAGGTTTTTAGTGGCTTACTTAGGAAAAGTATATAGAAATTAATTTTTTGAAATTAATTTTTGTCTTAAATGATCGATTGG
Source organism: Pelagibacteraceae bacterium AG-345-O09 (assembly GCA_003281725.1). Taxonomy (GTDB): domain Bacteria; phylum Pseudomonadota; class Alphaproteobacteria; order Pelagibacterales; family Pelagibacteraceae; genus Pelagibacter. The sequence continues at coordinate 49,601 of QCBC01000002.1, read as the reverse complement.
GACTACAGCGCCATCCAAATTATAGTGCCAATAAGTCCATCCATTACAACTTTCAGCTCCCAAAATTGTTGCTGCTACTTTATGAATTGAGCCCTCTGTTTGAGCGTGTTTAATGCTTCCATCAGCCATGATTTTTGCACTTATTTTCTTTTTATTATCAAAGATAGTTGTTCCTGGTTTTATTATTCCTAATTCTACCAATGAACCAAAAGGTATCCTTGGCTTAGATCTATTATTTTTAATGGTATCTAGATAATTGTCTTCAATAGGTTCTGTATTTTTTAATCTTTGTTCAGCAGCTTTGAAATAAGCTTTTTCTTTTTCTATGCCGTAATAATTTCTACCTAATTTTTTCGCAACCGTTGCTGTTGTTCCAGAGCCTAAAAAAGGGTCTAAAATCAAATCATTTTTATTTGAAGTTGCTAATAAAATTCTATGAAGTAAAGCCTCAGGTTTTTGAGTTGAATGTACTTTTTTTCCATTTTTTTTCAGTCTTTCTGCTCCGTTGCAAATAGGCAGATCCCAATTAGATCTCATTTGAAGATCATCATTTAAGCACTTTAAAGATTGATAGTTAAAAGTATATTTTGATTTCTCTGATTTAGAGGCCCAAATTAAAGTTTCATGAGCATTAGTAAAACGAGTTCCTCTAAAGTTTGGCATCGGATTTTTTTTATTCCAAATAACATCATTTAAGATCCAAAAGCCTAAATTTTGAATTGTAGCACCAACTCTAAAAATGTTGTGATAACTACCAATTACCCAAATAGCTCCATCTTTTTTTAAAATTCTTTTACATTCACTTAGCCAAGCATAAGTAAAATCATCATATTTTTTAAAACTTTCAAATTGATCCCACTTATCGTTTACTGCATTTACTTTAGATCTATCAGGTCTTGTTAATTCACTTTTTAATTGAAGATTGTAAGGAGGATCTGCAAAAACTAAATCGAAAGATTCATCGGGAATTTTTTTCAATTCCTTTAAGCTGTCACCATTAATTAATTTATTTTTAAAATTAAAATTCATTTGTAAAAATAAATTAGACTCTAAAAAGATTCTTGGGTCAACCTAGGATTGAATTATTTGGATTCGACTTGTATCAAAACATTTTAAGATAACAAGATATAGTGTTTCTACGTGAAACCTATTTTATTTTATTAATTGGTGAAAACTTTTTTCTATGATGACTTGTAATTCCTAGATCTTTTATGGCTTTTAAGTGATGTTTCGTTCCATATCCATAATTTTGATCCCATTTATAACCTTTAAATTTTTTTGCTAATTTAGTTATCATTTTATCACGTGTAACTTTAGCGATAATTGATGCCGCAGAAATTGAGGGTATTTTTTGATCTCCTTTTATTACTGATTTAAGTTCATAATTTTTTATTTCAGGCAATTTATTTCCATCAATTAGAGTAAGAGTTGGTTTTTTTTTTAGTTTTTTTATAGCTCTTTTCATTGCTAAAAGACTAGCGTTTAGAATATTTAATTTTTCTATTTCTTTTGTTGATGCTTTCCCTATAGCCCAAGCAGAATTTTTTTTAATATGGAGTGCTATAATTTCTCTTTTATTTTTAGTTAAACTTTTTGAATCTTTTAATAATTTTCTATTAATTGATTTTTTTAGGATTACGGCAGCTGCATAAACTGGTCCGATTAAACTTCCTCGACCTACTTCATCAACTCCTGCAATAATTTTCATTAAATCTTAATACTTAAATCTTTCATTTTTTGTCTAATTTTTTTTAAATCTTCCCAGGAGTATTTTTTTTTGTCAGGAAATCTAATTAAGTATGAAGGGCTAAAAGTTACTATTAAGGGATACGTTTTATTTTTAAGAATAATTTCCTTCCATTGACCTCTTTCATCTGAAACTTTGTTATTTGATGCCATAACTGCTTCCATAGCGGTTGAACCTAATAAAATTATTATTTGAGGATCTATAATTGAAATATGTTCTTTCAAAAATATTGAATAACGTTTTATTTCTTGAGATGTAGGCTTTCTATCATCTGGAGGTCTAAAGTTAACTGCATACGTAGAATAAATTTTTTCTTTTTTAATATTAATTGCCATCAACATTTTATTTAACAAAGTTCCAACGTCTCCCTGAAATGAAGAACCTGAGTTATCTTCAGCTGATCCAGGAGCCTCACCAATTAGCATGATGCCGCCACTAAAATCTCCATCTCCTAAAATAAGATTTTTGGAATTGTCTTTTAAATTACAATTCTCAATTGAATTAATCTTTTCTTTAAGATCAGATAATTTTTTAATTTTATTGTTGTTATTATTACTATCATTATTTTTTATTCTTTTAAGTCTATTTATAGGTTCATTACTGAAACTAAAATTAGGCTCAATAGTATCTATTAATGTTTGAACAAATTTGGCATTTTGATTTAAGATCTTTTTAGTCATAATGTGTAATTATGTTTTTTAAAAAAATAAAATTTATTTTAATTTTAATATTATCCTACCAGACCCCCTTATATTCTAAAAGTACAACTTTTGACAATTTTAACTCTAAAAATTTATCAAAATATTTTTCTGGAATTGTAGCTTCAGGTAATGAAGATAATTCATCCGCCTTAAATTTTTTTAACTCTACTAAGATATTAACTCTTCAACACGATCCTTATTTAAAAAAATATGTTAACTCTTTAGTTTTAGAAAATAAAATTTTTCAAGCAATTAATACAATTAAACAAAATAAAGGAAAAAAAAATACTAATTTTTTTGATGCTTATTTATTGTTGTTAATAGATAGGTTAAAGAATAATGATTTTGATTTAGCTTATGATTATATATCAGAAGCTAATAATTTTGTTCAGCAAGATAGATTTAACAAGGCAATTTTAGAGACCTTAAGACAATATGTTTATGTATTTAAAGAAAAAAAAATTTTAAATGATAAAAAAAATTTTGGTAATTTATCGATTATTTCAGACACTTTTTTAAGGTGCTATCTTGATGATCCTAAAACAGACTCGTATTTTTCAAGTTTAATAAATAATAATGAATCAGATTTTACAAGATACATTTATTTTTATCTAAGTTATTTGGTTGAAAATAATAGAATTGATGAAGCAAAAGAAATCACTAAAGGGATTGAATTTATTAATACAACATTATTATTGTCCCAAGGAAAAAGTTGGATTGAAAATGAAAATGAGCAAAGATTAAACGATGTCTTTTCATGTAGAAACCATAATGATTTAATCAGTGAGTTTTTATTTTTAATCTCAAATTTGTATTCCTCACAAAAAGATTTTAAAGCATCAAACTTTTATCTTAATCTCTCAAGTTATCTTAATCCTAAATTTACGTTTAATTTATCATTAGTATCTGAAAACTACTTTTTAAATGAGGAATATGAAAAAGCAAAAGCAGTACTTAAAAGATTTAAAAAAGAAGCAACTTTTTATTATTGGTTTAGATTAAAAAAAGAGGCCCAGATAATAGAAAAACAAAAAGATAAAAAAGAATCTTTAAATTACATTGTTTCAAGATTTAATAAATTAGACGCTCCAAATAAAAAGAATTTGTTTGATATTGCTAATTTTTATAAAAATTCAAAAAATTATAATGAAGCAATAAAATACTATACTATGATCATAGAAGATTTAGATGATAATTCTGATTTGAAATCTGATGTTCTTTACCGAAGGGGAGGGAGTTATGAGAGATTAAAAAATTATGAAGACTCAGATAAAGATTTACTTCATGCTTTAAAGATAACTCCCAACAATGCATATATATTAAATTACTTAGCTTATTCATGGCTTGAAAGAGATTATAAAATTGATCAAGCTATTGAGATGCTTGAAATTGCGTATAAAGCAGAAAGCAATGATCCTTATATAATCGACTCAATTGGGTGGGCTTATTATCTAATAAATGATTTTTTTAAAGCTGAAAAATTTCTTAAAAGAGCAGTAGAGTTAATGCCAGATGATCCAATTGTTAATGATCATTATGGGGATATTTTATGGAAATTAGACAGAAAAATTCAAGCTCGTTATTTTTGGAGCAACGTGCTTGAAATGGAGGATGCTGAAGAGGATATGCTCAAAAAAATAAATATCAAAATGATAAATGGTCTTCAAAACTCTTAAATGTCTTTTTCTAGAATCAAATCATATGCTAAATTGAATCTTGCTTTAAATATTGTAGGCAAAAATAAATTTTTGCATAAAATTGAGAGTATCATAGCTTTTATTAATTTGTATGACACAATATTGATTAAAAAATCTAAATTTAAAAAACATAAAATTTCATTCACGGGAAAATTTTCTAAAAATATTGATAAGAAAAATACAATTTCTAAATTGTTACAGATCTTAGAAGAAAGAAAACTTATTAAAAACCAAAATTTTCATATTAAAATAAACAAAAAAATTCCCAGTAAAGCAGGTTTAGGGGGAGGCTCAATGAACGCAGCATCTATTTTGAAATATTTCATAAAAAAAAAAATAATTAAGATTAATAAAAAAGAGACTAGTGAGGTTGCTAAGTTAATAGGATCAGATGTAATTTTAGGACTAAACACTAATTACTCAATTTTGACCGCAAAAAATAAAATAAAACATTTTACCAAAATAAAAAAAATTTATGTTTTGATTGTAAAACCTAATTTTGGGTGTTCTACTAAAGATATATATTCTAAAGTAAGAAATTTTGACAAACCTAAATTTAATAAACCTAGTAAAAAGATGTTTAATTATAACAATTTAATAAATATGAAAAATACTTTAGAGCCCATAGTTTTTAACAAATACCCTAAACTTAAAAGAGTAAAATTGGATTTAGAAAAATCATCAAACCCAATATTTGTTCGAATGACAGGGTCTGGATCAGCTATAGCAGCATATTTTCAATCAAAAGAAATATGCGAACATGCGAAAAAAAGCGTTATTAAAAAGTACAGAAATTACTGGTGTATAGCTTCAAAAACTATATAAATTTTTTTCTTTTGTGTTATACGAACATTATATTGGGGCGTAGCCAAGTGGTAAGGCACGGGTTTTTGGTACCTGCATCCTAGGTTCGAATCCTAGCGCCCCAGCCAATTATGAAAAAATTTTTAGATATAATCTTTTTAAGATCTAATAACCTAAGTTACATTAGTGAAAATATTAAGGATCTCACAAAAAAGACATCAGCAAACAAAATTTTTCAAGCAATCAATTCTTTTACGTCAGAAAGTGAGATCAGATATGTTGGAGGATGTATAAGAAAAATAATTAATAAGGAAAAAGTAGACGATATTGATTTAGCAACTAATTTGGTCCCTGAACAAGTTTGTGAAGCTCTAAAAAAAGAAAATATCAGCTACTATAAAACAGGAATTGAACATGGAACAATTACTGCTGAAATAAATGGAGAAAAATTTGAAATTACTTCTTTGAGACAAGACATTTTTACGGATGGAAGACATGCGAAAGTAAAATTCTCTACAAATTGGAAAGATGACTCCCTAAGAAGAGATTTTACCATTAATTCAATTTATTCAGATGGTGATGGTAATTTATTTGACCCTCATAATGGAAAAAAAGATCTAGAAGATGGTTTAGTTAATTTTATAGGTGATGCAGATCAAAGAATTAAAGAGGATTATCTTAGAATACTACGATATTTAAGATTTTTTATTAATTACTCAAAAAACCCTCATGACACAGAAATAATTAAAAAATTAAAAATGAATATTGATGGGGTTTCAAAACTATCAAAAGAAAGACTGTTAGATGAATTAAAAAAAATTATTCAATTAAGTACAATCGAAAGATTATCAAAGGATAAAATAAGTCTTGAATTATTTAGTATTATTTTCCCTGAGTTAAAAGATATAAAAATTTTTTCAAATTTAGACAGAAGTAAAAAAATGCTTCTGCAGGATGAAGATTTCATTTTCTTTTTATCTCTAATGATAATTGATGACACAGATAATACTGATTATTTTTTATATAAATTTAATTTATCCAAAAAAGATCAAAAACGAATAAAAGTGATCCATAATTTTTATAGAGAAAAAATGCAAAAAAAGATATTTACAGAAAATAGTATGAATACATTTTTTTATTACAACGGAAAGCAAGCTGTAACTGATATTTTAAAGTTCAGGCTTATTAAATCAAAAAAAAATCTTAAAATTTATGAAGAATTAATCAAATTATTTGAAACAAAATCAAAACCTATAATGCCAATAAATGCAGACATGCTTATGACAAAGTATAAAGTTCCTGAGGGAAAGGAGCTAGGTGATAAACTTAAATTAATAGAAAATGAATGGGTAAATAATAATTTTCAAATTTCTGATACAAAATTAGAAAATATCATTAATAATTAAATATACTTTACATCCTTAATTTCAAAATTTTTTATTCCTGCAGGAGTTTTTATTTCAACTAAATCACCCTTATTTTTTCCAATTAGACCTTTACCAATAGGTGATTGGAAGAAAATTAATTTTTGTTTTAAATCCGCCTCATCTTTTCCAACTATTTGGTAATTAATTTTTTCACCATTATCTAAATTTTCTAGAAAAACAGTCGAACCAAATATTACTTTTCCTTCGTTACTTAATTTTTTAACATCAATTACATTTGCTCTAGCGATTATATCATTTATTTCATTAATTCTTCCCTCATTGTGAGATTGTTCCTCTTTAGCAGCATGATATTCTGCATTTTCTTTGAGATCACCATGAGATCTAGCTTCTGCAATCGCTGCAACTATTTCTGGTCTTTTTTTTTCTTTTAAAAAAATTAACTCTTCTTTAATTTTGTTTAATCCATTTAAAGTTATTGGTTCTTTTTCCATTTTATTTCCATTTAGCTAAAGGAGGTAATGACATTAAAATACCATCAACATTTCCACCTGTTTGTAATCCAAATTTAGTTCCTCTATCATATAATAAATTGAATTCAGTATATCTACCTCTTTTAATATATTGCATTTCTTTATCACTAATGGACCATTTTTTTTTCATTTTTTTTCTGATTATTTTTTGAAAAATTAATTGAAATGTTATTCCAACATCTCTTACAAATTTAAAGTCTTTTTCAAAATTATCTTTTTTATAATCAAAAAAAATCCCACCAATTCCTCTAGATTCTTTTCGATGAGGTAAATAAAAATATTCATCACACCATTTTTTATATTTTGTGTAATAACTTTTATTGTGACGATCACACATGTTCTTTAAAATCTTATGAAATTCTTTTTTTTCTTTAAGATCTTTTTTTGATGGAGTCACATCCATTCCTCCACCAAACCATTCTTGGGTAGTACAAATATATCTTGTATTAAAATGCATTGCAGGGATCAGAGGATTTTTCATATGCATAACTACTGAAATCCCTGATGCCCAAAATCTTGGATCTTTATTAGCCCCTAGTATATTTTTTTGAAATTGTTTCGGAAATTTACCATAAACTTTTGAAAAGTTTACACCTACTTTTTCAAAAATTTTTCCTCCTTGCAATATTCGATACTCTCCTCCTCCTTCATCAACTTTGGTGTTTCTTATCCAATTTGTTGATTTAAATTTAGTTTTATTTTTTTCAAATTTGATTATGTCATCACAAAAAGACTCTTGAAGTGTTTTAAACCAATTACTTGCCAAGTCTTTTTTAATTTCTAAATTCATTTAAATTAATTTAGTTTGTTTTAAACATTCAGCCAATATAATTGCAACTGAAGATGCAATATTTAGAGAACGTTTATCATTTTTCATTGGAATTTTTAGTCTATTTTTAACTAATCCATGAATATCTTTTGGCACTCCAGCGCTTTCTCTTCCAAATAAAATTGTATCGTTCACATCAAATTTAAAATTTGTATAAGAATCAGATCCTTTAGTAGTCATTAATATTATTCTTTGATTCTTTTTTGACTCAAAGAAATCATCTGAATTTTGATATATTTTAATTTCCCTCTCATCCATATAGTCCATTACAACTCTTTTAAAACGCTTATCGCATAGTAAAAAACCACATGGCTCAATTATCTCTAATTTTGCACCCAGACACGCACAGGTTCTGATTATTGCCCCCGTGTTCTGAGGAATATCTGGTTCAAATAATGCAATTTTAGGCCCTACATTTATTAATTTCTGTGTCATTCTATCAGTAGTAAATTTAATATTTTATATTATATGAAACCATATATTTAAGTAGAAAAAATCAATATTGAGTATATTTAATTAGTAATATTAATGTCAGAAAAAAAAACTAATAGAAGAGATTTCTTGTTTACTGCTACCTACGCAGTTGGAGCAGTAGGAGTAGGTGCTACAGTTTGGCCTATGATAGATCAAATGAATCCTGATGCTTCAGTGAAAGCGTTAGCTAGTACGGAAGTAGATGTAAGTTCATTAACACCAGGAAGAACTATCACTGTTCTTTGGAGAGGAAAACCTGTTTTCATAAGAAGAAGAACTGAAGATGAAATTGCAGATGCACGATCAGTTAAACTTGATGATTTAAAAGATCCAGAGAAAGATGAAGACAGAGCAAAAAACCCTGAGTGGCTTGTAATGCTTGGAGTTTGTACTCACTTAGGATGTGTACCCTTAAATGATAAGGGAGATTATAATGGATGGTTCTGTCCTTGTCATGGATCACATTATGATACATCGGGCAGAATTAGAAAGGGACCTGCACCTACAAATATGGAAGTTCCGAAATATGAATTTGTAAATGCTAATACGATTAAAATTGGATAAATTATATGAGTGATCACGAATATACACCTAAATCAAAAGCTGGAAAATGGTTTAATGATCGACTTCCATTATTAACTTTAGCAAATCATTTAACCGACTATCCAACACCTAAAAATTTAAATTATTGGTGGACTTTTGGTGGCATACTTACTTTTTGTTTGATAACTCAAATCGTAACAGGCTTAACACTAGCTATGCATTATATTGCTCACGCAGATATGGCATTTGAAAGCGTAGAACATATTATGAGAGATGTTAACTATGGTTGGCTAATTAGGTATATACATGCGAATGGTGCTTCAATGTTTTTTCTAGCAGTTTATATTCATATTTTCAGATCTTTGTTTTATGGCTCTTATAAAGCCCCTCGAGAAATAATTTGGATAATAGGTATTATTATTTATTTGTTAATGATGGCTGCAGCATTCATGGGTTACGTGCTGCCTTGGGGACAAATGAGTTTTTGGGGTGCAACTGTAATCACAAATCTATTCAGTGCAATTCCATTAGTAGGAGAGGGGATAGTTACTTGGTTATGGGGAGGTTATTCAGTTGATAACCCAACCTTAACTAGATTTTTTACATTACATTATTTAATTCCTTTTTTAATTTTAGGTTTAGTTGTGTTACATATCTGGGCACTACATGTTCCAGGAAACAATAATCCAGTAGGAATTGATGTCAAAAAACCTTCAAAGGACACAGTTCCATTCCATCCTTATATAGTCATAAAAGATACTTTTGCGTTACTGATGTTTATGATTGTTTTTGCATTTTTTGTTTTTTATACACCTAATATTTTGGGTCATGCTGACAATTATATTGAAGCCGATCCTTTAGTAACACCCGCACACATTGTTCCTGAATGGTATCTCTTACCTTTTTATGCAATTTTAAGATCAGTTCCAGATAAACTTTTGGGAGTGATTGCAATGTTGTCAGCAATTTTAATTTTAGCAGCTTTACCATGGCTTGATACATCTAAAATCAGATCTGCTGTCTTCAGACCTTTATATAAACAGTTTTACTGGATTTTAGTAGCTGACGTTTTAATACTTGGATACGTCGGTGCAATGCCCGCTGAAGGATTATACTTGTTAGTTGCAAGAGTTGCTACAGCATATTATTTTTTACACTTTCTAGTAATTCTTCCTGTACTAGGCTTAAAAGAAAAAACTCTTCCTATTCCTTTAAGTATTACCGAGCCTATACTCGGAGGTACAGCTAATTTGGCAACTGCAAGAAATAAAGAGAGTTCAATTAAATAAGTGAAAAATTTTTTAAGAATATTATCTTTAATTATAGTATTTTTAGCTGCTCCACTAAGCTCTTATGCGGCAGAAAAAGTTGAATACTTGAAAACTGATTGGAGTTTCAAAGGTCTTTTTGGAAAGTTTGATCGAGGAGCATTGCAAAGAGGCTATCAAGTATACACAGAAGTGTGTGCATCTTGTCATTCTATGAAATATCTAAGCTATAGAAATTTAGCAGAAAAAGGCGGACCTGAATTTACTGAACAACAAGCTAAGGCAATTGCAGCATCTTTTGATGTAACAGATGGGCCAAATTCAGATGGAGAGATGTTTACAAGACCTGGAAAACTTTCTGATAAATTTGTAATGCCATATGAAAACGTTAAAGCTGCTCAAGCAGCAAATGGTGGAGCCTATCCACCAGATATGTCAGTTTTAGTAAAAGCTAGGGGCGGTGGCGTGGATTATATTTATTCTTTACTTCAAGGATATGAGGATCCACCAGCAGGTATTATTTTAGATGAAGGTGTTCATTACAATAAATATATGTATGGAAACAAAATTAAAATGTCGAACCCTCTATCTGATGGATTAGTTGAATATTCTGATGGAACAAATGCAACAGTAGAGCAAATGTCAAAAGATGTTACTACATTTTTGATGTGGACAGCAGAGCCTCATTTAGAAACAAGACATCAAATAGGTTTCAAGGCAATATTGTATTTAATTATTCTGACTATCTTAGTCTATTTTAGTATGAAAAGAATTTGGTCACGTGTTGAAACGAAAGTTTAAAACATCTCCATCTTTTACAATATAATCTTTTCCTTCCAGTCTCATTTTACCATTAGTTTTCGAATTGACCCATCCATTGTTTGCAACAAAGTCTTCATAAGAAATTGTTTCTGCTCGGATAAATCCTTTTTCAAAATCTGTATGAATCTCTGATGCTGCTTTTGGAGCTGTACAGTTTTTAGGAATTGTCCATGCTCGGGTTTCTTCAGGTCCAGAGGTAAAGTAGGTATCTAATTCAAGTATTTTGTAACCTCTTTGTATTAACAAATTCAATCCAGTTTCTTTTAAACCAATCATTTCCATGTAATTTTTCTTTTCACTAATATCTAATTCGTTTATTTGATTTTCTATATCTGCAGAAACAATTAGAGTATCTTCATTACCAAATTTATTAATAAATGCCTCAGTATAATTATTTCCATTTTGAATACTTTTTTCATCTACATTACACACAAATATTTTAGATTTTAAAGATAATAGACCACTTTGACTTAGTTGCTTTTTTTCAAATTGAGAATTTAAAATTGAAATATCTTGATCTTTATTAATACAATCCAAAGCTGCATTAAGAACTTTTAATTGCTCTTCTTCTACATTTTTTTTATTATTTTTTTCTAATCTCTTTTGAATAGACTCCAGATCAGCCAACATCATCTCAGTCTCGATAATTTCAAGGTCTCTAACTGGATCTACTGTTTCGTTAACATTTTGGATATCACTTAAGTCAAAGCATCTGACTATGTGAATAATTGCATCAACCTCTCTTATATGAGATAAAAACTTATTTCCTAATCCTTCACCTTTAGACGCACCTTTAACTAATCCAGCAATATCTACGAATGAAATTGTAGTATTTATAATCTTTTTTGATTTAGAAATTTCTGCTAATTTTTTTAATCTTTGGTCTGGAACAGGAACTACACCAATATTTGGATCAATTGTGCAAAATGGAAAATTTGCTGCCTGAGCTTTACTTGAATTTGTTAATGCGTTAAATAAAGTCGACTTACCTACATTGGGTAAACCTACTATTCCACACTTAAAACTCATTATTTGTTATTTACAGCACTTGAAAATAAATCTAATTTTTTTTCAACAAGAATAGAAATAGACTCAGTTATATCTTTGGATATTTTTTCAATACCAATTGACTCATCCTCATCAAAATTTTGCAATACATAATCTGCAACCTCAATCCCATTTTTTGGTTTTCCAATTCCAATTCTTACCCTTGAGTAATCTTTACCTATAAATTTATCGATAGAGGCAATTCCATTATGGCCTGCACTTGATCCACCAAATTTAGCTTTAATTTTACCAAATTCTATATCAAGATCATCGTGAAATACTATAACGTCTTCAGCATCTATTTTAAAATACTCAATTAATTCTCTGATACAAACTCCAGAGTTATTCATAAATGTTAATGGCTTTATTGCATAAACTTTTTTGTCTCCAATATTCCCAGTTGTTAAAAGTCCTTTGAACTTAGGTTTTTGTTTTGAAAGACTAAATTTTTTATTAATAGTGTCTATAATTTTGAATCCAACGTTATGTCTATTGTTTTCACTGTCAGGTGTTGGATTACCTAATCCTACGAATAAAAGCATAAATAAATGGAATTAAAGTTTCAATTTTGATTGATTATTTTTTCTCTTCAGCAGGTTTCTTTTCAGAAGGCTTTTTTTCTTCACCCTCTTTTTTATCACCTTTAGCTCCATCTGCTGCTGGTTTATCACCATCTGCTGCCGATGCTGCCTCTGTTGCTTCGGCGCCCTCTTCTCCCTCAGCTGCTTCAGCCTCTGCAGGTTTCTCTGGCTCTTTCATTACAGTTGGAGCGGCTAAAGTCGCTATCACGAAGTCTCGTCCTTGTATTGTTGGCGTTACTTCAGAGTCCAATTTAACTGACGAAATTTTAAAACTTTCGCCTATATCAATACCGTCAAGATCTAAAGTTAAACTCCCGGGAATTTTTTCACTTGGGCATTTTAATTCCACCTTTCTTCTAACAATGTTTAAAACACCACCTCTTTTCAATCCCGGAGATTTCTCATGATTAATAAAATTAACAGGGACTTCAATTTTAATTTTTACTCCAGGTATTACTCTTAAAAAATCTACATGGGTAGGTTCATCACTTAAAATATGATACTTTACTTCTCTAGGCAAAACATTTTGGGGCTTACCATCAATGTTCAGAGTAATAATACTAGATAAAAAGTTTTCTTTTTCTATTAAAGTTTTAAGTAATTTTTTTGAAATATAGATTTTTTGATTTTCATCTTTTCCACCATAAATAATTGCTGGAACATTGCCATTACCTCTTATGGCATTTAGTTGCCCTTTAGTTTCGTTGGTTCTTATGTTTGCATCTAGTGAATTCATAAAAGAGAGTTTTTTAACCCATGTCTATAAATAATCAAGGTAATTATTTGAATAAATCAGATACTGATGTTGAATTGGATATTCTTTTAATAGCTTCACCTATTAGCCCTGAAATTGGTAAAACTTCTATATTTTTAACATTTCTAATTTTTTCTGAATTATCAATTGTATCAGTAATAACTAAATTTTTAATTACTGAGTTTTTAATTTTTTTTACAGCATCACCACTTAGAACACCATGAGTAATGTAAACAAAAACTTCTTTAGCACCTTTTGCTTTTAATGCTTTTGCCGCATTCACAATAGTTCCACCTGAGTCAATTATGTCATCTACAATAATGCAAGTTTGACCCTTCACGTCTCCAATAACATTCATCACCTGTGACTGCCCAGGTTTTGGTCTTCTCTTGTCAACAATTGCCAAGCCTACGTTAAGAAGTTTTCCCAGAGCTCTAGCTCGTTCTGTCCCACCCACATCGGGCGCAACACAAACAATTTTTTTACTTTTAATTTTTTTTCTTGCATGTCTTGTAAATATTGGTGTTGCAAAAAGGTTGTCCACAGGAATATCAAAAAATCCTTGAATTTGTCCTGCATGCAAATCAACTGTCACTACTCTGTCAGCACCAGCTTTAGTAATTAAATTTGAAACAAGTTTTGCTGAAATAGATGTTCTTGGCACAACTTTTCTATCTTGTCTAGCATATCCAAAATATGGAATTACTGCTGTTATATTTTTTGCAGAGGATCTTTTAAGAGCATCTATACAAAGCAACAATTCCATCAAATTATCATTTGCTGGAGAAGAAATTGATTGAACAATAAAAATACTATTACCTCTTATATTTTCATTTATTTCAACGTAAATTTCTCCATCAGAAAACTTTCTTATACTTGAGTTTACAAGTTTTGTTTTCAAATATTTTGCAATATTTTTACTGAGAACTTTATTGCTATTTCCAGTTAATAGTTTCATTGAAAAGTTTAATTAATCATAATTATTGAAATATTTCTACCATAATCCGCATGTTTTAATTTTAAAGATCTTCTTGCACTAAAAAAATTATTTTTTTCGTCAAAAGTATCTATATTTATCAAATCGATATTTGTAATTTTATTTGATTTTAGTTGAGATTTAACAAAATTAGGTAAATCAAAATAAATGACTTTTTTTTTAGTCGTAAAAAATTTTTTATTTTTTTTATCCTTTTTAATAAATCTTTTCTTAAAATCTTCTTTCACATTGTAACTCTTTTTTTTAATACAAGGGCCTATTGCAGCGGTAATAGACTTTGTTTCACTTCCTTTCATTATCATAAAACTTATTACTTTATTTATAATACCTTTAAAAGCTCCTCTCCAACCAGCATGAATTGCTGCGATAAAATTTTTTTTATTATCATGAAGCAATATAGGAACACAGTCTGCTGTCAAAACACCTATAGGTGATTTTTCTTGATTAGTTATAATTGCATCAGCTTCAATTTTTTCTTTTTTTAGTTTTGAGAAATTTTTTATGAAAACAATCTTATTACTGTGAACTTGATTAAGTAAAAAAATATCTCTAGATTTTTTACTAATCTTTTTTTTAACTATTTTTAAATTTTTTTTGACATTATTTCTTTTATCATTTGAGCCAAGCCCACAATTTAAACTTTTATAAATACCTTTTGATTTACCCCCTTTTTTGTTAAAAAAACCATGACTAATTTTTTTTTGTTTCAACAATCTTTTAGATTTAATCAATTTAGAAACCTAGTTTAAATTTATTATTCTCGTTTTTAATTAGCATTACTTTAAATAAATGACCCATTTGTTTTTTGTTAATAAGTCTTTCAAGTCGATAGTATATATCTGATTTTTTAGTAAAATTTTTATTTTTAGATATGATCTCTGCTCTTTCTTTTATTCCTAGCTTTGTCAGAAAGTCTTTTTGTGATGTCAAGTTACTTTTCAAACCATTCATTTGTTTTACAAACTTTTCAAAAATATTAAAATTTATATTATGAGTGATATCTACATTTCCTATATTGCTTAAAATATCGGCAAATTTGTGATTATATACTGCTTGTAATGTGTTTTTCATTTTTTTATCTGTATATCCATAATCAATAAACAACAAACCACCTGTATTTTTTTTTATAATATTGGAAATATCTCTTAAATAACTTAACCCAAGTTCTGAGTATTCAACAAAATTTTGATTTTGTGATATTTTAAATTTAATTTTCTTTTCAATCTTTTTAATATCAGCTCTTTTTTCAAAAAAAAATGGTTTTTTTGAATTTTCTAAATTTACAAATTTTTCGAACCATAAACTTTTTCTTTTATTAAATTGTTTGATTGCCATTGCATCAAAGAATTCATTTGCAATAAATATACTTGGGTCCTTATTGATTTTGTTTATATTTGGAATCCATTTAATCTTATTTTTAATCAATTTTTTTTTTTGAATATTAATTAAAGTGGGACTTTTTTCATGAATCATAAAATTACAAGATTTTAAAAAAAATGGAAAATTTTGAAAACTTTCGATAATTATTTTCATCATTTCTCCATTACCTGCTCCGAGCTCAACTAAATTAAATTTTTTTGGAGACCCTAAACTTTGCCAAAAACTTATAATCCATATTGCAATCATTTCAGAAAAAAGTCTTGAAATATTAGGTGCAGTTAAAAAATCACTTTCATGACCGAAAGGATTTTTTTTCATATAATAACCAAATTTTTTATCGTAAAGAGAAAAATTTATAAATTTATCTAAAGAAAGACTATTTTTCTTTTTTAGTTTCATAT
This sequence comes from Pelagibacteraceae bacterium AG-345-O09, assembly GCA_003281725.1. Classification (GTDB taxonomy): domain Bacteria; phylum Pseudomonadota; class Alphaproteobacteria; order Pelagibacterales; family Pelagibacteraceae; genus Pelagibacter. The sequence goes on along the minus strand of QCBC01000002.1, from coordinate 33,638 downwards.
TTATTTATTACTAAATAAGTACCAATTAATAAGAATACAATGCTTATTAACTGTCCCATCGTTAAATTAAAAAATAAGTAACCCAACTGTTCATCTGGAACTCTAAAAAATTCAACTGCAAATCTAAATGTTGAGTAAAAAATTAGGAATAAACCAGAGATGAAGCCTGGGATTTTCATAAAACCTTTTTTTCTAAAATATAATAAAATAACTAATAAAATTAATCCTTCAAATAATGCCTCATACAATTGAGATGGATGTCGATTCAAATCATCTATCTGAATGAATTTTACAGCCCATGGAAGATTTGTTTCTATCCCGTATAATTCAGAGTTAATAAAATTTGCAATTCTTCCAAAAAAAATACCAATCGGAGCCGCAATAGAAACTATATCTAAATAACTGAAAATGTTTTGATTATTTTTTTTAGCAAATAAAAAACTTGCAAATATCACTCCTATGAGACCTCCATGAAATGACATTCCACCTTGCCAAATTTTAACAATGTCTAAAAAGTTATCCGAGTAGTAACTAAAATTATAAAAAAATACATATCCTAAACGACCACCAATAATTATACCTAATATTATATATGTAATAAAATCATCAAATTTTTCTTTTATATTCTGGTCAGAAATAAAAATTTTTTTACTTAAAATCCAACCCAGTAATATTCCAACAATATAAGCTAAAGAATACCATTTGATATCGATTGAGAAAATTTGGACTGCAACTGGGTCAAAATTATTAATGAACATTTTTGAATTATAATTGTAAGCTATTAATATAATAGGTTAATATAAATATATATGAAAAATTCAAAATTTATTATTGATAAATTGACTAAATTATTTGAACAGGGTTTAGTATCATCTAAAGATCTGGCAAATGAATTAATGAACATTTTAAAATCAAAGAGAGATGAAATTGTTTTTAGAATGAGACTTACAAGTAAGGATGAATTTGAAATTTTGAAGAAAAGAGTAGAAAATTTAGAAAAAAAAACCAGCCAATTTAAAAGTTTAAAAAAAAATAAGTCTAAAAGGGTAAGAAAATCTTAACTGAAAGACCATTCATCGAAGATTTATCTAATTTAATATTTCCTCCATGCGATCTAACTATATCTGAGGCTATAGATAGTCCCAATCCTACACTTGCTTTTGTATCTGCCCTACCTTTATCAATTTTGTAAAATGGTTTAAAGACATTCTCGAATTCACTTTCTGGTATTCCAGGGCCATCATCTTCAATTTTGATAAATAAATTATTATTACTTTTGTTGATTTCAATCTTAACTTTATCAGCATACTTGATTGCATTATCTAATAAATTATTGATACACCTTCTTATTAAATTCTTTCTTCCATTAATATAAAGTCGAGGCATTATATCTGTTGAGATATTTTCATTATTATATTTTTCCACAATTTTATTAATTAATTCACTTAAATTGAACTGTTCATTTTTCTCAATATTAGATGAACTTGTGAATTGTAGATATTCATTTAGCATTTTTTCCATCTCGTTGATATCTTCAGACATTTTGATTGCTAATTGTTTATCTTTGATAAAGGCAATTTGTAGTTTCATTCTTGTTAAAGGTGTTCTTAAATCATGGCTAATTCCAGATAACATCTCAGAGCGTTGATTAAGGTGTCTTTTTATTCTTTTTCTCATTCTATCAAATTCATAACCTGCCAGTCGTATCTCCGATGCACCGGAAGGCTTGAATTCTTCTACTTCTTCACCTCGACCAAACTTTGCAGCAGCTTTGGCAAGATTTGTAATAGGTCTTGTTTGGTTTTTTAAAAAGATTAAAGAAATAAAAACCATTATAATTGCTGGGACAGTAATCCATAATGCAAAAATTCTAGCAGATGAACTTGTAACCCTATCTTTAGGAATTAAAAATTTAAAGTACCCAGATTTATATTTAATTCTTAAATCTATTAATTCTTTGTATCCAGTTGTATCAAACCAAAATTTTTCTGATTGAAATCTTGATTTAAGTTCTCTTCTCAGAGTTCGATCTATTGGGCTAAACCATCTTTCATCATATTCATAAACAAATTTTTCATTATCAACATATTCTATGTTAAGATCTTGATAGATTGAAAAAAGATTTGTTATTTCATCTTTATTATAAATTTCATCCTTATAAACTTCTATGAATGTTTTAATTTCATTTATTAGAGCTCTAGTCATTCCTTTGTTTGTCTTAATCCAAAGGCTATCAAAAAAAACAATGGTTATGACTAGTTGCAAAACTATGACTGGGATAGCAACAATTAATAAAGCACGGTAAAATAATCTTTTTGGAAGAATGTTCTTAAAAAAATTACTCAATCCATAAAACATATCCAGCTCCTCTAATAGTTTGCAGAAATTTTGGATTTTTTGGATCAAGTTCTATTTTCTTTCTTAATCTAGTGATAATTACATCGATAGATCTTTCTTTATCTAAATCAATTAATGATCCAATATCATCTCGTGAAAATGTTTTCCCAGGGCTATTAATCATATTTTCTAAAATTTTTTTTTCTGTATTATTAATTTTAAATTCAACATTTTTTTTAAAAATTAATTGTTTGTTTAAATCAATTTTAATATTTTCAAATTCAATAATTCTTTTTGGGTCAGTTATTTTAGTTTTTGTAATAATATTTTGAATTCTTAAAATAAGCTCTTTTGGTTCAAAAGGTTTTGGAAGATAATCATCTGCACCAACTTCTAAACCTTCTATTCTCTCACTAGCCTGGCCTTTAGCAGTCAATAATATGACAGGTGTTTTAAGTTTTTTTTGATTTTCTTGAATGAACTCTAGTCCACTTTTTCCTGGCATCATGATATCTAATATTATTAAATCAAATTTTATAATATTTATTTTTTCTTTTGCATCCTCAGCACTATTAGCAGTTGAAACAAGATAATTATTTTCATTCAAATATTTTTTTACCAAGGATCTAATACCATCATCATCATCAACAACTAATATATGAGCTATAAAATTATCCATTAATTATTTTTTTTAAAACTTTATCAAAATTAACCACTTCTTCAGAACTTGAATTCAAAAGTGCACCGTGTATCCTTTTTTTTTGTACTTCAAAAATTTCAGTAAATACTCTCTCACCTTTTTCATTTAAAAATATATGCTTTATTCTTGTATCTTGATCATCCTTTTTAAAAAAAATAATTTCTAATTTAATTAAATCTTTAAGAACTCTATTTAGACTTTGTTTGGTTACTTTTAGCCTCCTAAGCAATTCAGAGATAGAAATACCCTTATACATAGACAGCAAATGTATTACTTTTTGGTGAGCTAAACCAATTTTGTATTTATTCAGAATTTTTTTAGAGTCCGAAAAAGTTTCTCTATAACTTATAAATAGCTTTTCGATTAGCTCTTTTAATTGATCATCTTTTAGATATAAAAGTTGTTTCATTATTGGTAAGTTATATTGACATATTATAGATACAAAGATATTTTTCAGTAAGAATTTTTAAATTTCATAAAATGATACCTTACGATAAAAGATCCGGCAAAATATGGTACAATGGCGAATTGGTGGATTGGTCAGATGTTAAAGTGCATGTTTTGAGCCATGGATTACATTATGCTAGCTGTGTTTTTGAAGGTGAGCGAGTATATGATGGATCTATTTTTAAACTAGAAGAACATACGTCAAGACTTTTTTACTCTGCAAAAAGAATGGGATTTGAAATTCCGTATAGTGAAAATGAAATTAATATGGCATCAAAAAAAATAATCACAACTCAAAAAGTAGAAAATGGCTATGTGAGACCTGTAGCTTGGAGAGGAAGTGAAATGATGGCTATCTCTGCACAACAAACTAAAATCCATGTAGCTATAGCAACTTGGGAATGGGGATCTTACTTTGATCCCAAACTTAAAATTGAAGGAATAAAATTAAATATATCTAGCTGGAGAAGACCAGCGCCCAATACAATTCCTTGGGATACTAAAGCATCTGGTCTCTATATGATTTGTACACTCTCTAAACATGAAGCTGAAAAACAAGGTTTTACAGACTCACTAATGTTAGATCACGAAGGGAATGTTGCGGAAGCAACTGGCGCAAATGTTTTTTTTAAGGACAAAAATGGAGAATTACATACACCAATTCCAGATTCATTTTTAGATGGTATTACTAGAAGAACTGTAATTGAAATTGCAAAATCAAAAAATATTAAAGTTCATGAAAGAAAAATTAAACCTGAAGAGCTTAAAAATTTTGTTGGGTGTTTTTTAACAGGAACTGCTGCAGAAGTAACACCTGTATCATGTATAGCTGAAAATCAATTTAAAGTTTGTGATTTGATAATAGATTTAAATGAAAGTTATCAATCTGTTGTTAAAAAGAAAAAAACGGCTGCCTAATCTTTGTTATCTTCTGATATTGCATGGTCTATTCCTTTACGCATATAATCGTATCCAGTAAAAAGAGTTAAAGCCGCTGAAAGCCATAAAAGAATTATACCAATTGTTTGTGCGTTATAATCTTGAAAATTAATAATTTTATTTCCAGTTTCTCCAGAAAGTAAAAGTGAAATTGAAACCATTTGTAAAACAGTTTTTAATTTTGCAAGACTTGAGACAGGAAGTTTAATTTTTCCTTTTGCTAAAAACTCTCTTAAACCTGATATCAAAATTTCACGTGTTAAAATTATTATTGCTGCTATGACTTCATAATGACGTATTGTTCCATCCATTACTAAAAGAATTAAAGCTGTTGCTACAATAATTTTATCTGCGATTGGATCTAACAATTCACCTAATTTAGATTCTTGACCAAGTAATCTTGCCAACATTCCATCTAAAAAATCAGTAAATGAAGCAACAATAAAAAGAATTAATGCTGTTAAATCTCCGTAAAAACCTGGCAAATAAAATGCTAATACAAAAAACGGGACTATTAATATACGACCTATAGTTAATATATTTGGTATTTTTCTAAGCATAAAAATTTTTATTCATGAAAAAAGTTATATATCTTTTTTGCAACTTTTACCTCAACACCTTCAACTGATTTTATTTCATCAAGACTTGCAGATTCTACTGCCCTTGCAGAGCCAAAATGGTTCAATAGAGCTCTTTTTCTAATAGAGCCAATACCCTCTATTTGATCAAGTAAAGATTTGCTAATTCCTTTTTTTCTTTTAGCTCTATGAGCGCTTATTGCAAAACGATGTGACTCATCTCGAATTCGCTGAAGAAAGAAAAGGGTAGGATCATTTTTGGTAAATTTAAATTCTTTTCCACTATAAAAAAAGGTTTCATTACCACTATTCCTAAATTTACCTTTTGCTATCGCAATGATAGGTATATCATGTAGTCCTAATTCATTTAAAGTCTCTCTTGCTACAGAATACTGTCCTTTTCCACCATCTACAACAACCAAATCTGGAAAAGATAAGTAGTTATCTTTTTCTTGGACAGCCCTTTTGAATCTTCTATTCAATACCTCTCGCATCATTCCATAATCATCTTGTTCATTTTTTTTATTTTTTATATTAAATTTTCTGTATCTTTTTTTTATAAATCCCTCATCTCCGTAAGCAATTAAAGCCCCAACACTGTTGGTTCCTTGAATATGACTGTTATCATAAACCTCAATTAGGTTAATGTTTGTTTCTAAATTAAACTTACTTACAACAGCATCAAATAGTTCTCGATTATTCTGACTTTCATAAAGTTTTCGATTTAAACTGTCTTTGGCGTTTTTTATTGCTTGATTAATTACTTTTAATTTTGATCCTTTTTTTGCAACAGAGATATTAATTTGTTTACTTTCTTTTTGAGAAAGAGTTTTTTCTATTAAAATTTTTTCTTTAATATCCTCAGATAAAATTATTGATGATGGTACACTCTTGTTTTCATAAAATTGAGAGACAAATGAATTTAATATATTACATAATTTTTCATCTGGATCATGTTTAGGAAAAAAAGCTTGATTGCCCCAATTCTGTTTTGATCTATAAAAAAAAACTTGAATACAAGTTTTGCCAGACTCTTTATATCCTGCGATTACATCAGCTTCGATCAAATTAGCTTCATTAATTCTTTGTGAAGATTGAATAATATTTAAAGATTTAATCCTATCTCTTAAAATTGTTGCCTTTTCAAAGTCTAAATCCTCACTAGCTTTTTCCATCTGGTCAGAAAGACTTTTTTGTATCTTCCTTGATTTCCCAGATACAAATTCTATTGCATCATTTACTGTTTTTTTATACTCCTCTTTCTCTATATACCCGACACAAGGTCCAGAGCATCTTTTAATTTGATATAAAATACAAGGACGTTCTCTATTTTTGAAAACTGTATCATCACAAACTCTTAAGTGAAAAATCTTCTGTATCATTTTAATTGTCCAATTGGCTGATCCTGCTGATGCAAAAGGACCAAAATAAAAACCTTCACCTGTTTTCTTTCCACGGTGTCTTTTAATTTGTGGCCATTTGTCTTTATTACTAATAAAAATAAACGGAAAAGATTTGTCGTCTCTTAATAGAATGTTAAACTTAGGTTTATGTTTTTTAATTAAGTTTGCTTCAAGAAGTAATGCCTCACTTTCATTTGAAGTAGTTGTTATCTCGAGTTTCCTGGTTTGAGATAACATTCTCTCTGTTCTAATAATATGATTCTTTTCAGCTATATAACTTTTAAGTCTATTTGGTAAATTTTTTGCTTTGCCGACGTAGAGAATATCTCCTTTTTCATTAAGCATCCTGTATACCCCAGGGAGCTTAGGAATAAGTGTGAGCTCTTTTTTAATTACTTCTTTCCCGATATCAGAAATAATCATGACTTTTTTTTGGTAATTTGAATACCAACTGATGAACAGTCTTTTAAAATTTCTAATTTCTCAATTTTTAACAATATTTTACCAATCCTTTTGTCTTTAAATAATTCATCAAAAACTGCCTCTGCAAGGGACTCTAAGAAATTATAATGTTTCTTTTTAACTAGTTTCGTTATTAGTCCAACGATTGTTCCATAGTTTACTATAGACTTTATATCTTTATCATTTGTTGGTTTTTTATCCTCATAATCAATTTCAAGACTAAATTTAACTTTTTGGGATTTTTCCTTTTCGAAGTCATAATATCCAAGTTTAAGATTTAAAATAAGCTCATTAATTAAAATTTTTTTTTCGTAATTAAATAAATTTTTTGATTTGTCTATTTTTACTATCTTAAGATTATTTTTTTTCATTCTTTATTTCCCATAATGTCTGGTGTTTGCCAGTTTAAACTTTGACCACTATCAATGGCTAAAACTTGACCTGTAATAGAGCTGTTTTTAATAAAAAAGTCAACAGCACTACAGATCTCGTTAACATCAACTTGCTGTTTTAATGGTGTAGCAAAGTACTGTTTTTTGAAGTGTTTTTGGGTTTGTCTTTTGTTTTTAATTGTTGGACCTGGAGCTATGCCGTTGACACGTATCTTTGGAGCTAAGCTCATCGCACTAGTTTTAGTGAGAGTATAAAGACCTGTTTTACTTAATGTATATGAGAAAAAGTAAGGTGTTAATTTGAAGACTCTTTGATCAATAATGTTAATTATATTATTATTTTTTCCTCTGGTATTTTTTGCAAAACCCTTAGATAGCAATGCAGGTGCTTTAAGATTTGCATTTAAATGAAGATTCCAACCCTTAACTGAAAAATTTTCTAATTTATCGTTTTCAAATAAGGAGGCATTATTAATTAAACAGTCAAAATATTTTAATTTGAATTTTGAAAATTTGATAATTTTATCTACATCATTTTCGCTACCTAGATCTGCTTTTACTAAATAAACAATAGTACCATTCTTTTTTAACTCTTCTTTAAGCTTTTCTGCCTTTGATTTTGATTTGTTATAGTGAATTACAATTTCAATCTTTGGTCCTGATAATTTTTTTGCTATCGCAGCACCTATTCTGGTTGCTCCTCCAGTAATAATTATTTTCCGTGCTTCCATTTTTTATCTCTTTTTTTTGTTACTTTAGTCCCTGGCATACCCATAGTTGATCTACCCTTTGGGTAAAGTTTATTTTTTACATCATACTGTCTTATTTTAGGGTTTAATGTAATTTCTAATTCTGTGCTTTCTAATTTTCTAATTTCATCTCTAATTTTTGCAGCTTCTTCAAACTCAAGATTAGAGGCGGCTTCCTTCATTTTTTTATCTAGAGCTTTGAGATGTTTTTTTAAATTTCCACCAACATTTGAACCTTCGCTAATTTTAACGTAATCTTTTTCATAAACGCTCTCTAAAATATCACTGATTTCTTTTTTGACTGATTTAGCATCAATTTTATATTTTTTGTTGTAATCTAATTGAATTTTTCTTCTTCTATCTGTTTCTTGAATTGCTTTTTTAATACTTTTAGTTTCTTTATCAGCATACAAAATTACTTTTCCATCAACATTTCTTGCTGCTCTCCCGATAGTTTGAATTAGAGAGGTTTCTGATCTCAAAAAACCCTCTTTATCTGCATCTAAAATTCCCACTAAAGCACATTCAGGTATATCTAGACCTTCTCTTAATAAATTTATTCCAACAAGCACATCAAAAACGCCCATACGTAAATCTCTCATGATTTCTATTCTTTCTAACGTATCGATATCTGAGTGCAGATATCTAACCTTAACTCCATTCTCATGAAGGTATTCAGTTAAATCCTCAGCCATTTTTTTTGTTAGCGTTGTTACTAAAACTCTGTGATTATTTTCAATTACTTTTTTACATTCATGCATTAAATCATCCACTTGGTTTTTTGCTGGTTTTATTTCAACTGGTGGATCAATTAATCCAGTAGGTCTAATTACTTGATCAATAAATTTTCCTTTTGTTTGCTCTAATTCCCATGGTCCCGGTGTCGCTGACACGAACACAGTTTGAGTTCTCATTAAATCCCATTCTTCAAATTTTAATGGTCTGTTATCCATGCATGACGGAAGTCTAAATCCATATTCAGCTAAAGTGCTTTTTCTTGATCTATCACCTTTATACATTCCGTTTAGCTGTGGGACTGTGACATGGCATTCGTCAACAAAAATTAAAGTATTATCTGGAAAATACTCGAAAAGAGTAGGTGGTGGTTCACCTGGTTTTCTTCCTGATAAAAATCTGGAATAATTTTCAATTCCAGCACAAGATCCAGTTGCCTCTATCATTTCAAGATCAAATTTGGTTCTCTCTTCTAATCTTTGTGCTTCAAGTAATTTATTTTCAGCCTTATGTTTTTTTAAAGTAATTTCTAACTCCTTTTTGATATTGATGATTGCTTGTTCAATAGTTGGTTTAGGAGTGATGTAATGGCTATTGGCATAAACTTTAACTAAACTAAGCTCTCTAACCTGATCACCAGTTAAAGGATCAAATTCCTCTATTTTTTCAAGTTTATCTCCAAATAAACTTAACCTCCAGGCTCTATCCTCTAAATGAGATGGAAAAATTTCTAAGTATTCACCTCGTGCTCTAAATGTGCCTCTATAAAAATTTTGATCATTACGCTTATATTGAAGTGCTACTAAAGATTTAATTATTTGCTCTCTGTTATATTCATAATTTTTTTGAATGGTTAATGTCATTTTACTATATGCTTCAACTGAGCCTAAACCATATATGCACGATACACTTGCAACTATTAAAACATCATCTCTTTCAAGGAGTGATCTTGTAGCTGAATGTCTCATTCGATCTATTTGTTCATTGATAGATGCCTCTTTTTCGATGTAGGTATCTGATCTAGGTACGTAAGCCTCTGGAGTGTAATAGTCATAATAAGACACAAAATACTCAACTGCATTATCTGGGAAAAAATTTTTCATCTCACCATAAAGTTGAGCAGCCAGGGTTTTATTAGGGGCCAAAATTAAAGCTGGTCTATTTGTAGCCTCAATAACCTTTGCCATTGTAAACGTTTTTCCAGAACCAGTAACTCCAAGTAGAACTTGATTAAATGCCTCTTTATTAGCTCCATTTACTAATTTTTTGATAGCTTCTGGCTGGTCGCCTGCGGGTTTAAAATCTGATTTAATTTTAAATTTTTTTCCACCTTCAAGTTTTCCACTGATTTTTGGATTTTTACTTTGAATATCTGTAATTAAATCTTGATAAGTATTTTCCATATATTAAGAAAGTAGTAGAATTAAATTATATTTCAATGAGCATAATATCAGACAGTTTAAAGAGAATTAAACCATCACCTACAATAGCTGTAACTCAAAAGGCAAGAGAATTAAGAGCAGCAGGAAAAGACGTAATTGGTCTTGGTGCTGGAGAACCAGATTTTGATACTCCAGATAATATTAAAAATGCAGCGATTAAAGCTATTAAAAAAGGAGACACTAAATATACTGCTGTAGATGGCACTCCAGCATTAAAAAAAGCTGTTATTAGAAAATTCAAAAGAGAAAATAAACTAAATTTTTCAACTGATCAAATAACAGTAGGTACTGGGGGCAAGCAAGTTCTCTACAACGCTTTTATGGCAACTTTAAATAAGGGTGATGAAGTTATCATTCCAGCACCTTTTTGGGTTTCTTATCCAGATATGGTTTTGTTAGCTGGAGGAAAACCAAAAATAATTAAATGTACAGAGCAAGAAGGTTTTAAACTTACAGCAAAAAAACTCAAAAAAGCAATTTCAAAAAAAACGAAATGGGTAATCCTCAATTCACCATCCAATCCGACAGGAGCCGGATATACTAAAAAAGAAATTCAAGATTTAGCAAAGGTTCTAATTAGAAATAAAAAAGTATATATCTTAAGTGATGATATTTATGAACATGTTAGATACGATAATTTTAATTTTTTCACAATAGCTCAACTTTCAAAACTTAAAGATAGAACACTAACAATGAATGGTGTTAGTAAATCTTATGCGATGACAGGGTGGAGAATAGGGTATGCAGCAGGTCCAAAAGATATAATTAAAGCGATTGGTAAAATTCAATCACAATCCACCTCAAACCCCTCTTCTATAAGTCAAGCAGCTGCTGTTGAAGCATTGAATGGAAAACAGGATTTTATTAAAAAAAGGTCTAACGCATTTAAACAAAGAAGGGATTTTGTAGTTAAAAGTTTAAATAATATCAAAGGAATTAGTTGCCTAAAACCTAATGGAGCATTTTATGTTTTTCCAAGCTGCAAGGGCCTATTAAATAAAAAAACAAAATTAAAAACTGATACTGATTTTGTTCAAAAATTGCTTGAAAAATCTAATGTTGCAGTTGTTCAGGGATCAGCATTTGGCTTAGATGGATATTTTAGAATTTCTTATGCAACTTCAATGAAGAATTTAAAAAAAGCTATGGATAGAATTAAATCTTTTTGTGAAAGTTTAGAATAAGCAATTTTATTTTTGCTCTAATATTTTTTTAGCTAAATCAGTTTTTTTTATCCAAGATTTTGGGATAGTACCTAATCCTTTTAAAGCAGCAAAATAAGCTCCAATAAAATTAACTCTAGAACAGTTACAGCCACCAGCTTTAATAGTTTTTAAAATAGCACCTTTATAATTTGTGGAATTAATAATTGAATGAATTGAGCTATTAAATGTTCCTGGATAGCTACAAGCCATGCCCAATTTTTTAACTACAAGAGGGTGATTTTTTGATTTTAATCTTTTAACTTTTTTAATATCTTCAACAACATTTTTAAAATATGAATTTTTTTTAAATATCTTCATGAATTCGTTTATAGGATCTTTGCAACCTTTAAGTGCCAAATCTATTAGATAAAATTTTGCTAAAGCATATTTGAGACTTATTTTTGAAACAGTTACTGTAGAGATAATCTTTTTTACATCTTTAAGATTATAGCCATACAAAAAATATGGAAGGGCAGCACAATAACCATCAGACTCGTTTACCTTTTTACCTCCAGTGAATTTTTTTTTACACTTAATATTTCTTACAGTTTCAATGATATTCTGATGGATCCAAGGTCCTTTTATTATTCCTCGCCAGTCTTTAACTTTTCTGTATTTTGCTCTTAAATTTAAATTTTTCCAATAAATACTTCCTGGACCAAAATTTTTTGTAATATTTTTTTTAAATCTTTCTTCTATATTTTGATGACCTTCAACTAAAGTTTTGAACATCACTTGACCAACTTCATTATAACCAGAAACTTTGCCAGTTTTAATGTTGTAAAAAGGACTTTTATTTTTTTTTAGGAAGGTAAAGTCTTGTTTTCCCTTAATATAAGTTAGCAGTTTTTTCTGATTATAAACCCAATGTAATGGTCTAGCTGCAGCATCGGCTACAGTTGCTCCTAAAAAAACATGTAAATTATTTTTCACTTTACTTATGCGAAAGATGTTTTTCAGCCTCAAGTGCAGCCATACATCCCATACCTGCAGCGGTTACAGCTTGTCTAAATGTTTTGTCCTTCACATCTCCTGCAGCATAAACTCCAGGAATATTAGTTTCAGTAGAATCTGGTTTAGTAATCAAATATCCTTCATTATCCATTTTCAATTGATCTTTAAATAATGAAGTTGCTGGATCATGTCCAATTGCAATAAATAAACCATTAACTTTGATTTCTTCAATCTTATTTGTTTTTACATTTTTTACTTTAATACCTTTAACATTTTTAGGTTCTTTATCACCTATCACATCCTCAATTACAGTATCCCAAATAATTTCAATTTTTTTGTTTTCCATTAATTTTTTTTGAAGCATTTTTTCTGCTCTCAGACTATCACGTCTATGAATTAATTTGACCTTCGAAGCAAACTTCGTGAGAAACATTGCTTCCTCTACAGCGGCATTACCACCACCAACAACTGCTACTTCTTTTTCTTTAAAGAAAAATCCATCACATGTAGCACATGCGGACACTCCAAAACCTCTAAATTCTTGCTCTGATTTTATATTTAACCATCTTGCTTGAGCACCAGTTGAAATAATAATACTATCTGCAGTAAATTTTTGACCACTATCACCAATTGCTTCAAATGGAGTCGATTTTAAATTTACCGATCCAATATGATCCTCTATCATCTCAGTACCAACTACTTTTGCTTGCTCTTTCATTTGATCCATTAACCAAGGTCCTTGAATAACATCAGCAAACCCTGGGTAATTTTCAACATCAGTAGTTGTTGTTAATTGACCTCCAGGTTCAGATCCATAAACCAAAATTGGGTTTAACATTGCACGAGCTGCATAAACTGCGGCTGTGTAACCAGCTGGACCGGATCCTATTATTAACACTTTTGTGTGTTTAGTTGGATTTTGACTCATATGAAAGCTATATAGTAATTAATGAACAAATTAAAAGGTATATTATTAACTCAAGGCATGCATGGCATGATCAGTCAAGTAGAGGGTTTAGCAAAAGCTTTAGCTATAGATTTTACACACCATACAGTTGAACTAAATAATTTTTGGAAAATGATTCCTCCAAAATTCACTCCGATTTCACAAATAGTTTACAAAAAAGTCAATCAATTTGATTTTGATATGATTATTTCTTGTGGACGCAAAAGTGTAATTCCCTCAATTCATCTTAAAAATAGTTTAAAAAAAAAAGTAATTAGTATTCATATTCAAGATCCAAAAGTAAATTTCAATAATTTTGATTTTATAATTGCTCCTGAACATGACTCCATAAAAGGTCTAAATGTAATTAATACGAAAGGCGCGATCCACTATCTTACAAATGATGAAATAGTTAAGAATAAAGATTATTTAAATTTATTTATTAAAAAAGATCAAAGAAAAATTTGCACTTTAATTTTGGGTGGTCCAACTAAGTACTATGACTATTCTTTAAAAAATATTAAAAATATTTTCTTTCTTTTAAATAATTTCTTAAAAAAAAATGATTTTCAGCTTGTTGTCATCCCATCTATGAGAACACCAAAAAACTCAATCGTTTATGCTAAAGAATATTTTGGGGAAAATCATACAATTATTGATAATATTGATAAAAAAGCTTATTTATCTGCTTTATCAATATCTCAAAGTATAGTGGTAACTTGTGACTCAAGCTCAATGATTTCAGAGGCAGCTTTAACTGGAAAACCTATTTATGTCGCAAATATTTTACCTAGAAAAAATGATAAAAGACTTCAAAAATTTAGAAAATTATTTAGAGAATTAAATATAATTAGAAATTTAGGCGAGGAAGAGGAAAATTGGAACTACCAAAAACTAGATGAAACTAATAGAGTAGCAAAAATAATTAAACAAAAAATTAATTCTTAATGTCTTTTATTAATTCAATTCAAAAGCAATCCAAAAAACATGAATTTCCATTTGAACATTATGAGTATTACGATGCACTTACTGATGCTGCAATAGAAGAAATTGTCAAAGCTGATATTCCAGATCTGAGTAAACAAAATCTAAATTATGATGGAACAAGAGCGATTGATGGAGGTGCTGCAGAATTTAGAAAAGGAGATTCTTCTGGAGGTAAGGCAATTAAATTTAGATGTTTTATAACCAAAGATAATGCCTCACAATTTCCTCATTTAGTAAAATTTATTAATGAACTACAATCAAAAGAGGTTTATGAAAATATTTCAAAAATGATAAATAAAGATTTATCAAATTCATATGTTCGGTTGGAAGTTATCTGTGATCGAGAAGGTTTTTGGTTGAAGCCTCATTGTGACATTAAAGAAAAACTAATGTCTGGTTTAATTTTTGTAAATAATACAAATGAATCTGAAGACTTAGGTACAGATTTTTATAACGAGAAATTAGAAAAAGTTAAAACAGTTCCTTATAGGCATAATTATGGATATTTGTTTACTAGTGGACCAAATACTTGGCATGGGATGGAAAAGAAGAAAATAGTTAAAGAAAGAAGATGTATCCAAGTAAATTATGTGACTTTCGAAACTGATTGGAAAGTAAATACTTAAATATCCTGTAGAGAATTGACTTCTAATTTTTTAGTTTTAAGAGATTTAATAGCCTCTAAACATGCAAGCGCAGTTGACATATTAGTACAATATGGAACTTTGTTTTTAAGTGTTCCTCTTCTAAGAGCTATTGCATCCTTTAATCTGTGTTCACTATTTCCACCTCCAGTGTTTATTACCAATGCAATTTTCTTAGAGTCTAAAACATCAACTATGTGAGGTGAGCCACTACTGACCTTATTTATAATTTTACATCTCATACCATGTTTTCTGATATACTCTGCAGTTCCCTTTGTGCCACACAGAGAAAATTTTAGTTTTATTAATTCTTTTGCCAAACCAATTCCCTCATCTTTATGGGAATTTTTTAAGGAAATAAAAGCAAGACCTTGCTTAGGTAAAGAGTTAGCTGAAGCTATTTGACTTTTAGCAAATGCCATTCCAAAGTTTTTGTCAAATCCCATAACTTCCCCAGTTGATTTCATTTCGGGACCTAAAAGTAAATCACTATTAGGAAATTTATTAAATGGAAACACTGCCTCTTTAACAGCATACATACCATTAGATTTATCTTTTAAATTAAACTTAGATAATTTTTCTCCAGCCATTACTCTTGAAGCAATTTTTGCAAAAGGTAGACCTTTTGCTTTTGAAACAAATGGTACCGTTCTACTTGCTCTTGGGTTTACTTCGATAACATAAATTTCATCTTTTTTGATAGCAAACTGAATATTCATGAAACCTTTAACCTTTAATGCTAAAGCTAATTTTTTAGTTTGATTTTCAATTTCTTTAATTAAGAAAGGTTTAATCGATATAGGAGGTAAGCTGCAAGCCGAGTCTCCTGAATGAATTCCAGCTTCTTCTATATGCTGCATAATACCAGCAACATGTACTTGTGTCCCATCAGATATTGCATCAACATCTACCTCCATTGCATGATCAATAAATTTGTCTATTAAAATCGGGTTATCTTCTGCAACTTTAAATGCTTCTTGAACAAAGTTTTTAAGTTGACTTTTTTCATGAACAATTTCCATAGCTCTTCCACCTAACACATATGAAGGTCTTACCATCAACGGCAAACCAATCTTTTCTGTTATTTGGATTGCTTGTTTATAAGTTTTTGCAATTCCACTTTCTGCTTGTTTTAATTTTAATCTGTTAAGAAGATTTCTAAATCTATCTCTATCCTCAGCTAAGTCTATTGAAGCATATTGTGTTCCTAAGATTGGAAGTTTATTCTCATTTAAAAATTTTGCTAGTTTAATTGGAGTTTGACCGCCGAATTGTGCAATAATACCAATTAAATTACCTTTCTCCCTTTCTCTTTTGATTATGTTAAAGACATATTCCTCTTTTAAGGGCTCAAAATATAATCTGTCACTGGTATCATAATCAGTCGAAACTGTTTCTGGATTACAATTAATCATTATAGTTTCAAAACCAGCATCTTTAAGAGAAAAACTTGCCTGACAACAGCAATAATCAAATTCAATTCCTTGTCCAATTCTATTTGGACCTCCTCCCAATATTATAATTTTCTTCTTAGTTGATGGATCAGCTTCACACTCAGACTTTATTGAAAAATTTCTTTGATAAGTTGAGTACATATAGGGTGTAAAGGATTTAAATTCAGCCGCACAGGTATCAACTTTCTTGAATACAGGTAAAATTTTAAGAGCAGTTCTTTTTTGCCTTATTATATCTTCCGAAGTATTTGTTAATTCTGCTAATTTTTTATCAGAAAAACCGATGGATTTTATTCTATTTAATTCATTAAAATTTTTTGGTAACCCTTTGCTTTTTATTTTAAATTCACTATCTATTATTTCTTTTATTTGTTCTAAAAACCAAGGATCAATTTTAGATAATGCAAATATTCTTTTTAAATTAATTTTCTTTCTAACTGCTTCAGCAACTAATAGTATTTTATTAGGAATATTTTCTTTGAGTTTTTTTTCAATTTGTTTTTTATCTAATTCGAAAATTCTATCTAATCCTGAAAAGCCAGTTTCGAGAGAGACCAAAGCTTTCTGAAGCGACTCTTTGAAATTTCTACCTATTGCCATTGCTTCTCCAACAGACTTCATTGATGTACCTAAAGTTGCTGGGGAAGTCGAAAATTTTTCAAAAGTAAATCTTGGAATTTTAGTTACCACATAGTCTATACTTGGCTCGAATGATGCTGGAGTTACTTTAGTAATTTCATTTTTTAATTCATCCAAAGTATAACCAACAGCAAGTTTAGCTGCAACTTTTGCAATTGGAAATCCAGTTGCTTTTGATGCAAGAGCTGACGATCTAGATACTCTTGGGTTCATTTCAATCACCACCATACGACCATTTTTAGGATTTATGGCAAATTGAACATTTGAACCACCTGTTTCAACACCAATTTTTCTTAAGCAAGCGATAGAAGCATTTCTCATTACCTGGTATTCTTTATCGGTTAAAGTGAGTGCTGGGGCAACAGTTACAGAGTCTCCGGTATGTATTCCCATTGGATCAACATTTTCAATTGAGCAGACGATTATACAGTTGTCTTTTTTATCTCTTACAACTTCCATTTCGAACTCTTTCCAACCCTCTAAACATTCCTCTACTAGAACTTGGCTAACAGGGGATTCGTGTAAACCAGTTTTGATAATTCTTAAGTAGTCCTTTTTATTCTTAGCTATTCCTCCGCCTAAACCTCCTAGTGTAAATGCAGGCCTTATAATTGCAGGTAATCCAATTTTTTTTAAAACTTTAGAAGATTGGTTTATGTTATTAACAATTTCAGATTTAGGTAAATCTAAACCAATATCAATCATATTTTTTCTGAACTTCTTTCTATCTTCTGCATTAGCAATAGCTTTAGAATTTGCTCCAATTAGTTCTATTTTGTATCTTTTTAAAATTCCTTTTTTTTCTGCTTCCATTGCTAGATTAAGAGCAGTTTGACCCCCCATGGTGGGTAAGATTGCATCTGGTTTTTCTTTTTTAAGAATTTTTTCTAAAACCTCTAAAGTAATAGGCTCAATATAAGTTTTATCAGCGACATCTGGATCAGTCATAATTGTTGCTGGATTTGAATTAATTAACACAACCTTGTATCCCTCATCTCTCAATGCTTTACATGCTTGGGTTCCTGAATAATCGAATTCACATGCTTGACCAATAATAATGGGCCCCGCACCAACAACTAATATTTTTTTAATATCTTTTCTTTTTGGCATTTTTTTTCATGTTGTTAATAAATTCTTGAAATAAATACACGCTGTCTTGTGGTCCAGGGTTTGACTCTGGATGGTACTGAACAGAAAACACTGGTTTATTTTTTAATTTAATGCCCTCAATACTATTATCGAATAAAGATTTATGAGTGACCTCAATATTTTTTGGTAAATTTTCTTTGACAACTTCAAAACCATGATTCTGACTAGTAATTTCTACATTATCATTAATTAAATTTTTAACGGGGTGGTTTGCACCTCTGTGCCCCAACTTCATTTTCTTTGTTTTGCCACCTAATGCTAGTGCAAGTATTTGATGACCAAGACAAATACCAAATAAAGGTAATTTTTTTTCAATTAGACTTTTAATTATTTTAATTGCATATTTTCCAGTTGCAGCTGGATCTCCAGGCCCATTTGATAAAAATATACCATTAGGTTTAAGAGACAAAATATTTTTAGCAGATGTCTTACATGAAACTACAGTGACTTTGCATTTAAAGTCAGAAAAATACCTTAGAATATTTTTCTTGATTCCATAATCTATGGCCACTACATGAAAAGAATTTTTAGTATTTTTTTTATAACCTATTTCTTTTTTCCAGGTTTTTAGTCCTTTCCAAATATAATTCTTTGGTGTGGTTACAGTTTCTGCAAGATCTAAATTTTTTAATCCACTCCACTTTATTGTTAAGTTAGAAAGCTTACTAATATTAAATTTACCTTTTTTTGAGTAAGCAATAGTCCCCTTTGGAGCACCTTTGTCTCTGATAAAACTAGTTAAACTTCTAGTATCTAGTCCTGTAATTCCAACTATTTTATTTTTTTTTAGCCAAGCATCTAAATGTTGAAAAGATCTATAATTTGATGGTGAAGTTATTTCTGAATTAAAAATTACCCCTTTAGTCCAAATTTTATCAGACTCAAAATCTTCTTTGTTGGTTCCAACATTACCAATATGTGGAAATGTAAAGTTTATGATTTGTCCCGCATAGGATGGGTCTGATATTATTTCTTGGTATCCCGTTAATGAGGTATTAAAACAAACTTCTCCAGTTGCTTCTCCTTGGTAACCTATCCCAACACCCTTAAAAACTCTCTTATTTTCAAGAACTAAAATACCTGTATTAATTTGAGAATTTTTTGAGTGAGTTTTTTTTACTTTTTTGATCAATTACAACTCATAAGTTAAAGGTTAATACAATAATTGATTTATTATCGCAACAGAGATGTATTATAAAATTGTAAAAAAACAATTTTTCTTTTGAAGATTTTTTTCTTTGCAGTAAATTAAAAATATGCCCTTAAAAGATACAATTGAAACTGAATACAAAAATGCCTTGAAAGCTAAAGATAAAACTAAAATATCAACTTATAGGTTAATTTTGTCCTCTATAAAGGATCTAGACATTACAAACAGATCAGGTCCAAATAAAAAAGAAACAGATGATGAGGACATTAAAAAGCTTCTAAAAAAAATGGTTAAACAAAGAGCCGAATCGATTGATATTTATAAAAAAAATAACAGAAAAGATCTTTTAGAGGTTGAGCAAAGTGAGTATGATATTCTGACAGGATTTTTACCCAAACAATTTAGTGAAGAAGAAACCAAAAAAATATGCACTGACACAATCGCCAAGCTTGGAGCAAGTTCTGTAAAAGATATGGGAAAAGTAATGGGGGAACTAAAAAAATTGCATTCTGATGAAATTGACTTTTCTAAAGCTGGTCCTCTTATTAAAGAATTATTAAATAATTCATGAAATATCCTAAAGAATATCTTGATGAAATTAAAACAAGATTAAAAGTTTCTACTGTTGTTTCAAAATCAGTTGTTTTAAAAAAAAGAGGTAAAGAGTATTTAGGCTTATCTCCATTTAAAAATGAAAAAACACCCTCATTTACTGTTAATGATGAAAAAGAATTTTATCATTGTTTTGCAACATCTGAACATGGAAATATTTTTGATTTTGTAATGAAGACTCAAAACCTTAAATTTGGTGAAGCGGTAAAACATTTGGCTCAACTTGCAGGGATGCAGCCCTACATGTTTTCTAAACAAGATGAGGAAAGAGAAAAAAATTGGAAGGAATACTTATCTATATACAGTCAGTATGTTAATTATTATCACAACGAGTTATTAAAAAATAATGCTTGTTCTAATGCAAGAGATTATTTAAAAAATAGATCTTTAGGTAAAGAGGAAGTTAAGAAATTTAAAATTGGCTATATAGAAAAAAATCCAAATTTTTTTGATAAATTAAAGGATCAATTTAGCGAACAAACACTAATTGATAGTGGTTTGTTTTACTTAGATGAAAAAAAGAAAGTATTTATTGAAAAATTTAGGGGAAGATTAATTTTTCCAATTAACAATATTTCAGGTCAACCCATCGCGTTAGGGGGAAGAATTATTGAGCAATTAGATTATTTAGCAAAATATATTAATTCTCCTGAAACTATGTTTTTTAAGAAGGGTTCAAATTTGTATAATTTAGATTTAGCAAGAAAGTTATCTAATAAATTAAGTAACATTTATTTAGTTGAGGGTTATATGGATGTTATAGGCTTAAGCAAAAATGGTATTGAAAATGCAGTAGCTAATCTTGGCACTTCTTTAACAGACAATCAGATCTTAACTTTAAATCAGTTTTTTGATGATATAATTATTTGTTTCGATGGTGATGAGAGCGGCTATAAAGCAGCTTTAAGAGCAGCAGAAAATTCTATTAAAGATTTAAAACCTGAAAAACAAATTTCATTTTTATTTTTACCAGACAAAGAAGACCCTGATAGTTTCGTTAATAAAAATGGTAAAAATTATTTTATTGATTTTACTAAACAAAGCAAAATCCCAATACATCAATTCATCTTTAGCCATTACAAAAAGCATACTGAAAATAATCCATCTTCTATGGCAATTTTTGATAAGAGATTAAGAGCTATAGCAAATACTATTAAAGATGGTTATATAAAAAAATATGTTTTAGAGTATTTCTTAGACAAGATTTCTGAACTCGCACCACACACAAGTCAAAATAAAAAAATTTTTTATGTAAAAAAAACTAGATCATTAGACTCGACAAAAAAATATTTTATTGAAAGTCAATCTTTAACTGGGGTTGAATTAAAAGAATTTTCATTGATTTATCTAGTTATGACAAATTTAAATTTGATTAAAGAAAACATTCATTTGATTGAAAATATAAAGTTATTTACTTTAATAAATAAACAAATTTTTCAAAAGATTATTTCAAAATTAAGATCCGAACAACAAACTTCATTAAGTGATTTAGATATTGACTTACAACTAATTGATAAAATAAATAAATTTGCTCCAATTAAACATATTTTGAAAAGTAAACTAGAAAATGAAAATGCTGTTATTGAAATATTGGAGGATATTAAACGAGACCTTAATAATTATGATTTAGAATATAGAATTCAAGAATTAGAATCGAAGTTTTCTAAAGATTTGAGTGAAGCGACATTTAATGAGCTAAAAGAGTTGAAAAAAAAGCAAAATATCAACTAATCGTTCCAAATAAACAATGGATTTTTATAGATTTGACATTATATAAGACTCTTCAAATTTATTTGTTGTGGAAAGAATAATTACTAAATCATTTGCTAGATTAATGGGCCGAGGGACTCACAGAGGGTTTATTACCTATGAAGAACTGAGTAAATCTCTAGGAAAAAGAAATCTTTCTGATGATAATTTATCTCAAGCTTTTATTCATATATTAGACGAAAAAATTTCTCTTGTAGAAAAAAAATCAGACTTCAAAGTTTTAAGAAAAAAAGAGGGCTCTTCTAAAGAAGAAGGCAAGACAATGGAGAAAAGTGATGATCCCATAAGAATGTATCTGAGAGAGATGGGTGGTGTTGAATTGTTATCTAGAGAGGGAGAAATAGCAATAGCAAAAAGAATAGAAGCTGGAAAAGATGTAATGTTGATTGCACTTTCACAAAGTCCAATTACAGCACAACAATTTTCAGATTGGAATGAAAAATTACAGAAAGATGAAATTTTAGTCAGGGAAATCATTGATATTGACACTAATTATATGGAGGACGAGTCAACAGGTCCGAGTGCAAAACAAAAAAATGCCGGTGAAACTGATAGTGAGGATAGCTCAGGAGAAGACACTGATGAAGAATTCAATCCTACTCTTGCCGCTATGGAAACAGAGATCAAACCTAAAGTTTTAAAAACGGTCAATTTACTTACGAAAGATTATAATAAACTTATAAAATATCAAAAAGAAAAACTAGACTGCATATTAACTTCAAAAAGTTTCTCACCTGCAAAAGAAAAAAGTTACGAAAAAATTGTACAAGAAATATTAGAAAATATTAAGTCTCTTCAATTATCTCCATCTGTTTTAGAGGAATTAGTGCAAAAGCATTATTTAGAAAATAAAAAAATCATTTCATTAGAAGGGAATCTTTTAAGATTAGCTATTGATCATAAAATTCCAAGAAATGAATTTATAAAGTTTTATATAGGCAATGAAATTAATCCAAACTTAAAAAAATTCTTAGACACCAATCCTGTCTGGAAACAATTTTTTTCTAAAAATAAAGATCAATTTAAAGAAATTAGAGAAAGATTAATTGAATTTAGTCACAAAATAGGAATGTCAGTAACTGACTTTAAAAAGTTAGTCAGTAGAGTTCAAAAAGGAGAAAAAGAGTCTAGAATTGCGAAAAAAGAAATGGTTGAAGCAAATTTGAGATTGGTAATTTCTATTGCTAAAAAATATACAAATAGAGGTTTACAGTTTTTAGACTTAATTCAAGAAGGAAATATTGGACTAATGAAAGCAGTAGATAAATTTGAGTATAGAAGAGGTTACAAATTTTCTACTTATGCAACTTGGTGGATAAGACAAGCTATTACCAGATCAATTGCAGATCAAGCACGAACAATTAGAATCCCAGTTCATATGATCGAGACCATTAATAAAATTGTTAGAACTCAAAGATTGATTTTAAGTGAGTTTGGTAGAGAAGCTACACCAGAAGAATTAGCTAAAAAACTTAGAATGCCTTTAGACAAAGTTAGAAAAGTATTAAAAATTTCTAAAGAGCCAGTATCACTTGAGAAGCCAGTTGGTGATGAAGAAGATAGTAGCTTGGGAGATTTTATTGAAGATACAAAAGCACTCGCTCCATTAGAACAAGCAATTAAATCTAATTTAGGTGAAGCAACAACTAAAATTTTATCAACTTTGACTCCAAGAGAAGAAAGAGTTTTGAGAATGAGATTTGGTGTAGGTATGAATACAGACCATACACTAGAAGAAGTCGGGTTGCAGTTTTCAGTCACAAGGGAAAGAATTCGACAAATAGAAGCCAAAGCTCTTAGAAAACTTAAGCATCCAAGTAGATCAAAACAATTAAAAAGTTTCTTAGAAAGTTAAAATTTATTAACTTTGGGCCGTTAGCTCAATAGTAGAGTACTGCATTGACATTGCAGGGGTAGTTGGAGCGTAACCAACACGGCCCACCATTTACAAAAAAACAATTTATATCTGGATTTTAATTTTAAAAGTTATAAAAAGTTTTAAGATGTTTAAAAAAGGGCCTGTAGCTCAGTTGGTTAGAGCAGTACACTCATAATGTATTGGTCCCAGGTTCGAGTCCTGGCGGGCCCACCAAATATTTTAATTTAATTTTTAGAAAACTCTTCTAAAATTCTAAAGAGAGCATTTATATCATTATCATTTGAGTTTAATATTGAAGAAAACTCCTCTTTTTGAGTCCTTGCTAAACTCAAACCTTCAATAATTAAATCTCTAATTAAAGGATTATCAGAGTCTTTCGTATAAATTCTCCAATCAATTTTTACCTCTGGTCTTTCTGCTGTCCCCTTTAAAAGACTATTAACAATCGTATAATTTTCACTCAATATTTCTTTGGATTGGACATCAATTTCAGGATTTGTATATTCTGCCAATCTACTTGAAAAACTCTTAAGAAAATATTCTTCAAATAAGATTGCATATTCTCTCTTTTGGTCATCATTAAGGGTCTTTCTAACCGAACCAAGAGTATAAAATCCTATACCTTTTATATCTACAGTTTCTTTAGCAATTAATTTTAATTCATCCATTTTTTTTTCTTTTGAAATATTTTCAGATAATATTTTCGAGGCTCTATTTACAGTTGATTGTACAAATATCTCAGGCTCTATAGAATATGAATAATTATAATTAGAAAGATATAAAAAAACTACGACAACAATTTTTTTAATTTTCATAGTTTTTTTTAATTATTGACTGATTTCTTCCCAATCGCTGTCATCTTGAGTGTCAATAATTTTTTTTGTATTCAGAATTTTTTGCTGTCTATCTTGTAAATACAAACTTTTAACAGAAGCGTAAAAATCTAAAGAATTCTTCTCTAAATTCTCGATAGAATCAAAGTTTTTTGCTCTGAAATCAACTCCCGAAACTCCTTTTGAGGAATAGTAATTAGCCTCATTAAAATATTGAGTATCATTTCTTACAGTCACGTTGTACCAAGGGTCACCACCAAAAAAGTTTAAAGTTGATCCCACTGTGTCTCTTGCAGTACTAGGTCCTAAAATTGGAAGTACGATATAGCATCCAGGGCCAACACCTAAAGTGGCTAAAGATTGACCGTAATCTTCTTTTTCATAACCTGTTAATCCTAAATGCTGAGCCACATCGAACAGTCCTAAAACACCAACAGTTGTGTTTACTAAAAATCTTCCAGTATTAACTCCTGCTTGCTTTAAGTCTCCCTGAATAAGATTATTTGGGATAGTTAAAAGATGAGAAATATTCGAAAGTGAATTACTCGCTCCTGTTTTTATAGGTGAGGGTAGTTTTCTGTAAACTGAAGCTATAGGTTGAAAAATTACCCCATCTAATGCTTGGTTAAATTTAAAAGTTGCTCTGTTAAAATTCTCAGAACAATCTTTTATTGTTTCTGGATCATTTTTTTTTAATGTCAATTCTCCATCATCGCTAGCAATAACATTTACTGTTAGCGCATAAGTTGTAAAAATAATTATTAGTATTTTTTTAATCATTGATCTCGTTATATTATATTAAACATTAATGTAAATTAACTATTTATCTAAAATGTATCGAAAAATAGGCATAAAATTGACAACTAACTATTCATATAACTTTAGCATTCCAAAAAGATCAAAAAATAGAATT
Organism: Pelagibacteraceae bacterium AG-345-O09; assembly: GCA_003281725.1. GTDB lineage: Bacteria > Pseudomonadota > Alphaproteobacteria > Pelagibacterales > Pelagibacteraceae > Pelagibacter. Next base: position 8,319 of record QCBC01000002.1, on the reverse strand, counting down.
AAGTTTATAATAATTCACTATACAGGGATGAAAACAGAATCAACAGCAATAAAAAGATTGCAGGATCCCAAGTCAAAAGTAAGTTCACATTATTATGTCAAGAAAAATGGAAATTTACTCAATTTAGTTCCTGATTTATATGAAGCTTGGCACGCTGGGAAGTCAAGGTGGAAAAATTTTGAATCATTGAATAAAAATTCAATTGGAATCGAGATCACGAATCCTGGTCATGAATATGGATATAAAAGTTTTACTTCAAAACAAATCTCTTCATTAAAAAAACTCTTAAAATATTTAATTAAAAAATACAAAATAAATCATAAGTGTATTCTTGGTCATTCAGATATATCACCAGATCGTAAAAAAGATCCAGGTGAAAAATTTCCCTGGCGTGAATTAGCCCTAAATAAATTAGCTTGGTGGCATAATTTAGATTTAAAAAAAATAAAAAAATTTAGAAAAATCAGACTTTCCTCAAAGAAAGAAGAAAAAAGTTTTACTAAAAATCTTCATAAAATAGGATATGTAAAAACTACTCAAAAAAGATCTAAAAAAGATCATTTAATAATTAAGGCATTTCAAAGAAGATTTAGACAAGACTTAGTAAATGGTTTAACTGATAAAGAATGCTTTTTAATAAGTAAAAATCTTACACTTTCTTAAATTATTAAACTTGAATTTTTAAAATTTCATAATAAGTTAGTTCTGCCAGATAAATGACTTATCGCTTTAGATTAATTTGAAGAGGAAAGTCCGGGCTCTACAAGGACACAGTGCCAGGTAATACCTGGCAGGGGAAACCCTAGGGACAGTGCCACAGAAAATAAACCGCCATAACATGGCAAGGGTGAAAAGGTGTGGTAAGAGCACACCGGTTCTATTGGTAACAATGAACGCTGGAAAACCCCACTGGGAGCAAGACTAAGTAGAGATGACAGTGTTGAAATACTAAAAGCCGTCCTTGGCTAGTCATCAGGGTTAGTTGCTTGAGCTTAAGAGTGATCTTAGGCCTAGACAAATGATAAGTTTAAATGACAGAACCCGGCTTATAGTTTATCTGGCCAACCCTTAAAATTAAAACAAATGTTCACGTTTTGACTCACTTCTTTATTGCTTAAATTACCTAAAATAATACAGAACTCAGGGTATTGACTCTGTTATAAAAAACCCATACTATCCCATGTATTCCCAATAAAGGGTATATAGAAATTATGGTTTATGTTTTTAGCAAGTTACGAAAACAAATTAGACAAGAAAGGAAGGGTATCAGTGCCTGCAAGTTATAGGTCTTATTTATCCAACTTAGGGTATAATGGAGTAATTTGCTACCCATCTTTCAATCACCAATCAATAGAAGCTTGGCCACAAGATAGAATAGAAAAAATTTCAAATACAATTGACTCACTAAATCCCTTTGAGGAAAAAAGAGATTATTTTGCAACTTCAATATTATCTGAAAGTATTAATTTACAGTTTGATAGCGAAGGAAGAATATCACTCACTACAAAATTATTAAAACATGCAAAAATAAAAAATAGCATGTTGTTTGTTGGTCAAGGAAAAACCTTTCAAATTTGGGAACCAACAGCTTTTGAAAAATTTAAGGTTAATGCAAAGAAAAAAGCAAATTTAAATCGTGCTAGCCTTAAGTGGGAGCTTCAACTTAACAAATAACGGGGGATAATAAAATGACAATTAACTTAAGAGCACCAGAGATAAAAGAGTTGCAACCAAGACTTCTAGTAATGGGAATTGGAGGTGCAGGAGGAAATGCAATCAATGAGATGATTGATAACGGAATGCAGGGAGTTGAATTCATAGCTGTAAATACTGATGCTCAAGATTTGAAACATAGTAAAGCAAAATCAAAAATTCAAATCGGTTTAAATTTGACGAAGGGATTAGGTGCAGGTGCTAAGCTCGATATTGGTCAGGCTGCAGCCGATGAGTCTTTAAATGAAATTGTAAATATTTTGCAAGGCGCAAATATGGTTTTCATTGCTGCAGGAATGGGTGGTGGAACTGGAACTGGCGCAGCACATGTTATCGCCAGAGCAGCAAAAGAATTAAATATACTTACTGTAGGTGTAGTTACACTTCCATTCTTATACGAAGGGCCTTCAAGAATGAGGAGAGCTCAAATTGGTCTTGAGGAATTAAGAAAGCATGTAGATACAATAATTGTGATACCAAATCAAAATTTGTTTAAAATAGCAAACGAACAAACCACATTTGAGGAGTCTTTTAATCTTTCAAATAATGTTTTGATGCATGGTGTACAAAGTGTAACTGATTTAATGGTTAGACCTGGAATTATTAATTTAGATTTTGCTGATGTAGAAACCGTTATGGCATCAATGGGTAAAGCCATGATGGGAACAGGAGAAGCTGATGGAGAAGGTAGAGCTATGCAAGCTACAGAAATGGCAATTAGCAATCCTTTAATAGACGATTATACACTTAAAGGAGCAAAAGGCTTATTAGTTAATATTACTGGTGGAAAAGATCTTAAACTTTTTGAAGTTGATGAAGTGGTTAATAAAATTAGATCAGAAGTCGAAGCTGATGCCGAAGTTATTATTGGCGCAATAACTGATGAAGCTCTTGCAGGTAAAATAAGAGTTTCAATAGTTGCTACATCATTAGACAATCAACAACCTGAATCTAAGTCAGTTGTTAATATGGTACATAGAATACAAAATCGAAATACAGGTTATTCTGATTTTGGATCAAATAATGTTACTGCATCATTTTCTTTTTCTAATACGACTTCTAATATAGCTACACATGGAGCTAATGCATTGAAACTTGAAAATGAGGTTGTCACAGAAAGTCAAAATGAAACTATAGATGAAGTTAATAATCAGTATCATGAAGAATTACTCAAAAATCAAGAAGTTGAGAATATAGTTGAGAACACATCTGAAGAGAATGAAGTTTCTTTTTCAGAAGAAGCAATAAGTTTATCAGACAAAGAAGAAGTTTCAGGAGATTTAAAGGAATTTGGTGTTGATATAGATGAACCAGATTTATTTAATTCAGATATTGAAACAAAAAATTCAGATAATTTATTGGGGTCGTCTGAAGAGGATCAAGAAGATGATGATCTTGAAATTCCAGCATTTTTAAGAAGACAAAAAAATTAATGGTCTTCAAAAAAATAAATGCAAGCCACCATGCAATCGGATTTTGTAAAACACTATCCGGTTTTGCTAAATGAATTAATTAGCATTATTACCCCTCAGTATGGTGGCACATTTATTGACTGTACATTTGGTCAAGGTGGCTACACAAAAAAAATTTTAAGTTATCAAAATACTCAAGTCATCGCTTTAGACAGAGATTTAGAAAGTAAAAAAAAAGCAGATAGAATTTCAAAGGAGTTTAAAGATAGATTTATTTTTAAAAATAAGAAATTTAGTCAATTAGGTGATTTGAAAATTAAGAATACTAATGTAAGGGGAATAATTTTTGATTTAGGTTACTCAACCACACAAATTAAGGATCCAAAAAAAGGCTTATCATTTAATTCTTCGGGCGATTTGAATATGCAAATGGGATTAAATGATTTTTCAGCAAAAGAGGCAATAAATAGATTAGATGAAAAAGATCTTGAAAAAATATTTAAATTTTTCGGGGAAGAAAAGTTCGCAAAAAAAATTGCTAGTAATGTTGTTAAACAAAGAAGTATAAATAAAATTGATACAAAAAAATTAGTAGAGTTAATTGAAAAAACCAAAAAAAAAAAAAATTTTAAGATCCATAGTGCTACAAAGGTTTTTCAAGCATTGAGAATCTTTGTCAATAAAGAGATTACAGAGCTTATTTACGGATTAATAGCTGCAGCAAAAGTTTTAAAAAAAGATGGTATTTTAGCAGTTGTTACTTTTCATTCACTAGAGGATAAAATAGTTAAACATTTCTTTAAAAGTTTGTCAGAGAAAAAAAGTATATCAAGATATGTGCCCAAAATTAAAGAGCCTGAAACCTTATTTCGAATGTTGGAAAAGAAACCTAGGACTCCCTCTAAAACAGAACTAAAAGAAAATTTGCCATCAAGATCAGCAAAACTTAGATATATTATTAAAAAAGATGATTTTTATAATTTCAAAACAGATATTTTAGAGAAATTTGAGCATTTAATAGAGATTGAAAATTTTGGAAACAAGCTATGAGGAAATTTTTAGTCATTTTTTTAATAGTATTTTTAATCTTATCTACAGCACTAATAAAAAACTCAACAAAAAGAACTGATGATGAGATTTTTACAATAAAGGAGAATATTAGGGTATTAAAAAATGATTTTGAAAATATCAAATTAGAATATGAATTTTTAAGTTCAACAGAAAAATTACTTGAATTTCAAAATTTATACTTTGATGATGAATTAGTTAAAAAAGATATAAATGAAATTAAAATAATAGACCAAAACACAAAAAAATTACAAATAAATAATCTAATATTAGGTAATGAAAAATAGAAATTCCAAAATTATTTTAGAGGATCATCAAGATGCTTTTTTGTACAAAAAAAGTAAGTCAAATTTAGATTTATCTTTTAATAGGGTATCATTTATTTTTTTTATATTTTTTATTATTTTCTTTATTTACTCAATTCATCTAATTCATTTAGGATCCAGAAAATCAAAAAATGAAATAAATGAAAATATGAATAATCCGATGAATAATCTTTATAGGGCAGATATTCTTGATAGAAATGGAAAATTTTTAAGTAAGACCATAAGTTCTGTTGATATAGGCATAAGTACACAAAAAGTTATTGATAAAAAAAAACTAATAATTAATTTAAAGTATATTTTTCCCAATAAAGATTACAAAAAAATTGAATCTTACTTGATAAATAGAAAATTTTTCTATCTTGAAAAAATGATTTCTGATGAAAATTATGAAAAAATAATGAAATTAGGTGATAAGTCTATTCAGCCTGAAGAAAAGTTGACTAGAATATATCCTGAAAAAAATTTATTTAGTCATATTATTGGTCAAATTGATAATGATAACAACGGCATATCAGGTCTTGAAAAGTCGTTAGATAACGAACTAAAAAATCTTCAAGAACCAATAAAACTAACAGTTGATAAAGACATACAATTTTTAATTAGAAATGAGCTTTTAAAATTTAATCGGATTTTTAAAACTAAAGGTAGTGCTGCAATTTTAATGGATGTTAATAACGGTGATATTTTATCATTAGTGTCTTTACCAGATTTTGATCCAAACAAAAGAGAAACTATTTCTGATATAAATTTAATTAATAGAGCAACTAAAGGAGTTTATGAATTTGGATCCGTTTTCAAAACCTTCACTTTAGCCGCAGCTTTTGATGAAAAAATTATTGAACCTCAAACAGAATATAATGATTTACCAAAATCATTAACTTGTGCAGGATTTCCTATTAGAGAGTATGACGATAAAATACCATCAGATTTGACTGCAGAACAAATTCTTATTAGATCAGGAAATATAGGTTCAGTTAGAATTGGACAGCAAATTGGTGAGGAAAAGTTCAGATTATTTTTATCCAAAATTGGAATTTTGGAAAAGATAAACTTTGATATTGAGGAAGTTGGAAAACCTATTAAATTTAATTGGGGAAAATGTCCTCTTGCTACTGTTTCTTTTGGGCATGGAATTACTACAACTTTGTTACAGCTTGCAAAAGCCTATGCAATTATTGTGAATGGAGGGCATCAAATAAATCCTACTATTATTAAAAAATCTCAAAAAGAAAAAAAAGAAAAAATTTTAGACCAAGAAGTATCAGAAAAAATTTTACCTATTTTAAGAAAAATTGTTAACTCTAAAGAAGGGACTGCTTCTTTAGCCAATGTTAATGGATATGAAATTGGTGGAAAAACAGGAACAGCACAAAAAAGTACAACGGGAGGCTATTCTAAAAAAAAGATAAATTCTTTTATTTCAGTATTTCCCACATCTAGTCCAAAATTTGTTTTAGCAGTCATGTTAGATGAACCAAATACTAATCAAGATTATGTTTATCATTATAGAGATGGGTCTAATATAAAATATAAAGGTACTCCATATAATACTGCCGGATGGACTACAGTGGAAACAACAGGTCAAATAGTTGAAAAAATTGGGCCTATTTTGGCCACAAAATATAGTGAAATTAATTAAAAATGTTTCTGAAAGACTACATTCCCAATATTGATAAAAAATTTGGAAATATCTTTTTTTCAGGAATATCCTTTAATAGTTCTAAATTAAAAAAAAATAATATTTTTTTTGCTATCAAAGGTAATAAAATTGACGGAAACAATTTTATCTCGATTGCGATTAAAAAAGGCTCAAAAATTATTATTACCGAAAAAAAAGTTAAAGAATTTCAAAATGGGATTTTGTTTATTCATACAAAAAATATTAGAAAATTATTGTCTGAAGTTTCATTTAAAATTTTCAATAGAATACCAAAAAATTTAATTGCCGTTACAGGAACAAATGGGAAATCATCTATTGCAGATTTTTATTATCAAATTTTAAAATTAAATAATAAAAGAGTTGCCTCAATTGGAACTTTGGGGGTTAAGTCCAATAGTTTAAATTTAGATTTATCTAATACTACAATCGATCCGATTCAATTAGGTAAGATATTAAAAAAATTAAAACATCAAAGAATAGACAATGTTATTATGGAAGCGTCAAGTCATGGCTTAAAACAGAATAGGCTTGACGGTCTAAAGTTTAATTCTGGAATATTTACAAATTTATCTCAGGACCATTTAGATTATCACAAAAATTTTAATGATTATCTTAATGCAAAACTTTACCTATTTAGGAATCTTATCAAAAAAAAAGGGAATATAATAGCAGATGATAAAATACCTGAATTTAAAATAATTAATAAAATTGCAAAAAAAAAAAGATTAAAAATAATTACATTGAATGATAGAAAAAATGATTTCAGAATTTTGTCTCATACTTTTAAGGGTGAAATTCAATTACTTAAGATTAAATATAACAACTCCATAAAAGAGATAAATCTTAACTTGATAGGGAAAATTCAATTAAAGAATATTTTAATGGCAATTTTTGCTGCTAAAAATATTATTAATTTAAAAAAGATTTTGGATATTATTGAAAAAATTAAACCAGTAGAGGGTAGATTTGAAAAGATTGGTAAAATTAAAAATAAATCAAAAATAATTCTTGATTATGCACATACTCCAAAGGCCTTAAAAACTTGCCTTTTAAACCTTAGAGAACAATTTCCAGATAAAAAGCTCTGTTTATTATTTGGATGTGGTGGAAATAGAGATCAAAATAAAAGATCAAAAATGGGTAAAATTGCGTCTGATTTTTCTGATAAAATTTATCTTACTGATGATAATCCTAGATTTGAGAATCCAGATAAAATTAGAGGTGATATAAAAAAAGGAATTAAGAAAAAAAAAATCATTGAGATTTCTAATAGAGCAAAAGCGATATTTGAAGCAACAAAAAATTTGAATACTGGAGAAATTTTATTAGTTGCTGGAAAGGGGCATGAAAAAACTCAGGATATAGGTAAGCGAAAAATTTATTTTTCAGATAAAAAAATTATTCTTAAAGCAATTAAAATTAAAAACTTAAATTTATCTGATAATTTAAAGTTAAATATAATTAAAGAGATTTCAGGTAATAAAAGTGTTTCTTCATCATTATCCATTAAACTAGCAAAAATTAATTCTAACGAAGTGAAAAAAGATGATATTTTTTTTGCAATAAAAGGTGAAAAAAATGATGGAAATAAATTTATAAAGCAATCATTTAAAAATAGGGCATCCTTAGCTATTGTAAATCGATTTCAAAATAGTTTGAACAAATCTAAACAAATTAAAGTAAAAGATTCTTTAAAATTTTTGACAGATATCTCTAAAATTTTTCGAAAAAATATAGATACTAAAGTAATTGCTATAACAGGAAGTTGTGGCAAAACTACATTGAAAGAATTATTGGGCAACACATTGAAAAAAATTTCAAAAGTAAGTATCTCTCCTAAATCATATAATAATAAGTATGGTGTCCCTTTAAGTCTTTTTAATTTAACCAATAAAGATAATTTTGGTGTTTTAGAAGTTGGAATGGATAAAAAAGGTGAGATTGATTATCTTACAAAAATCATACAACCAGATGTTAGCGTTATAACCAATGTAAACTACGCACACGCAAAAAATTTCAAAAATATAAAACAAATTGCTTTAGCCAAATCTGAAATTATTAATAATACTAAATCTGGTGGTTTTGTTGTTTTAAATGCAGATGATGAATTTTTTAATTTACATAAAAAAATAGCTTTTAA
>QCBC01000001.1 GCA_003281725.1 Pelagibacteraceae bacterium AG-345-O09 | reverse complement strand
GTAATAGGTGTTTGCAATTTTGCTGAAAAAAAATATTGCTGGAGTAGTTTCACAAGTTTTGATTTTAGGTTCAATTGATAAAGAAGGTAAAGTAATCCTTGTACACCCATCTCAGAAATCTGAAAATGGTCTTCCTATAGCCTAATTTCATGCACCCTGAAATTTTATCAATGGCTTTGTTTTGGATAGTAGCAGCCTACACCCCAGGTCCGAACAATGTAATAGCTTCTTATTCAGGTTTTAATTTTGGTATAAAAAAAACATTACCACATATTTTTGGAGTTGCATTAGGATTTACTTTTCTTATTTTTTTATTAACTATTGGTTTAGTTAATGTTTTCAAAATATTTCCCGTTATTCAAGTTTCTTTAAAATATTTAGGAAGTATGTTTTTAATTTACTTAGCTTATAAAATTTATTTTTCTAAGATAGATAGTGAGAAAAAAAATGAAAACCCAGTAAAGTTCATTGAAACATTTCTTTTTCAATTCTTAAATCCCAAAGGTGTATTAATTGGTATAATTATTGTATCCACTTATGTCGAACATGGAGAGAACTATTTCAAATATGCGACTCAAGTTATTTTTTTTGCATTCTTAGTTTCTTTAAGCAGCATTACTTTTTGGACATTTGTGGGTAAATATCTAAGGAAATTTGCGACAAATGAGAAATTTATTAAATACTTTAATTGTGTTATGTCACTGCTTCTTATTTTAAGCATAATTACTTTTTATATATAATACATGAAACCAGGTACAAAAAATTCATACAATTCATTAACAAATATAAAGATTAATAATAAAGACTTTAAAATTTTTTCTTTATCTAAAGCTGAGACTAATGGCTTAGATGGTATATCAAAGCTACCCAAATCCCTTAAGGTATTACTTGAAAATCTTTTAAGATATGAGGATAACTTGTCAGTTACTAAAAATCAAATTGAAGCAATAAAAAAATGGCTTAAAGAAAAAAAATCTAAAACTGAAATAGCATATAGACCTGCAAGAGTTTTACTTCAAGACTACACTGGAATACCTGCAGTAGCAGATCTTGCTGCTATGCGAGAAGCTGTTAAGGACAAAAATAAAGATCCAAATACAATTAACCCTCTTTCAGCTGTAGACCTTGTTATTGACCACTCGGTACAAGTAGACCAATCTGCAAAAGCAGACTCTTTTGATAAGAATGTTGAAATTGAATTTAATAGAAATGGAGAACGATACTCTTTTCTTAAATGGGGACAACAGGCATTTAATAACTTTAGAATAGTTCCACCAGGAACGGGGATTTGTCATCAAGTTAATCTTGAATATCTTTCAAAAGTTGTTTGGTCAGCTGAGCACGAAGGTCAAAATTATTTATTTCCTGATACACTTGTTGGTACAGATAGTCATACAACAATGGTTAATGGCTTGTCTGTTTTAGGATGGGGTGTTGGAGGTATAGAAGCAGAGGCAGGTATGTTAGGTCAGCCAATATCAATGTTAATTCCAGAAGTTATTGGTTTTGAAATAAAAAATAAAATGCCTGAGGGCACTACAGCTACTGACTTAGTTTTAACAGTTGTTAAGATGTTAAGAGATAAGGGTGTTGTTGGAAAATTTGTAGAGTTTTATGGTGATGGTTTGAAGAATTTAACTCTAGCTGATCGAGCAACAATAGCAAATATGGCTCCAGAGTATGGTGCAACGTGTGGATTTTTTCCAATAGATGATGAGACTTTAAAATATTTAAAATTTTCTGGAAGAGATCAGTCCACAGTAAAAATAGTAGAGGAGTATGCAAAAACTCAAGGATTATGGGCGAGTGATGATATTGAATTTACAGATACTTTAACTCTGGATATGTCTACAATAGTACCTACAATTTCTGGACCAAAAAGACCTCAAGACAAAGTTTTGCTAACTGATGCATCAACAAGCTTTAAAAAAAGTTTTAAAGAAATAACTAATAAAAAAGATTTCTCAATAGCTAAAGTTCCTAATACTGATTTTGAAATAAAAGATGGATCTATTCTAATTGCAGCAATTACATCTTGCACAAATACTTCAAATCCAAACGTTCTTATAGGAGCAGGTTTGCTAGCAAAAAAAGCTGTAGAGCTTGGTCTTGATGTAAAACCTTGGGTAAAAACTTCGTTAGCTCCAGGGTCTCAAGTGGTTACAGATTATTTAGCCAAAGCTGGCTTAAACATTTATTTAGACAAATTAGGTTTTAATTTGGTTGGTTATGGCTGCACTACATGTATTGGAAATTCTGGTCCATTGGCAGACAATATAGTTGAAGCTATCCAAAAAGAAGATATTTACGGTGTTTCAGTTTTATCTGGAAATAGAAATTTTGAAGGAAGAATTTCTCCTCATATTAAAGCAAATTATTTAGCATCTCCTCCTTTAGTAGTTGCTTATGCTTTAGCAGGATATATGGAATTTGATTTGTACAAAGACTCTTTTGGCAAAGATAAAAATGGAAATGATGTTTTTATGAAAGATATTTGGCCGACTAATAAAGAAATAGAAGAAACTCTTAAATCATCTTTAAACGCTGAAATGTTTGTTAAAAGATATTCAAATGTTTCTGAAGGACCAAAACAGTGGCAAGAAATCAAAACAGAAAAAACAAGTATTTATAATTGGGAAGAAAACTCTACCTATGTAAAAAAACCTCCTTTTTTTGACAACCTTCCAGATGAACCAGAGGGTTTTCAAGAAATTAAAGATGCTAGACCATTACTGATCTTAGGTGATATGGTCACAACAGATCACATCTCACCTGCTGGAAATATTCAGAAAGAAAGCCCTACTGGTGAATATTTTATGAAACATCAAATATTACCTAAAGATTATAATTCCTATGGTTCAAGAAGAGGTAATCATGAAGTTATGATGAGGGGGACTTTTGCTAACATAAGAATTAGGAATGAAATGGCTCCAGGTACAGAGGGGGGTTTTACTAAGCTGTACCCTGAAGATAAAGTAATGCCAATTTATGATGCTATTGTGGAATATAAAAAAAGAGGAACAGACCTAGTTGTTATTGGAGGTAAAGAGTATGGAACAGGTTCTTCTAGAGATTGGGCTGCTAAAGGAACAAAACTATTAGGAGTAAAAACTGTAATTGCTGAAAGCTTTGAAAGAATTCATAGATCAAATTTGATTGGTATGGGTATTTTACCATTACAATTTATTGATAATATAGATAGAAAAAAACTTAACTTAATTGGTTCTGAATTAATAAGTGTAATGGAAATTGAAAAAGGAATTAACCCCTCTGATAAGATTAAGATTGAAATAAAGTATGCCTCGGGAGAGATTAAAAAGATTCAAACATTATGTAGGATCGATACTAAAAATGAATTAGAGTATTATAAAAATGGAGGCATATTGCAATATGTCCTTAGAAATATGATTTAAATATGGATGAAGAAATTTCTATAATTGATAGCAATACAAGAAATCAAAAAATTAAAGATTTTCTTATAAATAATAAAAAAATATTAGCAACAATTACAATTTTTTTAATATTTACAATATTAGGTTTTTACATATATCAAATTTATAAAGACCAACATAAAGAGAACATTTCAAAAAGATATAATAGTGCAATAATTGATCATAAGAACGGCGATGAATCTAAAATTATCTTTGAGATGAAAGAAATTATTGAGGATAAAAACAGCACATATTCTCCGCTAGCACTTTATTATTTGATCGACGAAAATTTGATAAATGAAAAAAATGAAATTAATTATTTATTTGATGTTCTTATAAATAAAACTTCCTTAGATTATGAAATTAGAAATCTTATAATATATAAAAAAGCTCTTTTTAATGCTGATACAGCTAATGAAAATGAATTATTGAATATATTGAACCCTGTCATTAATTCAAAAAGCATTTGGAAGTCACATGGATTATATTTATTAGCAGAATATTTTTACTCAAAAAATGAAAAACAAAAGTCAAAAGAATTTTTTAATCAAATACTAAATACAAAAAATGCTAATACGGACATAATAAAAGAAACTCAAAAAAGATTAAACCGAGATCTTAGTGAATAAACTATTAATATTTATCTTAATTTCTTTTCTCCTTAACAATTGTTCATTAAACAAGAATTCAAAACTATGGAATGAGAAAGAAAAGATTGAAAATGAAAATAAGAATTTAAAAAAAATTCTTGTTGAAAAAAAAAATATAGTGAGTGAATTAAATACTTCATTAAAACTAGATCTCTCTAAAAGTCCAAATAATCAAAAAAATAATGATAATCTTAATAATTTTGGATCACAGAAATATGAAGGATATTTTAATAAAATTGCTACACATAAATTTTCAAAATTTGAAAATTTCGAGCAATCTAATTTTGAACCATTATTTTTAGATGACGGTTTAATATTTTCTAATAAAAAAGGAGATATAATAAGAATTAATAAAAATAAAAAAATTTTATGGAAAAAAAATTATTATTCTAAAAATGAAAAAAAATTAAATCCAATTCTATCATTTTCTTTAGTAAGCAATAATTTGATAGTAGCTGATAACGTTTCAAAAATCTTTTTAATAAATAGTAATTCTGGAGATTTAATTTGGTCTAATAAAAGTGATTATCCTTTTAATTCAGAAATAAAAATTAATGATAATAAATTTTTTGTAATTGATTACAAAAATATTTTAAGATGTTTTTATTTAAAAGATGGTTCTGAATGTTGGAATGTACAGACAGAAGACTCTTTTACTGTTTCAAAATCAAAATTTTCATTAATAATTAAAGATAATCTAATAATTTTTAACAATTCAATAGGGGACATTACAGCAGTTGATATATCTTCTGGATTAATACTATGGCAACTTCCCACTCAAAAAAGCACTATTTCTAATGAGACGTATAATTTTAATTACTCAAAATTAATAAGTGATGGAAATTCAATTTATTTTTCTAATAATAAAGATCAATTTTACTCAGTTGATTTGAAAACTGGAACAACTAACTGGATTAATGAAATTAATTCTATTTTAACACCTATCATAGTAGATGATTTTATTTTTACAGTTTCGAATAATGGATATCTTTTCACTCTTCAAAAAAAACAGGGTAATATAATTAAGATTAATAATCTTTATAAAAATTATGATCAAAAAAAAAGAAAGAGTGTAAAACCAACAGGTTTTTCTATCGGTAGTAATAAACTTTATTTAAGTAATTCAGACGGAAATTTAATAATAATAAATTTAAATTCAGGCGATGTATTAAAAGCTGTAAAAGTGGCTCGCGACTTTATTTCGAAACCTTACGTTCAGGATGGAAATTTATTTGTTGTTAAAAATGGATCTATAATTCAATATGATTAAATATGTTTTTAAGATTCTTAGAAAAAATTGGAAGAAAAAAAGTTGTCCTAGATAGAGGACCGTCTCATCCTAGATATGCTGATGCTAAACCATGGATGAATAGGTACTATGTTCTTTTGAGACATAGACCAAAATGGTTTCCATTTAATATCTTGATTCATGAAATGTTGGCTGATGATCATGGAGATGGAGTTCATAATCATACATTTCCTTATATTACGATAATATTAAGAGGAGGCTATTGGGAAACTTTGAGCACTGGAAAATTTTGGAGACCACCAGGATACATTGGTTTTAGATCAGCTAATAATTTACATAGAGTTGATTTAAAACCTGGTACTAAGCCTTTAACTATATTTATTTCAGGTCCTTTTGGATTGAGACGTGGATCAAGATCAGAGTACGGAATAGATTTTAAAACAAAAAAATGAACTTAAATAAATTATTTTTAAATCATTGCGAAAATAATCAATATGAAATTAATCAAAATCAAATTGATACAATAGACAAACTTAAGGATTACTATTCAAGTAATTTTAATCAAAATTTTCTAAAAAAATTTTTTAAAAAAGAGAAAAGTAAATTAGGATTCTACTTAGTTGGAGATGTAGGAGTTGGCAAAACAATGATTCTTAATTTTTTTTTTAATACATTAAAAGAAAAAAAATTGAGACTTCATTTTAATGAATTTATGATTAAATTTCATAATCATATTTTTGAAAATGAAGATAAGGAAAATGGAATAAAAAATTTTGTAAAGGATTTAAATAAAAAAACTGAAATTCTTTACTTTGATGAATTTCAAGTCACTAATATCGTTGATGCAATGATTTTAGGAAGATTGTTTGAGGAGATATTTAAGGAAAATATTAAAGTTATTTTTTCGTCAAATATACTTATAAAAGACCTTTATAAAGATGGTTTGCAAAGAGATCAATTCAAGCCATTTATTGGAATTATGAAAAATAGGACAATAGAACATGAACTTTTAATTGAAGATGACTATAGAAAATCAAAAGACAATCAAAATGATAGATACTTTTTTCCTTTAAATGAAGAAACTAATTTTAAAATGAACAAATATTTTAGGATAGTTTCAAAAGGTAAAAAAAAAATTAATAAGATACTTAATATTAAAGGAAGAGATTTCCAGATTAAAGAATTCTATGAAGGTATAGTAAGATTTACTTTTAATGAATTGTGTGATCAAAATTTAGGTGCTGAAGACTATTTAGAAATAATCAAAGTTTCAGAATCTATATTTATTGACAAAATACCACAGTTTGATGACATAAATTCTAATCAACAACATCGGTTTATAACTTTAATTGACATAGTTTATGATAAGAAAATACCGATTGCAGTTTCGGCTGAAAAAAAATTAGATGAATTGAATTCTTCCAAATCATTAAAAGAACCATTCAAACGTACAATTAGTCGTCTTTATGAATTAACATCTTCAAACTTTAATTTATGATACAAAAATTCAATAACTATAAAATTAATACTGATGGACAAAAGTTATATGAATTTACTGATCAAACTATCAATTGGATAAAATCAAATAAGTTTAAAAATGGTATTCTTAATTTAAGTATTCAGCACACTAGTGCTTCTTTAATTATTCAAGAAAATGCCGATCCAGATGTTCAAACTGACTTAATAAATTATTTCAACAAACTGGCACCTATGGATAACAAGTTATATGTCCATACAACTGAAGGAAAAGACGATATGCCTGCACACATAAAATCTAGTTTAACAAATAATCAAATTTCCCTTAGTATTGAAAATGGAGTGTTATTACTTGGAACCTGGCAAGGTATATATTTGTTTGAGCACAGATTAAACCCACAGAGGAGAACAATAATTCAACATTTCTTAGGAGAAGTTTAATTTTTTTTTAAACTCTGAAAAGCTTTTAATGCTGATGCTCTTGCCTCTTCATGTATTACTATTGGTTTTGGATAATCTTTTCCTACGATTGTATTTATAGCTTGTTGATACTTCTCTTCCATTTCCCAAGGTTTATGAATAAATTTTTGTGGGACTTTGTTTAGTTCTGGTACCCATTTTTTTACGTATTTTCCTTCTTTATCAAATTTTTCGCCTTGAAGAATAGGATTAAAAATTCTGAAATAAGGAGCTGCATCTGCTCCACAACCTGCAACCCATTGCCACTGAGCTACATTATTGGCTTTATTAAAATCAAGTAAACAATTTCTAAAATGTTTTTCACCCTCGGTCCAGTTGATTCTTAAGTGTTTAACTAAAAAAGAACCAACTACCATTCTTATTCTGTTATGCATCCAACCTGTTTCATATAATTCTCTCATTCCAGCATCAACAATTGGATAACCAGTCATTCCTGATTTCCAGGCTTTTAAAAACTTCTCATTTTTTACCCACGGAAATTTATTAAATTCCTTTCTGTAATTACCTTTTAGGAATTCAGGAAAGTAATTAATCAAGCTATGAGAGAACTCACGCCAACCTAATTCATTAATATACTTTCTATAACCAATACCTTTAGATTTAGTATTATTACATTTTTTCCAAATAGTGCTTACATGTATTTGTCCATGTTTTATGTACGGGGACAATTTAGAGGTACCCTCTATAGAGGGATAGTCTCTTGCAACCCCGTATTCTTTAATTTTATTATCAATTAGATTATTAAGGATTATTTTTGAGTCATTCTCTGAAACTTTCCAATAATCCTCAAATTTTTTATACCAGTTTTCTTTTGGTAAAATATTTTCTGGCTCAATGCACTTTTTAAAAAAAGAAATCATTTTATTTTTTTTCTTAACAATATAATTTTTACTTGGTGGCAGACCTAAATATTTTTGTTCTGCATTTCTCCAGAAAGGAGTAAATACTTTAAAAGGTGTCCCGTCGTTTTTAGTAACTTCTTGAAATTCATTTAAAATATTTCCTTTAAAATATTTAAATTCAACTTCGTTTTTAAGAAAAGTATCTCTAATTTTTTTTCCTTTTGCAATTACGTCAGGTTCGTAAATTTTGTTCCAATAGATTGAAAAATTGTCTTTTTTTTTTATTTTTGAAAATATATCAAGTTCATCTCCTGCTAATATCTGAAGATTGACTTTATATTTTGATAATTCAGATTTAAATATTTCTAGAGATTTTGAAAGCCACCATTTTTGAGCCTCTCTTTTGTTATCAAAATCATTTTTGTTATAAATGTAGAGGGCGAGTACATTCTCATGATTTTGAGTTGCGTAAGAGAGAGCAGGATTATTTTCAATTCTAAAATCCTCTCTTATCCACGTAATTGCATTTTTTGTCATATAAATTTATTTTCTTCCCTTAGATAGCAGTTGTTTATAAAGTTTGACATCTGCATTTCCTTCGCATCCAATTACTAATACATTTGAATTTTGATTAAGATTGATCAATTTCCTAGTTTTTTTATCATTCCATATTCCAATTAAAGCAATAATTCCTGGTGTGGCACACTCTCCACCCATTATCGAAGCTTTACTAAATTTCTTATCTTTTAATTTAGCTACTGTTCTTGCTACGTTATTATCAGTAACTGAAACACAACAATTGGTTGCTTTTTTTAATATCTGCCATGGTACAAGAGACATCTCATTACATGACATTCCACCCATAATACTTTCTTTTTTGATTTTTATCTTTTTTAATTTTTTACTTTTTATACTTTGAAGTACACAATCAGCTCTATCTGGTTCTACAATTATAATTTTAGGAATTCTCTTAAAGTATTTTGCTACTCCAGCCACTAAACCAGCAGCTAATCCTCCTACACCAGCTTGAAGAAATATATGAGTGATATATTGATTAGTTTGTTCAGAGATTTCCTTAATTAAAATAGAATAACCTGCCATAGTAAGTTGGGGAACATATCTATAATTTTTTGTTGAAACATCTTGTATAATACTCCAATTATTTTTTTTTGATAATATCTGGCATTTTCTTAAAGAGTCTTCATAATTTCCTTTAACTCTTATCACCTCAGCACCAAATTTTTTTATCTCATCTACCCTCGTTTTACTTACATGTTGACTGACAAAAATTTTACATTTTAATTTTAATCTTTTTGCTCCCCAGGCCACAGATTTTCCATGATTTCCAGCTGTTGCTGATGAGACAGTAATTTTATTTTTTTTTTTTGAGATTTTTTCCACAGCATATGCACCCCCTAAAGCCTTAAAAGATTTTAAATTAAATCTTTTTGACTCATCCTTGTAAAATATATTATTAAGCCTTAAATCTTTATTTAATTTATTTAAATTTAACAAAGGGGTAGGGTGGTAGCCTTTCCATTTTGATATACTTTTATAAGCATCAATTAAAAATTTTGATGGTAAATATTTTAAAACATAGTCTCTATTAAAATTATAATTTTTATTTAACAAAAATTTAGAGTATTTAAATTTATGGTTTTGCATTTTCTAATTTTTAAGCTAAAGTAAAATTATCATTAACGATAAATTTTTTTATATTCAAACTATAAATAAACCTATATTAATATTAGTTATAAGTAATTTTATATTTAAAAATTCTATGCTAAGGTTCATTCAAGTATTAGTTGAAATTTTTATAACTGTAAAATTTAATTAAATTATATGGGTAAAATATTAATTATTGGTGGTGGAGCTATGGGTTCTGCGTTTTCTATTCCCTGTTTAGAAAACAATAATCTTGTTACTATCACAGAGCCATACAATAAAATTTTTATTAAAAATCTAAACTCAAAGAAAAAGTTTCATCCTTCTTTAAAACTTTATCTTCCAAAAAAATTAAAATTTGTGAATTATTCAAAAGAAATATTCAAGAAAAGATATGACTTAATAGTAATTGCCCTAAGTCTTGCAGGTATAGATTTTATTGGAAAAGAATTAAAAGATTTAAACATTAAAACTCCTTTGTTGGTTCTTACTAAAGGATTAAAGTTTGATAAAAAAAAGAAAGGGATTTTAACAATTTCAGATTTATTAAAAAATAATTATCGCGCAGCAAATGTGTCAGTATTAAAAGGACCTTGTTTAGCTAAAGAATTAGCAAATAAAAATAAGACAAGCGTAGTTGTTGCTAATAAAAATATTAAGATTGCCAAATGGATTGGAAAACTTATATCTACTAAGTATTATTTAACTGAATTTTCAAAGGATATTATTGGTATTGAAATCTGTTCAGCAATTAAGAATATATATGCAATGGTCATTGGTTCAGGTCAAAATTTAAACGCTAAATCAGATTTATTTCAAAAAAGTGCGAATGAGATGAAATTTTTAATTAAATATTTTAAAGGAGACGTATCAACAATATTAGGACTTGCAGGTATTGGTGATTTGTATGTAAGTGCTATAGGAGGGAGAAACAGTAAAATGGGAAATTTTCTTGGTAAAGGTTTTAAATTTACAACAGCAAAAAAAAAATTTATGCCTAAAGATACTGTAGAAGGCGAGCAACTTGCTAGAGAAATTGCTCCATATATTTTAAAAAAGATTGATAAAAAAAAAATTCCGCTAATGTATCATTTGTTAAAAACAATCATATATGACAGAAAAATTAACTTTTTAAAAAATTAGGAAATTATTTTCTACTAGAAACCCAATTATGATACCTATTAAAAGAGCAATGATTAGTTTTTTTTTATCCACTAATTAAAACTTTTTACTCAAAGAGGATTTTAAATTTTTAATATTCGAAGATGTTAGTTTAGAGCCGAATTTTTGTTTTAAATTTTCCCATAACTTAGCCATCCCCAGTGGTTCATAAATCATGAATATAATCATCAACAGACCAAATATAACCTGTTCTATAGACGAAATAATTGTAGCATCAATTGCTCCATGAAATACGTTATTTCCAACACTATTTAAAAGAACTGGGAAAAGTAAAATAAATGCTGCCCCTATGAAAGCACCATTAATGGTACCAAGACCACCTAAGATGCACATAAATAATATTTTAAAAGATAGTTTAATATCGAAGGCAACTGGCTCTAAAGATTTTAGATAACAAAATGCAAAAAGTGCACCTGCTACACCACAATAAAATGCGCTGATTGCGAATGCTTGAACTTTAGTTTTTAAAAGCGAAACTCCCATTGACTCTGCAGCAATATCCATATCCCGAACTGCCATCCAATTTCTACCAGTACTACCTCTTGCCATGTTCATAGCCAGTAAAGTTAAAACTGCTGTAACAGCTAAACATACAAAATACATAGCTAATGGAGTTGTAAATGGCTTTCCTAAGATAACTATGTCTTGGGCGGTTATAATTCCTGATGAGTCGTAGTTTTTAAACCAACCAAATTTATCTATCATCCATATTATAAAAAACTGTGATGCAAGAGTTGCTACCATTAGGTAAATTCCTCTTACTTTTAAACTAGGCAACCCAAACAAAATTCCAAAAGCAGCTGCAATTAAACCCGATACTGCTAGAGAGCCTATGAAACCCAGTTCTGGCACTCTTAAAATGAGATTGAACATAGCGAACGCTCCCGCAGCCATAAAACCAGCAGCACCTAAAGCTAATTGCCCTGTGTAGCCCATAACAATTTGTTGTCCAATTGTAGCTAAAGCTAAGCAAAGCCAAGGAATTAATATGGAGGTATACCAATATTCTGTTTTAATAAATGTCGGTATTATTAATACACTCAAAACCATACAAACAGCTAAATTAATTAGGTCTTTTTTTGTGTAAGTCATAAAAACTGGTTTCATAAATTAAACTCTCCTGATAATTTTTTCTCCAAATAAACCCTCTGGTCTGTACAATAGGAAGAATATTGCTAATACATATGGAGCCCAACCCTCAATTGCTCCTCCAAAGAATGGTCCAATATAAACCTCTAATATTTTTTCTGTTGCTCCTATAATTAGACCTCCGACAATGGCTCCCGGTATAGATGAAAATCCGCCTATAATTAATACTGGTAATGCTTTTAAAGCAAGATCAACCAGCGCAAATTGAACTCCAGCTCTAGCTCCCCACATCATTCCCGCCACTAAAGCTACCACACCTGCAGCAGACCAAACTAATAACATTATGTGCTTTAAAGGGATCCCGATAGAACTAGCAGCTCCCGCATCATCTGCAACAGCCCTTAAACCTAATCCAATTTTTGTATATTTGAACAATAAAAACAGACCAATAATCATTATAGCTGCAACTAACCCAGCTGTAATATCAAGAGCACTAATAAATAATTTTAAATTATCTGCAATCCATGGGACGGGGAAGTCTCCTATTCCTAAATCCAATCTTCTAACCTCTACTCCCCATGCCGCTTGAGCCAGGCCTTCTAAAACGTAACCAAGTCCAATCGTAGCCATTAACACTGTGTCTTCACTTGCGTTCATTAAAGGTCTTAAAACTAATCTTTCAGTACAAAGACCAACGACTACCATTAAAAGAGCAGCCAAAATAAATGCTAGTACAAAAGGTATGTTAAAATCTTGCATAAAACCGCAGAATGCTAATACCGAGAAAAATACCATCGCCCCTTGTGAAAAGTTAAATGTTGCTGAAGCTTTGAAAATAAGAACAAATCCTAAAGCAACCAAAGAGTACATTGTACCAGCAAGTAAACCACCTACAAGTACTTCCATAAAAAATAATAATTCATCAACCATATTTTATCCTAGTGTTCCACCCCTAAGTAAGCGTCTATTACTTTTTGGTTTGCCATTATCTCATCTGGTGTCCCATCACCAATAACCTTGCCATAATCAAGCACAACAACTCTATCAGATATATCCATTACTACTCCCATATCATGCTCAATTAAAACCATTGTTGTACCAAGTTCATCATTTACCTTCAAAATAAATCTACACATATCTCTTTTTTCTTCAACATTCATTCCAGCCATTGGTTCGTCCAATAAAATTATTGAAGAGTCAGTTGCAAGAGCTCGGCCTAACTCAACTTTTTTTTGTAATCCATAAGGAAGTTTTCCAACAGGAGTGTCTTTGATGTCTTCAATTTCTAAAAAACTAATTATTTCCTCAGATCTATCTCTATTTACTTTTTCCTCTTTTTTAACTTTAGGAAGTTGTAAAGCAACTTCTATAAAACTTGTCTTAGTATGAAGTTTACGACCAACTAAAATATTATCCAATACAGACATTCTTTTAAAAAGAGCTAAGTTTTGAAATGTTCTAGATAAACCCATTTGAGCCATTATATTTGGAGTTATGTTTGGTATTTCTTTTCCCCTAAAAGATACAGTTCCTTGTTGAGGCTTATAGATGCCATTTATACAATTAAGCATTGAGCTTTTTCCAGCACCATTAGGTCCAATTATTGCTCTAACCTCGTGCTCGAGGACATTAAATGAAGTGTCAGTTATTGCTTTGACACCTCCAAAAGCGAGTGAAATATTATTTACCTCTAAAATTGGTTCACCTATTTTAAATTTTCTTTCGTATGCCATCTTTAATTACTTCTTTTATTTAAACTTTCTTCTTTAAGAACATCTCTAAAGTTTTTTCTTCCTTTTTTTGAAATACCTAAATATAGTTCTTTTACTTTATCATTATTCAATAAACTTTCTGCACTTCCCTCTAGCATGACCTTTCCTGTTTCAATGATGTAACCATAGTCTGAATTTTTTAATGCAATATTAGTATTCTGCTCAGCAAGTAAAATACTAACTCCTTCTTTTTGATTTAACTCTTTTACAATATTGAATATTTCGGCAACCAATTGAGGTGCTAGACCCATTGTTGGCTCATCTAGTAATAACATTTTAGGTTTTGCCATCATCGCTCTCGCAACTGCTATCATTTGTTGTTCTCCACCCGATGTAAATGCTGCTTGACTTTTTCTTCTCTCTTTTAATCTTAAAAAATAACCATAAATTTTCTCTAATTCTTGATCAATATCACCTTTAGATAATTTTCTTGAATACGCTCCTGAGATTATGTTTTCTTCAACAGTTAAATGACCAAAACATCTTCTTCCCTCTAATACTTGAACCATTCCAAGACCAACCATTTGAGAGGGGTTTTGTTTTTGTATTGAATTTCCATCATAATCGATTGATCCTTTTGTAACTTTACCTCTCTCTGAAGCTAACATAGTTGAGACAGCTTTTAAGGTTGTACTTTTACCTGCTCCATTTGCACCCAATAAAGCAACTACCTTTCCTTCGGGCACTTTTAAAGATACATCATGTAAAGCTAAAATTACATCATCGTAAGTTACTTCTATATTTTTAATGTCTAATATATTTGCTGAATTATTATTCATTATTTTTTTACTTTAAATTTTGTTAAATGGGAAGTTTGAAATAATTGAAATTATTTAAACTTCCCATTTTTGTGAATGTTAATTGGTTAAATTAACTATCCACATTTTTTTGGTGTAATGTTATTTTCTTTAGCAAACTTAGCTGCAGATGCCTCTACTAAACCTCTAATAAATTTAGGGTCTCCTGGAGCTTCCCAACCAGTTACCTGATTGAATTTAGTTCCATCCCACTGCATTACAGCAAATTTACCAGCGCCTTCATGGTTCTCACATGAAATAGCAAATGGAGCTAACATTCCTCCAACTCCAAGTTCTTTAAGTCTAGCTTCGGTCATGTTAATCGCTTCATAACCATCTCTAAACTCAGCACCATTTACTGCCTTACCAACTTTGTTATGCATTTTTTGAGCATTTCTTAAGCCCTCAATCCACATAACTGCAGCACCTAGTCCTCTATTCCAGTAAACTGAACCAATCCTATTTGGATCAGCTAAGTTACCTTTTCCGGCACCATATACTTTGTCTTTGATGTCTTTAACTAATGGATATTCTCCTGGTAAAGCATTAGCAACAGCATAAGTTCCCTTAGCTGCATCACCTGCTGGATACATATCCTCCTCAGCAGCACCAAAAGTTACATACATCATTCTATCCCTTGGGAAATTAATTCTAGCAGCATTAGTCATTGCTGTTGAATTCATTCCAGAACCTGCGCCCCAGAAAGTTACCCAATCAGGTTTCTCTCTTCTAATTTGAAGCCACTGAGATTGTTGCTCTAAACCTGGAGGTGGAATTGAAATTTCTACTAATTTCATTCCCCAGTCAGAAGTTATTTTTCTCATAGCTGGAAGTGGTTCACGACCATAAGCAGAGTCGATGTGAAGGTGTACAATTTTTTTACCCTTCATTTTATCAATTCCACCTTCGATCTGTGCCATAAATTTTAATTTTACAGCTATTTGTGACCAGTAGTGACTTGCAGCATTAAATACCCAAGGCCATACTCTTCCATCAGCACCGTCAGTTCTACCATAACCGTATTGAGCTAAAACAACATTGTCTTTTGCCATACGATTTATTACTGCATATGCTCCTGGTGTACCTAAAGTATCAAACACAACTATTCTTTGACCATCTTTTTCTAAAAGTCGCTGGTAACACTCAACAGTTTTTACTGCGTTATACTCAGTTTCACATTCTTGCCAAGTAAGCATAACTCCATTGACACCACCAGTCATATTGACGTAGTTCATGTAATCAATTTGAGCTCCGTAATAACCAGTACCCATTGCTGAGTAAGGTCCAACACGGCTACTTGCTACTGGAAAATACTGAGTTTCAGCACCAAATACATTTTGAGGTAAAGCGATTGAAGAAAATAAAGCTACAACTACTGTAAGAGTAGAAGTTAGCCTTTTAAACATTTTTGCTAACATAATTCCTCCCTCGTTTTTTCTATGTTAATCATTCTTATTTGATATGATCTAATCACATGACTTTGAATACTTCAATAAATAATCTTTCAATCAAATTTTCTTTAATTTTTAACTATTATTAAATTAAATAAACAACTTGAGATTGTACTATTAACTTTTTTAGTAATTATGAGAAAAATAAATAAATTTAAATTTTATGAAAAAAATACTTATTGTTGAGGGAAACGTAATAGAGGAAAATAAAAACTTCTCCAATGCAGGTATTCAAACACATACCGAGAGTTTAAAGGATAGCCTATCATATTTGACAAACGATTTAGAATTAGATGTAGTAAATCCATCCTCAGATGCGGATATTCAAAATTTTAATAACAACCTACAAAAATACGACGGGTTGATTTGGGGAGGAAGTAGTTTGAATATTTATAATGACACTCCAGAAATAAGAAAACAAATTGAATTTATGAAAAATTGTCAAAATAAAGTAAAAAATATTTTAGCTATTTGTTGGGGTATGCAGGTAGCGGTAACAGCAGCAGGTGGACAGGTAAAAAAAGCAGAAAATCCACACATTGGCATAGCAAAAGAAATTGAGATAAATACAAAAGGACTTAGTCATCCTCTTTACAAGGGAAAGAGTAGAAAATTTAATTCTCCAGCTTTTAATTTTGATGAAGTAATCAAACTACCTGAAAAAGGCATTTGTTTAGCATCAAATAAAATAAATAAGGTACAAAGTTTATATTTTGAGATTAATAATACTAAAGTTTGGGGTCTTCAGTATCATCCTGAAATAACTTTCGAAAAAATGATTAGTTTAATTGAATTTAGAAAAAAAAAATTAATTGAAATTAGAAAAGCATTTAAAAATGAGTATGATGTTGATAAACATATATCTTTGATAAAAGACGAAATTCAGATCACTGATAAAAGAAAAAAGATGTTAGAACTTCAAAATTGGCTTAATCAGTTAAACTAAAATAAACCTTCTATTTCACCTTTTTTATTTAACTTGATTGAGTCAGCAGCAGGAACTTTTGGTAAGCCGGGCATTGTCATAATAGCCCCACAAACAACAACTATAAATTCAGCACCTGATGAAAGTCTTATTTCTCTTAAAGGTAAAGCATGTCCAGTTGGAGCTCCTTTGAGACTTGGGTCTGTAGAAAAACTATATTGAGTTTTTGCAATACAAATAGGTAGATCGCCGTATCCAGCTTCCTCAAAACCCTTGAGTTGTTTTCTAATTTTAGTGTCTGCTATAACCTCGTTAGCTCTATAAATTTCTTTAGCAATAGTTTCTATCTTTTTAAATAGAGGAGTTTTATTTTCATATAAAAAATTAAATTTTGCATCATTTTTTTCACATAAATCAACTACAAGAGTTGCTAAGTCTTTTGTACCTTCACCACCATTTGCCCAATGAGTACATAGACTAGCTTTAATATTTAAACCATCACAAAAACTTATTAAAGCTCTTACTTCTTTATCAGTATCTTTAATGAAATGATTTATAGCTATTGCAACGGGTAAGCCAAATTTTTTAACGTTTTCAACATGTCTTTTAAGATTCACTAATCCTTTTTCAAGTGCATCAACATTTTCATTTTTTAAATCATCTTTTGCTACACCTCCATGCATTTTAAGTGCTCTAATTGTTGCAACAATTACAACACAGCTTGGTTTAAGATCTGATTTTCTACATTTGATATCAAGAAATTTTTCAGCACCCAAATCAGCTCCAAACCCAGCTTCTGTTACAACGTAGTCTGCAAGTTTTAGACCAGCTTTAGTTGCTATAACTGAATTACAACCATGAGCAATATTTGCAAATGGTCCTCCATGAATAATCGCAAGATTATTTTCTAATGTCTGAGCAACATTTGGTCTAATTGCATCTTTAAGTAAAACAGTCATAGGACCTTGAGCTTTTAAATCTTTTGCAAAAATAGGTTTCTTCTCTCTTGAATAAGCCACTGTAATGTTACCAATTCTTTTTTCTAAATCTTCAAGATTATTTGCTAAACAAAAAATAGCCATTATTTCAGAAGCAACGGTTATATCAAACCCATCTTCTCTAGGAAAACCATTTGCCACGCCACCTAAATTTATATTAATAGATCTAAGGGATCGATCATTCATATCCATAACTCTCTTCCAAACAATTCTTCTCACATCTATATTTAATTTATTACCCCAATAAATATGATTATCAATTAATGCAGATAAAAGATTGTGAGCTGATGTTATTGCATGAAAGTCGCCTGTGAAATGTAAGTTTATCTGTTCCATTGGCACAACCTGGGCAAAACCACCTCCAGCAGCACCACCTTTCATACCAAATGAAGGACCTAAACTTGGCTCTCTCAAACAAACAATAGATTTTTTTCCAATTTTATTTAATCCATCATTTAAACCTACAGATGTGGTAGTTTTTCCCTCACCAGCAGGTGTTGGAGTTATAGCGGTAACTAAAATTAGTTTTCCATCAGGTTTATCTTTTAATGTATTAAGATACTCCAAGTTAATTTTTGCAATATGTCTTCCCATGGGACTAAAAGCAGTGCTTTCATCTGGTACATTGACTTTAGCCAATATATCGTTGATTGGTTGCATCTTAGCTTCTCTTGCTATTTGGATATCTGATTTTACTTCACTCATTAAAAGTCCTTTATAAATATTAAAAAGCTTGTCGATTAGTATCTCTTTTTATAGCCTTTGGAAATATCTAAAAATTACATATAAAAAAATATGAACTATTTATATTCATTTTGATTTTAATAATCTAGAAAAAAATAATTCTATTAATTCTATATATAATGGAATAGCAATATCAGATGCATCCTTAGAGTTTGGTTATAAATCAATTTAAACATCTCAATCTCTTGTAGCAATATAAACTCCTATTGTGGTTATTAAAAAACCTATTAAATCTAAATTAGTTAAATTCTCATTTAAAAATAACCAAGCCATAAAAGCAGATGTAGCTGGTATTAAAAAAAATATTGAAACGGTTTTACTTGCTGAATTATTCTTAATCAAATACATCAATATTGTAAAAGCCCCAAATGATACTAGAAATATTTGATGACTCATTGATAAAATGAATGTTTTAGTGAAATCAATATACGGTTCAGCAAAAAGTATTATTATTAGTACATGAAAAAAACATCCACCAACTGCTTGATAAAAATTACTTACTGATAAAGGTAAGTTATTACTTAATTTTTTTTGCCAAATAGTTGATGAAGTAATTGCAATTAAAGCTACTATCGTTGCAATTAAACCTATTAATGGTATTTTCGAACCAACATCTAAACCTAAAACTAATACTGCACCTACAAATCCAAGAAAAACTCCAACCCATTGTTTCATAGTCACTTTTTCACCCAGTATGGGTCCACTAAGTGCATTGGTTAAAACAGGCTGAAGAGTAACTATTAAAGCTGCAATTCCAGTAGGCATACCAATTGAAATTGAGTAAAATACCCCACCCAAATACAATCCATGAAAAAGAACTCCACTCAAAACAGACTCAATTAAATTCTTTCTTTTAATAATTATTGAATGTTTTGAATAAATGGAAAAAAGGTAAAACCCAATTGCTACAAAAAAAAATCTAAATGCTAAAGCTGAAAAGGGATCACTATAATCTATAATTGGCTTAGTGGTAATAAAGGCTGAGGACCATAACAATATAAATATTAGTGGGAATATTCTGACCATTTCAGGTTTTATAGATCATTTATTCTTACTTTTATCGGATAAATTTAGTTTAATTTACTTATGAAATATGCAAGCATAATTACTACCTTGAGTTGTATTAGAAAATGTATAAGATTCTTCTCAATTGTGATTAACAAAAAAATGATTTTGAAATGAAATTTAGATTTATTAAAATATTTACGTTTATAGTTTCTTTTTTCTTTTTGACTGGGTTTTTGCCTGTTTTTTCTATACTTGGTCCTGGTTTAACAGCTTTTACATCTGGTAATATTTACAAAGCTGGAGCTCAATATATGATTAATAAAAGAATTGAAGATACAACTGGAAAAAATTCTCTAACTTTTGTCAAAGATAAAATTGAAGAAAACAATGATAATAAAGATTTAAATAAAAAACTTATGCTACTAGTTGAAAAAAGAATAAAACTCACAAGACAAAAACTAAACCTTAAAAATATCAATCAGTAATTTTTAAATAAATTAAATGTTTTTGTTTGCTTTCTTTACACCATAATTCATAACTTTCACACATTCTCCATAAATGATCAAAAGCTCTTTGAGACAATTCTAAAGGAAAATGACTTTTTGCATAATATAATTCAGGAAATTGAATAAGTTGTTTAATCATCATATCTTTTTGAACATGAAGTAACTTTATTGTTTCATCTGGTATTTTTTTTTTAGTTTTAAGATCAATAAAATTATTCTTTTTCAAATTTTCAATCCATTTGTCATGAAATGCACCACTACTTATTTCTTTGTATTCAGGTGTTCCAATGAATGACTCAAAAGCATTGATATTTGAAAAATCAGGATTTTTTTTTTTAATTTGACAAATTTTTGAATATATAAATTCTGCTACGTATAATACGTAAGGTTTTTCTTTAGATGACATTATCTATTATTATATTTTTTCATAGCTGAATTAGCTAAGATCAAATTAGGATCTAAAAATATTTTTGACGATTTAATTGTTTTGAATGATTTAAATGCAAAAATAGCTATTGGTAATTCGGTACAACCAAGAATTATTTTTTTACATTTTTTCTTTATTAAATAATTGATAGCAGGCTTTATAATTTTACTAGCTTGTTTAACTTTTCCCATTTTTACAAATTTGATAGCCTTATTGACAGAATAGTTTTGATTTTTTTTATCTGGAAAAACTAAATTATAATTATTATCGAAAAATTTATTATAAACACCAGTTTTTAAAGTTCCTTCAGTTGCAAGTAAACCAATACTTGAATTTTCTTTACATGTTTTTTTTGTAAAATTAAAAACTTCTTTTGGCATATTAATTATAGGTAAATTAATTTTTTTTTGTAAATCTTCATACCAATAATGAGCTGTGTTACATGGTATAACTATAAATTTACATTTACTTTTTTTTAATACCTGACATCCATTAATTAAACTTTTTAAAACTAATAAATATTTCTTCTGGCTTTTTTTATTATTTTTTTTATTAGATAAATTTCCAGTTTGAACACCTATTGATTCAGGTCTTCCTGGAATATTAGATTTGTTATAGAGGATGAATAGGGGGTAATCTTGATCAAATTTACCTCGATATAAGATTGCTAACTTATTACAAAAATCAAGACCTGCTTGAGTTCCCATTCCACCTAAAATACCAATCATATATAAATTATATTTTTTTGTTTGTTGTAGAATAGTTCATTGGCTATAAAAATAAATCAATTCTTAAATTAAGAACTGAAAATGATTATAGCCAATAAATGATAGTGTGAAAATTATGCAGTTTTTAAGTTAACTGCTGAAGGACCTTTAGGACCATCTTCAACATCGAAAGTCAAAGCTTGACCCTCATCTAAACCGTTCATACCAGCATCTCTTACTGCTGAAACATGTACAAACACATCTTTTTCTTTATCTTCTCTTTCAATAAAACCAAAACCTTTGGTTGGATTGAACCACTTTACTTTACCTTGTAGACTCATATTTATCTTCTTATTTTTTGTTGTATTAATTTATTACTTATAATTAAGTAATTTTAGCTTTCTTTAGAATTTAAAGGGTTTTGTCAACTAAATAGATGTTTTTGAGACCTTTTTTATACTAACCGTTGTTTATCTGTTTAGTCAAATAGATAGAATTTATATCCTCTTTATAATGTGCGAAAGGCTCACAAGGAGCAAAATCACATTTTTTAAATAATTTTCTTGCTGGTTCAAAAAATTTACCTGCACCCGTTTCTATGCTTAATCTTTTTATATTTAATTTTTTGGCTTCAAAGATTAAATGTTGAATTACTAATATACCATTACCTTTGTTTCTATAATTGTCGTGAATTCGAATTGATTTAAATTCTCCATGTTCTTTTGTAAGAAATTTCAAAGCACCACAGCCAAATAACTTTTCTTCTTGCCACAGACTCCAAAATTTAATTGATGGAATTTTAAGACCAGGTATGTCAAGAACATGCGCACTTCCTTCAGGGGATGCAGCTTTTAATTCTATAAAATGTTTTATCAAAAGCTGATTAACTTCAGGATGATCAAAATTTCCTTCTATTGATTTAAGCATTTATAGTAAAGTTGTTATGTGACCCATCTTTCTTTTATCTTTTATCTCTTTCTTTAGATAATCAAAAAAAAATTCATTCTTACCTAGTTCTAAATTTTTTCGATAAGGTTCAATTTGTTTACCAATTAAATTTACCATTTTAGCATTAGATAATTTTTTTAAGGCAACTTTTTCAAGTGAACATACAGCTCTTACATGATTTTCAAATTGACTTACATTATAAGCGTTGATAGTTAAATGACCAGAATTATGAACTCTTGGTGCAATTTCATTTACATATAGATTTTCATTTCTGTCAATAAAAAATTCTACACATAATGTACCAATGTATTTAAGTTCTTCTGCAATCATGATGGCCCAATCTTTTGATTGATCTAAAATTTTTTTACTAATTTCAGCAGGTATTACTGAATATTTTAGAATTTGATCTTGATGAAAATTTTCTATTGGATCATAAATTTCAAAATTATTATTACCATACCTTGTTATTATAACTGAAATTTCTTTTTTAAGCTTTACTAGCTTTTCAAGTATGTAGCCTTTAGAAAAATCTATATTTAATGAATTTATATCCTCCGTTGTTTTGATTGGATACTGACCTTTTCCATCATAGCCCATTGTAGTAATTTTCAAAATTCCTGGTAAAAAATCTCCCAATGTTTCAATATCAGATTTTTTTTCTATAGACACATATCTTGTTGTTCTTATATTGAGCTTATTTACAAAATCTTTTTCAGCAATTCTATGCTGTATAAGTCTGTTAACCGATGGTTTTGGCAAAACAGGTTTTAATTTATTCATTTCACTAAGAGTCTCATAAGGAATATTTTCAAATTCATAACTAATAACGTCAACTTTACTTATAAATTCTAATATTTTTTGTTTATCATCGTATCCTCCAAAAATAAATTCATCACAAAAACTTTGTGCTGGAGCATCTTTATCATCTGAATAAATGACTGTTTTAATATCTAATTTTTTTGCTGCCGATGACATCATGCTACCTAATTGACCTCCACCAATGATTCCGAGATTTTTTACTGTCATCCTTTTATTATTTTGGATTTTTCTTTACTGACTTGGTTTGAGATAACCGCCAATATTTTAATTTTTTCTTAACAACTGGATTACTATTTGCGAGAATTGAGGCAGCTAATAAAGCAGCATTAATTGCTCCATCTTCTCCTATTGCTAAAGTTCCCACAGGGATACCTTTTGGCATTTGGGCAATAGATAAGAGGCTATCTAGACCTTTGAGTTTTTTACTCTCAATTGGAACACCTAAAACAGGAATCGAAGTTAAAGCTGAAATCATGCCAGGAAGATGAGCAGATCCTCCTGCACCAGCAATTATTACACCAATATTATTTCTATCTGCAGAACTAGCATATTCAAACATTCTATTTGGGGTTCTGTGAGCTGATATTATTTTTGTTTCAAATTTAACACCTAAGTTTTTAAGGATTTTAACAGCTAATTTCATAGTTTTATAGTCAGATTGACTTCCCATAATAATGGAGACTTTGAGTTTTTTAATATTTTTCATGATATTGTAAGCTTAATCTTTATTTCAAAATTAAATAATAAATTCAATAAAATAAATAGTATTTAAAAAACATATTGGTATGCTTAATTATTATTCATCAAATTTTTGGAATAAAGAGACTCCAATATTAGTAAATCAAGTAGAAATAAGTTTTTTAATAATGAAGACAATTTTTCCAATAACGATTTGAAAAATCTTTACAAACTTGCTAAGAATACTTTTGTAGAAGAAACAGATAGTTTAAAGGAGAATGCTGCTGGTGCAAGTTTGACTGATAATGACTAAAGATAAAGAGTTTGAAAAAAAAAATTTTGAAAATTTGAATGATATTTGTGAAGAATGTAAACAAGAAGACAAAAGTGTTTTCCAAAACTTAATTTTAACTGGTTTTAAAATTTGTAAATCTTGTAGAATTTCAAAAACTATTTTTCCAATTTAGCTCAACATATTGCTATTCTCTTGAAACAAAGAAAGAATATATAAAATAAAAATAATTTGAGGGGCTAATGATATCAATGTTGTTTTAATATAATTTTCATAATTTAATATAATATTTAAACCAATTATCAATGAAACATTATACCAAACATAAGTAACAATTATAAAAAATAAAAAAGTTTGATTAAAAACAATAAAATTTAAAAGAAGAGGAGATTGCGCAAAAGCTACCAATATAATTATTTTTCTAAAATTGCATTTCGTCTTTTTGTTAGGAAATAATACAACCCCAACAAAGTATAAGTAAATTGATTTGAAGACCCACATTATGAATGATGAAATTATTATAGCTTTTAAAGATGGCCCTTTTACTTGGCCTAAATTGAAATTGAGACTCATATAGTTCAAAAATGAGCTATTTGGAATAATACTTATTATAGATCCAATTAAAATAATTGAAACAGCAAAATAAATAGATGCCTCACCAAAGTTTTTATTGTTACTATAAAGTGATTTGTCTAACCTTATTGATTTTATTATTATACTTAGAAATTCGCTTAACATCTATTTTTTCTTTTCCTCCTTATAAGAAACAATTAGTGGAATAATTATTAAAGCAATAATAATTATTATGCAAACTGCAATTAAGAAACCCTTAGCCATTTTTTAAATTTAAAGGGGAATTAAACTCCCCCTTTTAAATAGAATTAGCCTTTTACAACTTCTCTTGTGTTTGCATTAAATGATTCCTTAAATGGAATATCAACTATTACTGCATCTACTGGTGTACCCGCTTTGTTAGAATATTTTTCAGGTAGATGAACTTTATACTTAGTACCAACCTTACCCTTAGGAAATCCATTTGGATTTAATGTTCCATCAAAAGGGACATATCCCATTGCAATATTAGTTTTTTTCTCTGGGTGATACCAAGGAGATGTTAAGAATCCTACAGGGTCTCCTCCATCTTCATCTGAGATTAACCAAAAATCTGGTGCATAATCTTCAATTGGTTTCCCTCCCAATTCAAGACCTACCAATTGTAGTTTATAAGGTTTTTTTCCAGCTTTAAGTTCATCTTTCATTTTTTCAAGAGCAGCTTTACCAACATAATCAGCTTTCTTATTCCACTCTCCTTTACCAGATAGTGAAACTTGGTAACCTAAATTACATTGGAAAGGATTATGTTGCTGATCCATATCCTGTCCCCAAGAAAGAATTCCTGCTTGAATTCTTCTGTGGTGAGCTGGCGCTATAACCATTAGTTTATGTTTTTTTCCTGCATTTAATACTGCATTCCACATATCTTCAGCATATAAAGTTGCATCTCTTAAATATATTTCATACCCCGCTTCACCTGAGAAACCTGATTGTGAAATAACACAACTTCTACCACCAACCTTAACTTCAGCTAGACCATAAAATGGCATATCATCGAAATCTACTTGATCTCCACAAAGATCTTTCATTAAAGCCTTAGACTTTGGACCTTGAATTTGAACAGGACAAGCATCTATTTCTTCAACTGTACAATTAAATCTTTGATCAGCATTTACTCCTTGTAAATACATACCAATATCTGAATCAGACAAAGAGAACCAAAATTCATCTTTAGAAATTCTTAAAAGAATTGGATCATTTAAAACCCCACCATATGCATTACATAAAATTACATATCTTGCTCTCATGGGAGAGATCTTAGTTGCATCTCTTGTTATTACATAGTCTGTAAATTTTTCTGCATCTGGACCTTTAACTCTAATTTGTCTTTCAACAGCAACGTTCCACATTGTTACATGATTTACAATTGCATCATATTCGACCATTGCTCCACCATCTTCTGGTTTTACATATCCTCTCGGGTGATAAATACGATTGTACACAGTTGCTCTCCAACAACCTGCTTGCATTGATAAATGCCAATAAGGTGATTTTCTTACTCTTGTTGAAATTAACATTTCAACTTTCGTTGGCCCACTTTGTCTTAAATTGTATGGTACTTCTCGATCAGATTGATCAACAGAGGTAACATGTTTTAATTTAGTATAGTCAAATTCTTTAGACATAACTATTCTCCTTCAACCACTTGTTAGTTTCCTTCAAGCCGCCGAATGTATAAATGTGGAAGAAATCAGTATGCGATTTAACTTTCCCAATTAAATCATTAGGGTCTTTAGGTTTTAATAAATCTAACGCCTTATTAAAATTAGATTTAAGAAAATTTAAGGAATTTTTTGCTCCAACAATATTAGCAAATTTTATTAAGCTAGATATTTTAAGAGGGCCAGTAATTCCCACATGCACTGGTACGCTTTGTTTAGAAATAAAGTCTATTATAGGCTGAGGATCCATTAACCATTGGGTTACAATATAATCAGCATAAGGCTTTTTATCTATCATAGCTTTTTCTAAATTTGATTCGGATATATCAGGACTCCCCTCAGGGTGTCCAGCAATTCCTATCTTCATTTTTTCAAAATAACCTGTTTCTAAAAGTTGAAATGAGCTATCAAATTTTCCCGTTGGTTCTCTACCACCTCCAATAATCAAAGCTTGTTTAACTCCTCCATCTTTACATCTTGAAACATAATCTTTTAATTCTTTTTCATCTTGCATAGATCTAGCTGGAAAATGAGGCACAGGATTGAACCCTCTTTTAATAAGCTCAATCGCTTTTTGAGCAGTCTCTTTATAATCACCACCAGGCAACATTGTAATATAAACATCACTCACTGGGGGGAGTGTTTCTAGATCAGTTTTGGGTCCAATTTCTAATGAAAAATTCATACTTTCAGATCATTATCTTTTTTAAAAAAGCTGTCAAAGAAATTCATCTAATGAATAGATAAAATTGTTGCTAAAGATTATGTGTGTTGTTAACAACCTATTAGCTATGAAAATAATATTAATTATGGGTTTACCAGGGTCAGGAAAAACAACATTGGCTAATGAATTAGCACCCAAACTAAATGCCAAAAGGTTAAATGCTGATGAAGTAAGAAAAAAGGCAAATGACTGGGACTTTTCAGAAGATGGAAGAAAAAGACAGGCAAAAAGAATGGCAGATTTTGCATTAAAACTTAAAGACGATGGAAGTTATGTTGTGGCAGATTTTATTTGCCCAACACCTCAAGCTAGAAGTTTATTTCCTGCAGATTATATAATTTGGGTTGATACTATAAAAGAAGGAAGATTTGAAGATACAAATAAAATGTTTGTAAAACCTGATAAGTATGACTTTCATGTTACCACTCAAGATGCTAAAAATTGGGTACCAATAATACTTAAGGAGATTAATAATGGTTTATGAATGGGACAATAAAAAACCAACAGCACAAATGTTAGGAAGATGGCAACCATTTCATCATGGTCACTATACTTTATTTAAAGAAATAATAAAAAAAACTGGTCAAGTTTGTATTCAGATTAGAGACGTTCAAGGAGTTGATGATAATCCGTTTGATTTTGAGACAGTTAAAAAAAATATTGAAGAAAAACTTAATCCAGAATTTGAGGGACGATTTAAGATTATGATGGTACCTAACATTACTAATATTTGTTATGGCAGAGGAGTGGGCTATAAAATGGAAGAAATTGAGCTTTCAAAAGAAATTCAAGAAATTTCAGCTACCAAGATAAGAGCTAAGATGAGAGAAGAAGGTAAACTTAAATAATTTTCAATGAATATTAAAGTTATTAATAAAGAAAATATTTCAAGGGTAATCATTAATGAACCTAAAACTTATAACTCTTTATCTTTTAAAAATTTAAATGATCTAATTAAAGTTTTTAAAAAATTAGATAATGATAAGAATGTTAAAGTAATTATTCTTGAGGGAGCAGGGAAAGGATTTAGTGCAGGACATAACTTAAAAGAGGTAAGAGGTTTAAAGAAAAAAGAAAAATATCAAAAATTATTTAACCTGTGTTCAAAATTGATGCTGCAAATAGTTGAGGGAAAAAAACCAGTAATTGCTAAAGTACATGGTGCTGCCTATGCTGCAGGATGTCAGTTAGTTGCAAGTTGTGATTTAGCTTACAGCACTAAAGATGCTTTATTTGCTACACCAGGAGTAAATATTGGATTATTTTGTAGCACTCCAATGGTAGCGGTTAGCAGAAAGATAAGCAGGAAACCAATGATGAAAATGTTACTAACCGGAGAACCTATTAAAGCAAATTATGCAAAAGAAATTAGTCTGATTAATGATTGTTTTTCAAAATCAAAATTAAACAACGAAGTTTTAAAAATAGCCCAAAAAATTGCTTCAAAATCAAACTTGACTATTAAAATTGGTAAACAAACTTTTTATAAACAGTTAGAGATGCCTTTAAGAAAAGCTTACGCCTACACTAGTAAAATGATGACAATTAATATGATGGCAATGGATGCAAAGGAAGGAATTTCTGCATTTCTAGAAAAAAGAAAACCGATTTGGAAAAATAAATGATTAATGATTTAGAAAAAACAAATAATTCTTGTTGTGGGCCTGGCTATGCTAGTCCATCTGAGGCAATTAAAGCACCTAATGAAAAACTTTTGTATACAATAGCTATTTACACTGGGACAGGAATTCAAAAACCTGATTATCTTGCAACTGTCGATGTTGATCCAGATAGTCCAACTTATTCAAAAGTTATTCATCGTTTAGAAATGCCAGGGATTGGAGATGAATTACATCACATGGGATGGAATGCATGCTCTTCATGTCACGAGGATGTAGGAATGAGCAGAAAATTTCTTTTAGTACCAGGTGTTAGATCAAATAATATTCATGTAATAGATACTGCAACAGATCCATTTGCTCCAAAAATTCACAAAGTGATTAAAGGCTCAGTAATAAAATCTAAAACTAATTTGTCAGGACCACATACAGTTCATTGTCTAGGATCTGAAATTATTATTTCTTTTCTTGGTAATGCCAAAGGTGAGGCTCCTGGAGGATACTTGCATCTTAATAAAGATTTTGAAATTATTGGAAGATGGGAAAACTCAATGGGAGATATCCCTTTTAGCTACGATTTTTGGTATCAGCCACGTCATAATGTGATGGTAAGTTCAGAATGGGCTGCACCCAATACCTTTATGCCAGGCTTTGATTTAGAAGAAGTCGGTCATTTAAAATATGGACGAAGGCTTCATATCTGGGATTTTAAAAAAAAAAAACCAATTGAAACAATGTATCTTGGTGAAGATGGTCTAATACCATTGGAAGTAAAATTTAAGCATGATCCTGATAGCACTCATGGATTTTGTGGGGCTGCACTCAGTTCGAATGTTATTCATTTTTGGAAATCCAAAGAAGAAAAGTGGGAGTGGGAAAAAATTATAGATGTCAATAATGAACCTCACCCCGATTGGCCTATACCTATTCCTGGAGTAATGTCTGCAATTCTTGTTTCAATGGATGATAAATATCTTTATTTAAATAACTGGCTTCATGGAGACATGAGACAATACAATATAACAGACCCACACAAACCAAAATTAACTGGACAAGTTTGGATTGGTGGACTTTTAGGCAAAGCACCAATTATAAATGGAGTTAAAATTGCAGGTGGTCCCCAAATGTACCAATTATCTTTAGATGGTAAACGAATGTACGTAACTACTTCTCTATTTTCAACTTGGGATAATCAATTTTATCCTGACATAAGAACACAAGGCGGTGCTATGGTTATGATTGACTGCGATGTTGAAAATGGTGGTATGAAAATCAATAAAGATTTTATAGTTGATTTTGGTAAAGAACCAAATGGTCCGAGTAGATGTCATGAAAGTAGATATCCGGGCGGAGATTGTACAAGCGATATATGGCTGTAAAGAAAATTACTATTATCAATCGTAAAAATAAAACTTTTGAGGTCTCAGACCGAAAACCCTTACTCCAAGAATTACGTACCCAAGGAGTTGATCTTCCCTACGGTTGTGAATATGGAGGCTGTATAACTTGTGCAGCAAAACTTATTGATGGTGAAGTAGACCAACGTTCTCAAGTAGCTCTAAACAATAGACAAATTAACAATGGTTATATTGTTTTATGTGTTGCTAGACCAAAAACTGATTGTGAAATTGAAATTGGAGTTGAAAGTCATGATAAACTCTACCGCAATCCTTTTCTTGACCCACTTGCACCACATGAGTTAAAAGCTGATATTGCAACTCTAAAAAATATTAAAAAAAATAAGTAAATGGACCATAACAAGCCTTACAATGATGAATATTTAAAAGATATTTTGCAATCTGTTAAGACTATAGCAATGGTTGGTGCTAGTCCTGATAAGACTAAATTTAGTTATGGAGTCTTAAGAGTGCTCCATGAAACTGGATATGATATGATACCAGTTAATCCAAAACCTGAAATTAAAGAAATACGAAATTTAAAAGTATATCCTAATCTTGCATCAATTGATCGTCCTGTCGATATGGTTGAAGTTTTTAGGAAATCTGAAGATCTATATGGAGTTGCAGAGGAAGCAATTGCTATTGGCGCTAAAGTATTATGGGGACAAATTGGTGTTATCAATCATGAAGCTGCTAATCTTGCAGAACAAGCTGGTCTAAAGGTAGTAATGAATAGATGCCCAAAGATAGAACTCTTTCGACCATTTTGGAAACCAAGACTTGATCAAAAAATATAATACAAAAACACAACTCAAGTATAATAAAATTACAATACTAGTATTATTTAATTATACTAAGATAATTTAAAATGAAAAAAATTTTTCTTATATATGGTCATTATGATGACAAATCATTTAATGCTGCTATTAAAAATACTTTCACTAAGACAGCTGAAGAAAATGGTCACTTTGTTGACAGTGTGGATTTATATCAAGAAAAATTTAATCCAGTTTTTGCGGGTGAAGAACCAGATGAAATAGTTTTGGATCACAGAAAAAGAATAGATGCGTGTGATACAATTGTATTAATTGCACCTATTTGGAATTTTAGAATGCCAGCAATAGTTGAAGGGTGGATAGACAAAGTATTAGCTCCACCTTGGGCATTTAAATTTCAAAGGCTCTGGGGAAATTATGGGTATCCAATAGGAAACCTTAGAGATAAAAAAGCAATTATTTTTTGTACTTATGGATCACCCAGATTAGCAATCACAACATTTTTTTTAAATTTACCAATTAGAAGGTTGAAAAGGGGTGTTTTCCACATGTGCGGCATTTATAATATCAATTATAGAAGATATTTTGCTGTACCTTTCGTAAATGATAAAAAAAGGGAAGAGTTTTTAAATGATGTTAAAAAAACTGCCTTTAATATTTAGTACAATTACAATCATTATTATAAATATTTCATATTCAAACGCTGATTTAAAATCTCCAAATAATTTAATTTTACCAGCAGAAGTAATTAAGATCCAGTTAGTAGGTTTAATGGATAATGATAAAGATTTCAAAGACAGTGGAATTGAACAAACTTGGAATTTTGCTCATCCAAATAATAAAAAGAATACTGGCCCTCTACCAAACTTTAAAATGATGATTAAAGGAAATTCATACCAAATGTTAATTGACCATTTGAATCACACAATTACAGAGCTTGGAAGTAGTGACAAATGGGCTCAATTTGAAGTTATTATTTTAGATAAAAACAAAATTTATCATAAATTTAATTGGCAGGTTGAAAAATATACTATGGATGGACCATTAAAAGACTGTTGGTTGACTACTATGGTATCTAATCCCGTATCATTGGGAAGTTCAATTTGATATTCCTAGATACAATTTTGTTTCGAAATGAATAAAAATTTAGTAGGAATCAATTAATGAAATCTAAAACAAAAGTGGTAGTTGTAGGTGGTGGAGTAGTAGGAGTCAGTGCACTTTATCATTTAGCTAAAAAAGGGTGGTCTGATGTAGTTCTTGTAGAGAGAAAAGAATTAACTTCTGGATCCACTTGGCATGCTGCTGGATTATTACCACTTTTCAATATGAGCTACTCTGTAGGTCAATTACATAAATATGCAGTCGATCTATATAAAAAATTAGAGGATGAAACAGGAAAGAATGTTGGATTTAGTGTTGTATCAAATATTCGTTTAGCAAGTACAAAAGATAGAATGGATGAATACCATCAATATGCGGGGGTAGCTAAAACTATTGGTGTTGACGTCAAATTTTTAACACCTCAACAAGTAAAAGAAATTTGGCCTTTATGTCATACTGATGATTTAGTAGGTGCTATTCAACATCCAGAAGATGGCTATATCCAGCCTGCAGATTTGACCCAAGCACTTGCTACAGGTGCAAGAAATATGGGAGCCGAGATTTACAGAAACACAACAGTGATTGCAATGAAGCAAAATAAAGAGGGATGGATTGTTGAAACAGACAAAGGATCGATTGAATGTGAACATATAATTTCTTGTTCAGGAAACTTTGCAAGACAAACTGGGGAGATGGTTGGATTAGATATTCCAGTAATTCCTGTTGAACATCAATATATTGTTACTGAACCTCATCCAGAAATTCAAAAAAGAAAAAAAGAAGGTCTTCCTGAAATGGGAGTGCTTAGAGATAGTGATAGTAGATGGTATATGAGAGAAGAGGCTGGTGGACTAATATTAGGTCCTTACGAAGATGGTGCTCCTGCTTGTTATGTAGAAGGTCCATCTAAAAGTTCAGAATATGAATTGTTTCAAGAAGATTTAGATAGACTTGCCCCACACATAGAAGGAGCAATACATAGAGTTCCTGCTTTTGGTGAAGTAGGAGTTAAAAAAGTTTATAATGGTGCGATTTGTTATACACCAGATGGAAATCCTATAGTTGGACCAGCTTGGGGTTTGAAAAATTTTTGGATTAATGAAGGTCATAGTTTTGGAATTACTGCTGCTGGTGGAGCTGGTTGGCAATTAGCAGAATGGATAGTAGATGGAGAACCAACCATTGATATGTTAGGTGTTGAGCCAAGACGTTATGGAAACTATGCAACTAAATCTTATTTAAAAGCTAAAAATGAAGAAGCTTACAGCCATGTTTTCATTACTCACTATCCAGATGAAGAAAGACCAGCTGCAAGACCTTTAAGAACATCGCCATGTTATGAAAGAATGAAAAATTTAGGAGCAGTATTCGGACAAAAATTTGGTTGGGAAAGACCAAACTTTTTTGCGACTGATGGTATGGAACAAAAAGATGATTGGTCTTTTAGAAGATCCAAATGGTTTGATGCTATAAAAAAAGAATGTCAAAACGTAAAAGAGAATGTTGGCCTTTTAGATATGACAGCTTTTGCTAAATGTAGAATAAGAGGACCAAAAGCAGAGGAATTTTTAGATTATTTAGTGGCTAACAAGCTTCCAAAAAAAATTGGAAGAATAAATTTATGTCATGCTCTTAATACTAAGGGTGGTGTTCATTCAGAATTTACAATTATGAAAGAAGCTGAAAATAGATATTATCTTGTTTCAGCGGGTGCAAATTTAAGATTAGACCATGACTGGATACAAAAGTGGATGCCTACAGATGGATCAGTTATATTCGAAGACTTAACGAATAGTACTGGAGTACTTGTTGTGGCAGGGCCAAAAGCAAGAAAATTAGTGCAAAAAGTTTCTGTAGACGATTTTTCAAGCGAAAATTTTAAATGGTTAACAGCAAAAAATGTTAATGTTGGATATGCTCCTGTCAATGCTATGAGAGTAAACTTTGTTGGTGAATTAGGCTGGGAACTACATCATCCGATTGAATATCAAAACCATATATTTGATAAGTTAATGGAAGCAGGAAAAGATTTGGGAATTAAACCTTTTGGAATAAGAGCAATGAATAGCTTGAGACTTGAAAAATCTTACAAATTAGTTGGTACTGAATTATCTATTGAGTATTCACCTTACGAGTCTGGTTTAGATAGATTTATTCATCCTAACAAAGGTAATTTCATTGGGCTTGAGGCTTTAAACAAATGGAGAGAAAAAGGTTTTGATAATAAATTAGTTACACTAGAAGTTCACAATACAACAGACTCAGATGTTTTAGGAAACAATCCTATTTATAAAGATGACAAAGTCGTAGGAAGAGCTACAGGTGGAGAATATGGATTTAGACTTGATAAATCTATAGCTTTAGCAATGGTGAAACCTGATCTTGCTAATGTTGGTGAAAAACTTAAAGTTGATATATTAGGAAAAATGTACGAGGCTACAATTTTAGAAGAAAGCCCATACGATGTTGAAAACAAATTGTTGAGAGCCTAATGAAAATTTTAGTCGCAGTAAAAAGAGTC
Organism: Pelagibacteraceae bacterium AG-345-O09; assembly: GCA_003281725.1. Taxonomy (GTDB): domain Bacteria; phylum Pseudomonadota; class Alphaproteobacteria; order Pelagibacterales; family Pelagibacteraceae; genus Pelagibacter. The sequence goes on along the minus strand of QCBC01000001.1, from coordinate 99,587 downwards.
ATTGATTACAACGTTCAAATAAGAGTTAAAGAAGATAACACAGGTGTAGTCACTGATAATGTTAAGATGTCTACCAATCCACCAGACGATAATGCTATAGAAGAGGCGGTAAAAATTAAAGAGGCTGGAAAAGCTACTGAAGTTATAGCTGTTAGCATTGGAGAAGAGAAAGCTCAAGAGACGGTACGTAAAGCCTTAGCAGTAGGTGCAGACAGAGGTATACTTGTTAAGACTGAAGGGATTTTAGAACCACTAGCAGTTTCTAAACTTTTACAAAAAATAGTTGCAAAAGAAAAACCAGATTTAGTTTTTATGGGCAAACAAGCAATTGATGATGATTGTAATCAAACTGGTCAAATGCTAAGTGCATTACTTAATTGGCCTCAAGCGACTTTTGCATCTAAAATTGAGATTAAAGATAAATCTTTGGAAGTTACAAGAGAAATCGATGAGGGGTTAGAAACAATAGAAATAAATGTTCCAGCAATCGTTACATGTGATCTAAGATTAAACGAACCTAGATATGCGTCATTACCAAATATAATGAAAGCCAAGAAAAAGCCGATTGAACAAATAAATGCGTCAGATTTAGGAGTGGATACAACTCCAAGAATCGAGCAAACTAGGGTTGAAGAACCACCTAAAAGAAAAGCAGGTATAAAAGTGTCTAGTGTGGCAGAATTAGTTCAGAAATTAAAAAATGAAGCAAAGGTAATATAAATGTCAGTTTTATTAATAGCAGAACATAATAATAAAGAACTTAGACCTTTTACTCTTAATGCTGCAACTGCAGCCTCTCAAATAGATATAGATGTTCATGCAGTAATTATAGGTCATGAATGTGGAGAAGCAGCAAAAGCACTTTCAGAATTAGAATTAATAAAAAAAGTTATCCAAGTTGAAGCTCCTCACTATGAAAATTTTGTTGCTGAAAATTTTGCCCCAGTAATTGTAAAATTATCAGAAAATTATTCACACATTATTTCTTCTGCAAATACTTTTGGTAAAAATTTAATGCCAAGAATTGCTGCAGCTTTAGATACTTCTCAAATTAGTGATATTACAAAAGTTGTGTCTAATGATACTTTTTTAAGACCAATTTATGCTGGTAATGCTTTTGCTACTGTAAAAAGTAAAGACAACAAAAAGTGTGTAACAATAAGACCTACTTCATTTGATCCTTGTGAAAGTTCTGGTGGATCTGCAACTATTGAAAAATCAGAGGCAGGTGAGGAATTTGCACAAACAAAATTTATAAAAAGAGAAGAAATTAAATCTGATAGACCTGAACTTGGAACCGCTAGAGTAGTTGTTTCTGGTGGAAGAGGAATGCAGAGTGGTGATAATTTTAAGTTAATTACTTCACTAGCTGATAAACTAAATGCAGCAATTGGTGCATCTAGAGCAGCTGTTGATGCAGGTTATATAAGTAATGATCATCAAGTTGGGCAAACAGGTAAAGTTGTAGTGCCAGATTTATATATTGCAGTAGGTATTTCTGGAGCTATTCAACATTTAGCTGGAATGAAAGAAAGTAAAATAATAGTTGCAATTAACAAAGATGGCGAAGCACCAATATTTAGTGTTGCTGATTATGGTCTTGAAGCTGATCTTTTTGAAGCACTTCCTCAATTCTTAGAGGAATTGAACAAATTAAACACTATACAAAAATAATATAATCTGTAAAAAATTAGACTATGTCCAGAGAGAAGATGGAATATGATGTTGTAATAATAGGTGGTGGACCATCAGGTCTATCAACAGCTATTAAACTTAAACAGCTTGATTCAAATTTAAATGTTTGTTTACTAGAAAAAGCATCAGAAATAGGTGCGCATATTTTGAGTGGAAATGTTTTTGAGACTAGAGCATTAGATGAATTAATTCCTACTTGGAAAGAATTAAACCCACCTATTAAAACTAAAGTTAGTAAAGAAAAATTTTTATTTTTAGGAAAAACAAAATCATTAAGCTGGCCAACATGGCTTTTACCCTCGGTTCAACAAAATCATAAAAATTATATCATTAGTCTTGCAAACTTATGCAGATGGCTTGCTGAACAAGCTGAAACATTAGGTGTTGAGATTTTTCCAGGGTTCCCAGCTAGTGAAATTTTATATAACGAGGATGGCTCTGTTAAAGGAGTAGCAACTCAAGACATGGGTATAGATAAAGAAGGAAATAAAAAAGATAGTTTTGAATCAGGTATTGAACTTTTAGGTAAAGTAACAGTCTTCGCTGAAGGTTGTAGAGGTCATTTGGGAAAACAGCTAATTAAAAATTTTGAATTAGATAAAGGCAAAGATCCTCAACAATATGGTATTGGTTTTAAAGAAATTTGGGAAATAGATGAGAAAAATCATGAAGAAGGAATGGTAATGCACACCGCAGGATGGCCGCTAGATAAAAATACATATGGTGGAAGTTTTATCTATCATGCTGAAAATAAGCAGGTTTTTTTAGGATATGTCATTGGTTTGGATTATAAAAATCCACATTTATCTCCATTTGATGAATTTCAAAGATTTAAAACTCATCCTGCAATTAAAAAAATTGTTGAAGGTGGAAAAAGAATTTCTTATGGAGCTAGAGCTTTAATTGAGGGAGGATTTCAAAGTTTACCTAAAATGTTTATGCCAGGTGCGCTATTAGTTGGGTGTGACGCTGGAACATTGAATATGCCAAAAATTAAAGGATCACACACAGCAATGAAAAGTGGAATTATTGCAGCAGAAGCAATTCATGAACATATAAAGGATAAAAAAGATTTATCAATCTTTGAAGAAAAATTTAAAAATAGTTGGTTACATGAAGAATTATATAAAGCTAGGAATGTAAAGCCGAGTTTTAGTTGGGGATTAACATTAGGTATTATTTTTACAGGAATAGACCAAATCTTATTTAGAGGCAAATTACCATTTACTCTTAAGCACAAACATGCAGATCACGAAACTTTAAAGCCTGCAAATGAAATGCCAAAAATTGATTATCCAAAGCCAGATAATGTAATTACTTTTGATAAGACAAGTTCAGTTTATTTAACAGGAACTAATCATTCAGATAATCAACCTGTACATTTACAATTAAAAGATCCAAATTTACCAATTAGCTATACTTTAGAAAAATTTGATGAACCTGCGCAAAGATATTGTCCAGCAGGCGTATATGAAATTCAGAAAGAAAATGAAGTAAATAAATTTGTAATCAATGCGCAGAATTGTATTCACTGTAAAACTTGTGATATTAAAGAGCCTTCTCAAAATATTAATTGGGTTACGCCAGAAGGTGGTGGCGGTCCTAAATATGGAAATATGTAGCTAAGAAAGATCTATTGCAAATTTTTTTAAAGTTTCAATAGGCAAAATTTTTAAAGTATTTTCATGTGTTCTTTTTAAAAAAATTGGACATCCTTTTCCTGCTTCTACCGCTCTTGCATACCAAGTAGCACAAACACACCAGCCATCTCCATCTTTAAGCCCTGGAAACCCAAATTCTGGATGAGGTGTAATTAAATCATTACCGGCTTCTTTACACCATTCTAAAAATTCAGTAGTTACTTTTGCACATACAGTATGTAAACCACGGTCATTCTCATCTGTGTTACAGCAACCATCTCTATACCATCCAGTTAAAGGGTCTAAAGAACACTCTTCTAGACTTTCACCTAGAACATTTTTTTGGTTTTTGTTCATCTATATTTTTGTAGGATTGGGTTGACCTTTATAAACTTTTTCTGGATCAAATTTTTTTTCTTTTTCAGTAAATTTCATTTCTACTTCTTTACCTTTATCTATTGGTCCTAAAGGGATAGATCTATAAAAACAAGATCGATAACCCACATGGCAGCTTGATCCCTCTCCAATATCAACAGTTAACCATATTGAGTCTTGATCATCATCAATTTTAATTTCAGTAACTTTTTGTGTAAAGCCACTTGTTTTACCTTTATGCCATAGCGCATTTCTTGATCTACTAAAATAATGAGCTTCCTTTGTTTCAATTGTTTTTTTTAAAGCTTCAACATTCATATATCCATGCATTAAAATTTCTTTTGTTTTAGAGCACATCGTAATGACTGGAATAAGCCCATCATTATCAAATTTTGGAGAGAGGAGATTCCCTTCCTCGATTTCAAGTACATTTTCTCTTTTTTTGAACATAAATGGTAATTATGTAGCACATATATAGATATATTAAATATTTTAAAAATGCGCATTTATAGGTATAAAACTCCCCATGAAATTAGTTAAAGATATAGATAACATCGAAAATTCAAAAAAAGTTTCAGATAAAGAAGCTGAAGAAGCATTTAAGACAATATTGTCTTGGATGGGTGAAGATCCTAACAGAGAAGGATTGTTAGAAACACCTAAAAGAGTAGTTAAGGCATTTAAAGAATATTTTAAAGGCTACAAAGAGGATCCAACTCAAATTTTAGATAAAACTTTTGGTGACATCGATGGTTATGACGATATGGTTGTTCAAAAAAATATTTCAGTGCAAAGTCATTGTGAGCATCATATGGCTCCTATTATTGGAAAAGCTCATGTAGCTTACATTCCAAAAGAAAGAGTAGTTGGGTTAAGTAAACTAGCAAGAGTTGTTGAAGTATTTTCAAAAAGATTGCAAACCCAGGAAAGATTAACTATGCAGATTGCGAATACCCTTATGGAATCTTTAGATGCAAAAGGAGTGGCTGTAACAATAGATTCTACTCATCAGTGTATGACTATGAGAGGTATTAAAAAAGAACAAGCTACAACAGTAACAAATTATTACTTAGGTCAATTTAAAGAAGACCTTAGTTATCAAAACAGATACCTAAGATTTATCAGCATAACAAAAGATTAAAGTGTCTGCTCAATTTAAAGCATTAATTTTAGATCAAAAAGGCGAAGGGTTTACCCGTGAGGTAAAATCAATAGATAAAAGTTTTTTAAAGCATGGGGATGTTACTATTAAAGTAGATTATTCTGATCTTAATTTTAAAGATGGGATGATCTTAAAAAATGGTGGAAGATTAGTCAAAGAGTTTCCTCATATTCCAGGTATTGATTTCTCGGGAACAGTTTTAGAAAGTGAAAATTCAAATTTTAAAGAAGGTGATGAAGTAATCTTAACAGGATTTAGAGTAGGTGAAATTTTTTATGGTGGGTATTCTCAAGTTGCAAAAGTTAATGGAGATTTTTTAGTTAAAAAACCAAAAAATTTAACTAGCAAACAAGCAATGATACTTGGTACTGCTGGCTTTACTTCATTAATGAGTGCTTTTGCAATTAAAGCAAGAGAAGAAATATTACTTGGGGAAAAAGTAAATAATGTTTTAGTAACTGGAGCAACAGGTGGTGTCGGAAGTGTTGCAGTGATCGCATTAAATAAAATGGGATACAACGTTAGTGCAGTTACAGGAAAGGATTCTAAAGCCGATTATTTAAAATCTTTAGGTGCTAAAACTGTTGTAAATCGAGCTGAATTTGACAAAGATCCAAGACTTATCGACAAAGGTTTGTGGGATGGTGTTGTAGATACTGTTGGAGGAAAGATACTAGCTAATGCAATAGTTCAAACTAATCCAAATGGAATTATAGCAGTTTGTGGAAATGCAAATACTAATGAACTTAATACAAGTGTTATCCCATTTATGCTTCGAGGAATTAAACTTTGGGGAATGGATTCTGCAAATTGTAGTATAAAAAGAAGAGAATTTATTTGGAGTGAAGCTGCAAATTTAATTGATTTTGACTTACTAGAAAAATCTATTCAAACAGTTAGCTTGGAAGAGTTAATCGAGACTTATCCTAAAATATTAAAAGGTGAAATTTCAGGAAGAGTTTTGGTTGACCTTAATAAATAATGGATTGGGATAAATTAAAGATATTTCACGCAGTTGCAGAGGCAGGAAGTTTCACTAATGCCACGGTAAATTTAAACCTTAGTCAATCAGCCATCAGTAGACAAATTCAATCTTTAGAGCAGGATTTAAAGGTTCAGTTATTTGAGAGACATGCTAGAGGTTTAACTTTGACCGAAAATGGTGAATATGTATTTAAAACAGCTCATGAGGTTATAAGTAAGTTAAAAGAGGTAGAAACTTCATTAGGAGACCAAAAAAATAAACCAACTGGAAAATTAACCATTACTACAGTTAGAAGTTTTGGAACTCACTGGCTTACTCCAAGAATCCAAGAATTTATGAGTTTAAATCCAGAAATAGAAATTGACTTAGTTTTTGATGATAAAGAACTTGATTTAAGTACCCGACAAGCAGACATAGGTATTTTTATGAGAAGACCAAAACAGCTTAATTATATTCAAAAAAAACTCGTTGATATTAAGTACTTTATATATGGCTCTAATAAATATTTAGAAAAATATGGAATGCCTAAAACAATTGGTGATTTAAACAAACATAAATTCATCTCGTTTGGAAAAGGGGCTCCATCTCCAGTTTATAATCCAGATTGGGCCTTAAAACTTGGTATGCATGACGGTAAAAAAAGGAAATCTATTATGAAAGTTAATAGCGTGATGGGGCTTCTTTTAGCAGTCGAATCTGGAGTAGGACTTGCAGCATTACCTGAATATTTAGTTACAAATTCAAACAATGTAATTAAAGTACTACCCAAATCAGAGGGACCAATTACCGAGGCTCATTTCGTTTATCCTCAATCCTTAAAAAATACTGCTAGAGTTCAAGCTTTTAGAAATTTTTTATTCAGTAAAATTGGTGATTGGAAATCATAAATATTACAATATCCCAATATTTCTTTTGAGTTGTATCTGCGACATTATTGCGATTGATAATCATTATCATGCGAATAGTTTGCATTCTCATTAACAATTTAATCTAGGAGATACATGAGAAAATTATCAATTTTTGCAATAATTACATCTTTAGTTTTGTCAACTTTAGCGGTTGCAAATGAAGTTAATGTTTTTAACGCAAGACATTATAAAGCAGACGCTGAGCTTTATTCCAAATTCACAAGTATGACCGGAATTAAGGTCAATCTTATAAATGGAAAATCAGGTGCTTTAGAAAAAAGAATAATTGAAGAGGGCGCAGACTCATCCGCAGATCTTTATATTACTGCTGATGCTGGAAGATGTGGTGCTATGGATGCAAAAGGTCATCTTCAAGGTGGCTTAACATCTGCTGCTATAAAAGCTGCTGTTCCAAAAAGCTTTAGAACAAGTAAATGGGTTGGAATAGCAAAAAGAGCTAGAATAATTTATTATTCACCTGAAAGAGTTACTGGTGCTGAATTATCTGGAATGTCTTATGAAGGTCTAGCTGATCCTAAATGGAAAGGAAGATTAGTAATAAGAAAATCCAGCAACATATATAACAAATCTCTTGTAGCTTCATTAATTGAAAATAATGGAAAAAAAGCTACAGCTGAATGGGCAAAAGGAGTTGTTGCAAACATGGCTAGAGACTCTAAAGGAAATGATAGAGCTCAGATCATGGCAGTAGCAGCAGGAGAAGCTGATATTGCAGTAGCTAACACTTATTATTTAGCTCTAATGTTGTCTGGTAAAAAAGGTGCTGAACAACAAGAAGCAGCTAAAAAAGTAAAAGCTTTCTTTCCTAATCAAAATGGTAGAGGAACACACATGAATGTTAGTTGTGCAGCCTTAGTAAAAGGAGCACCTAATAAAGATAATGCTGTCAAACTTGTAGAGTTTTTATTAACTCCACAATCTCAAGAGCACTTTACTAACAATACATTTGAGTTTCCAATGATTGATGGTGTTTCACCAAGTCCATTAGTAGTAAATAACTTAGGATTAGATTTTCAACAAGACATGAAAACTAAACTAGCTTCTTATGGAAAAAATCAAGCTGCCGCATTAGAAGTAATGACAGCTGCTGGTTGGAAATAAGCAAATAATGAAAGAAGAAAAAAAATTTATGTCTGATATTGATTTAAATAAGTCTTCCAGTGCATGTTCCCCATGTAAACAGGAGTGTGAAAAAATCAATAAGAGACTAAATAAAAGAAAACTAGAAGAAATTGAATCTAAGGAAGTTCCGCATCTCCTTAAAGTGTTTAATTTTTAATTTTTCTTTCTTGTGTCCATTGCAAATGGGGATTTGTTGTGGACACACACAAATCATACATTAATATATCAAATATGTTTAGAAATTTTAATGTTTGGTTCTTATCTTCACTACTAATTTCTATATTTGTATCTATTCCAATTTTAACTGTATTCACGAGCTTTTTTGAAGATACATCTAATTATTATCAAATTTTAAAAGATACTTTCTTATTTGAGTATATTTCCAATTCTTTTGTTTTACTATTCTGTGTATTGATTTTTACATTCTTAATTGGCACCGGATCAGCATATTTAGTATCTTTTTTTGAATTTCCATTAAGTAATTTTTTTAAATGGGCTCTTATCTTATCTTTTGCAGTGCCTCCTTACATCTATGCTTATTCTTTGACAGCTTTTTTTGAGAATTATGGTACAGCCTTTACAATCCTTAAAAATTTATTTGGGGATGGAAATTATAATAATAATATTCCAAAGTTTGATGGTATGTTTGGAGCAATATTATCAATTAGCTTCTCTTTATATGCATATGTATATATATTAGCTAGAGCATCCTTTTTATACCAATCTCAAAACTTAATTGATCTAGGTAAAAATCTTGGTTTTTCAAAATTTAAATCTTTCTATAAGATTATATTACCAGCCGCACGACCAGCAATTGTTGCAGGATTATCTCTTGTGGCAATGGAAACTTTGGCAGAATTTGGAGCAGTAGATTTTTTTTCAATAAATACTCTTACAACTGGTATCTATAATTCATGGATAACTTTTGATGATTTAGCTTTTGCAAATAGAATATCATCCTTTTTGCTCTTGTTCATATTTTCATTATTTATCATAGAGAATCTATCCAGAAAAAAAGCAAAATATCATTTCAATACCAGAGATGGACTTAAGCAAAAAGAAAAAATCAAACTTTATGGTAGTAGATCTTTTTTAGCATTTACCTTTTGTTTCTCTATATTCTTTTTGAGTTTTTTATTCCCATTAAGTCAGATGTTGTATTGGACAATAAAATTTCCAGAAAATTTATTTGATTTGCAAATTACAAACCTTTTACTAAACACCCTTTATCTAGTGTTATTATCTAGTTTAGTTTTAATATTTTTTTCTTTAATTTCAAATTATGGAAATAGAGTTTCTAAAAATAAAACTTTAAATACCTTATCAACCTTATCAATCTCGGGTTATGCTATTCCTGGAGTTATATTAGCTATAGCATTTATTACTTTTATTGCTTGGTTCGATGACAGTATAGTAAAATACTTAGGATTTACTTCGATTAAAAAAATTTTTATTGGTTCTATTCTTGGTTTAGTATTAGTTTATTTTATAAGATTTTATTCTTTAGCTTTTAACGGGATAAAGTCAGGATATGAAAAAATTAATATTTCGGTTGATGAGAGTGCTTATTTGTTAGGTTACTCAAAAAGAAAAACATTTATGAATATTCACATTCCTTTTTTGAGAAATTCTCTTTTATTCATAATTATTTTGGTCTCACTGGAGATAATAAGAGAATTACCAATTACATTAATTTTAAGACCTTTTAATTTTGAAACTTTTGCAACTACAGCATATATTTCTGCTTCCGAGGACTTGTTAGAGGCTGCTGCAGTACCTTCATTATTTTTAATATTAATCGCTTCTTTATTCATTATAATTAGTTCAAAATATATTTTAAGAGAGAACAATGAGTAATAATTTTTTTGAAGTTAAAAATGTTGATTTTAAAGTTGGAGGTAAAACTAAAGTAGCCAATGTATCTTTTGCTATTGAAAATGAAGGCGATGTGATTTGTCTTTTAGGTCCATCCGGTATCGGAAAAACTACTATTTTAAGAACAATTGCAGGTTTAGAAAAAATTAAAAAAGGATCAATTGAACTTAATGGAAGTATATTATCTTCAGAAAAAAAAAATCTTGAGCCAGAGGATAGAAATATATCTCTTGCGTTTCAAGAAAACAGTTTATTTCCACATTACACTGTAGAAAAAAATATATTATTAGGTGCAGAAAGAAATAAAGGTAAAAAAGATCATCAAGTCAGCTTACAAGAAATTATAGAGTTATTAGATATTTCTTTAATATTAAATAAATATCCACATGAAATTAGTGCTGGCGAAGCACAAAGAGTTTCTCTTGCAAGATCTTTAGTAACTCAGCCAGACTTATTATTGTTAGATGAACCATTATCTAATGTGGATCAAAGTTTCAAGGAAGAAATACAGGAAAAATTGAAGAAAATATTAAAGAGTTCAAAAATTACCACAATTATTGTTACTCACGACTCTTATGAAGCTTTTTATTTAGGATCTAAATGTGGAATAATTTTAAATCAAGAACTAAAACAATTTGATGATCCGTATAATGTTTATCATTTACCAAACTCCATTGAGGTAGTTAATTTTTTAAATAGAGGCACACTTATTCCTGCAGAGGTAACAAGTCCTAAAAGTTTAGAGAATAAAGATCTTGGAACAATTACTGGTAATTTTATTAAACCTTTTCCAATAGGATCAAAAGTAAAGCTTTTAGTACAACCAGAGGACTTACACCATGATGATAAAAGTAATTTAAAATTTGAAGTGGTGGACAGAAAGTTTAGAGGTACTAATTTTATTTATACGCTTAAAACTCCTAGTAACACCCTCATTCCAGTTTTTGTTCACTCCCATCATATCCATCAACATGAAGTTGACGAAAAATTTGGTATCAAAAGGCCAATTCATATTGATCATATAGTTTGCTTCTAATAGAAAGCTTTTTAATAAAATGAATAGTAATTTTAAAATATTCTTAAAAGGAATTGTTGATGTAAGTCCATTGATGATACCCGTTGTACCATTTGGTTTAATATTTGGTGTCCTTGCTATTGATATAGGATTTACACCTTTAGAAACAATGGGAATGTCTTTAATAGTATTTGGTGGCGCTTCCCAGATTGTTCTTTTACAATTATTTTCTGGTGGTGCTTCTTCTTTAGTTATCATTAGTTCAGTTGGAGCTGTAAACTCAAGACATTTACTTTATGGAGCAGTAGTCTCTGAACATTTATCAGATTTGAAATTAATTTGGAAAATTATAATTTCTTACTTTCTAATTGATCAAGCTTTTGCAATATCCAATGAATATTTAAAGAAAAATAAAGAAAGAAATCGATATTTTCATTTAGTTGGTGGTGGGGCAACTTGTTGGGTTATCTGGCAATCAACAACATTACTAGGAATCATTTTAGGTGCATCTATACCTGAAAAGCTGGGGCTAAGTTTTGCTGTTCCATTAACTTTTTTAGCATTATTAGTTAATGATTTTAGAAAATTTATAAATGTAATCGTAATAATTATTTCGGGAACAGTAGCTACTCTAGGTTATAATTATATTCCTTTCAAAGCTTATGTAATAGTTGCAGCTTTAGCTGGTTTATTAACTGCTATGATATTAACCAAAACCATTAAAACAAAATGAGTAATTGGACTTTAATTATATATTGTGGATTAATTACTTATCTCACTAGATTTACAATGATAGCATTAATCAAAAAAGAAATGTTTAATGACAGGATAAGAGAGATATTATCTTTTGTACCATCTGCGATATTCCCAGCTATTATTTTTCCTGCAATTTTTATAAATGAAATAGGACTATTCCAAATAGAGGAAAACCCAAAGATATTAGCAGCAATAATTGCAATGGTGATTGGGATATTATCTCGAAGTATAATTGCGACAATTTTTTCTGGATTAATATCTTATTGGTTTCTAATTTTTGTTGTATAAAAATTTATGAAAAAAATTTACATATTTATTTTTTGTTTAATAGCTTTTAGTGCTAATGCGATGGAAAAAAAGACAACCTTTGATAAAGTGTTGTTTGATAAAGCACAGTCAGAGGGTAAATTTGTAGTGGTAAGTTCTTGGATTAAATATTGTTCATCTTGTGCTGGTCAGATGAAAATTCTCAAGCAAGCCAAAAATGAAGGTGGACTATCTGATATTAAGTTTGATAATATTGAATATTTTTCATTTGATGTAACTAATAGAGAAATCGCTGACTTACTGAAAGTACAATACCAAACCACACTTTTAATTTTTAAAGATAACAAAGAAATTTATAGAAGTGTTGGCGAGACAACTAAAGATTTAATTTACGAGGCTATTAAATCTTCAATTTAAAGTTCAGCACCTAATTTAAGATTATTTGTAACATTAAAATCTATTGCTGCAGGTTTCTCTAAATTTAGATTATTCATAATTTCAATATATTCCTCAACATTATTAACCTGTAATCTTGGATTAAATTTCTTTTCTTTTCCAATACTACTAACTTTTTCTCCCTTATAATCATGTGCGGGGTAGACAAGTGTTTCGTCAGGTAGTTTTAAAAGTCTATTGAATAACGAGTTATAAGCATCTTTTGAATTACCATTTTGAAAATCTGTTCTTCCGGTACCATTAATAAGCAAGGTATCTCCTGAAAATAAATAATTATCCATTAAAAAACTAAAGCTATCAGAAGTATGGCCTGGAGTATAAAGAGCTTTAATCTTTAATTGATCAAGTTTGATTATTTCTTCATCTTTAACTTTTATCTCAACAGCATCTGTTGGGGTATGTTCTCCCATAATAGTCACACATTGAGTTTTGTCTCTCAATTTACCTGCACCAGTTACATGATCAGCATGAATATGGGTATCTATTACTTTTACTAATTTTAAATTTAATTCAGTAAGTAACTTTATGTAGTCCTCGACATTTTCTAAAACAGGATCAATGATTAAAGCTTCTCTTCCTTCTGCTGAGGCAATTATGTAGGTGTAAGTGCTGGATTTTTGATCAAAAACTTGTTTAAAAATCATAAGTAAATATTATCATAAAATCATGGAAACCACCACATTTGACTGGTCCTGTAAAAATACTTGGAAACAAAGTGCAAAAAATACTGCATGGTGTTTGCTTGGATGTGCCATAGGAGATTTTGGTACTATTTTATTTTTTCAATTAACAGAAATACCATTTCCAGTTTTAGGAATAATGATTCTAGCAATAATAAATGGTTTAACAACTAGCGTAATGCTTGAAACTTTTATCTTACTTAGACAAAATATAAGTTTTAATAATGCATTAAAAACAGCTTTAGGTATGAGCTTTATCGCTATGGTAAGTATGGAAATTGCGATGAATTTAACTGATTATCTTTTAACTGGTGGAGCAATATTAACTTGGTGGGTTATACCTTTAATGCTTGGAGTAGGTTTTGTAACTCCATGGCCCTATAATTACTGGAGACTTAAAAAATTTGGCATCAACTGTCATTAAAAACTGGGATAATAAAACTTGGCTTTCTTCCAACGATTACATTAAGTCATTTAATAAATTTTTATTCAAAAATATAAAATTAAACCCAAATTCTGAAATATTAGATATTGGATGTGGTCGAGGTAAAATTTTAGGAACAATAAAATCAAGTTTAAAACTTAAAAGTAAGCCAACTGGTGTTGATATTATAAATCACAAAGATAAAGATAAAAGGATAAATTTCAAAAAAACAGATGCTGCATCGTTCTTTTTAACTAATACGAAAAAATTTGATTTAATTTTGATTAAACAAACAATTCATTTGTTAACCTTTAAAAAAATAAAAAGATTATTATTTCTTTGTAAGAAAAATTTGAAACATAATGGTAAAATTTTTATTTTAACATTAGATGGTAAAAAAAATGAATTACCTACCTTTAGAAAAATGAGAATAAGACTTAATAAATCTCTTAAAAGAGATAACAAAGTTTTAAAACTCATCACTAGACTTTATCCTCAACGAAAAAGAAAAAACTTTATCTATAAAGTTAAAATCAATAAAAAAAAATATCTTACTATGATTGAGAACAAGTATATCTCAATTTTATTACCATTACCTAAAAGAGAAATTTTAGAAGGTATTGAGGAAATAAATCATAAATATAAAAATTACATTCAATTTAGAGATAAACTGGATTGCTTTATTTTATAAGACTCTTTTTAGTAAGTTTTCTCTAAATAAAACTTTATGTGCTATTACTGCTAAAATATGTAATGAGATTAAGGCAATCAAACAATAATTTGCAATTATATGGATATCATAAAATAGTTCTGCTAATTCGAAATTATCTTTAATTTCTAGATTAAAGAAAAATAAGTTAAGTATTTCACCATTAAATAATTTTTTAAAAGCACCTGAAATAGTAATAGTCAAAATAGTTATATACAAAAATATATGGTTCATTTTTGCTATTAATCTTTGTCCTGGAAAGATACTGTTACCCAAAGATGGAGTTGGATTGAAAATTTTATAGATTAACCTCAATATAGTTAAATAAAATATCGAAAGACCAATAACAACATGAATACTTTCAACAGTTAATCTTGTTTCATTAAAATCAAGATCAACCAAATAGAAACCCAATGGTATTTGAACAACTAATGCTGCGGCACTTAACCAATGAAATGCTTTTGAAATAAACCCATATTCTGTTAAGTTATTTATTAACCTCATATGATGTCTAAATATATCATAAATCTTATCAAATATATTTTCTTTATTGCTGCACTAACCTCAATTACTTTACCTGCATATTCTGAATTATCAGTCGAAGAAATAATTAAAGGAAGAAAAGCATTATTTAGCAAAAATTACAGTACTGCTAAAAAGGTTCAAGCCTTTGCTAGTAAAGGTGATTTTGTTAAGGCTTCAGGCTTAATGGAAGAAATGAGTGAAAATTACTTAATTTTACTTGAATATTTTCCAGATAATACAAAAGAAGGTTTTAAAACAGAAGCTTTACCAATTATATGGGAAAATAAAGATGAGTTTAATAGTTTGATGAAAAAATCTTCTACTGACATGATTAAATTAGCTAAAGTTATAGAGTCTAGCGATGATGTTAGAGCTACCTTGCAAAAATTTATGTGGAGTAATTGTAAGGCTTGTCATAGTAAATTTAGAGCTCCTCATTAAATTTAGAATTGAATTAAGCATAAATATATATAAATTTAAATTATGAAATATATAAGTGGATTAATTAATTTAATTTCTAGTCTTATTATCTCCACAATAATTATTTATGGAATAAATATTGTTGCAGGATTTGCCGGTGCGGACTATTCATTTACACATGGAGAAATATTTGTAATTTGGATACTGATGGCAATATTAGTCAATAACTGTTTTAAAAAATAAATTTAAATATTTAATTCTCGCCTAAGGTGTTTTAATTTACCTTCTGTGCTATCGTAATCAATATAACAACCTTGAAGAAATCTATTACCCTCGTTAGCATTGTATCTAGTTCGACCATGTAAAAGTCTATGATTGTCCATCATTATTAAATCACCTGGAATTAATCTAAATTCAATACGAAATTTATCTGAATTATATAGCTCAGATATTTTTTTTCTTGCTGAATAAAATAATTCTAATTTTTCTTTATCTATTAAAGGAACAAAATCAAGCCTAGGACTAAATCTTACTTGTTCAAATTTTCCATTTTGATCAACTTTAATCATTTCTGACCAGTTTTCTAAAATAATACTTTGATCAATAAATTGAAATCTCACCTTTGTTTCAGTTAAAATTTTATAGTAATCAGGATAATCTTTTTTTAGATTCTCACTAACATTATAACCGTCAACTAAAGTAGATAAACCACCTTTAACCTCATTCTCGATACAATGTAGCAACTGAATGCATGGCACTGGATTTCTGTAGGGATTGTCTGTATGAGGAGCTAAAGGTAATGATGTATAGGCTAGATCATTTGGATTGGGTTTTGACTTAACATTAAAAAATTCTCCAAAATTTGTTCTCCTAACACTTCCAATTGAATTTGCAAAATTTACAATAAAATTATTTTTTGTTGGAACTTTTTTAAATATTACAAAACCAAACTTATAAAAATGAACAAGGGCTTCATACATGTTCCTCTTTTCAAAGATATTTTCCTCAAAATCAAAATTATTTGAAATTTTAAATGAGGAGTCCCATTTAACTTTTCCTATATTTTGAGTAAAATTATTATTTGTAAACTCCTTTAAAATATTTTCGATGCTAAATTTATTGTAAGTTCCATCGTTAAAAGTAATCTCTAAAAAACCATCTGTTAAATTTAATTTTTCGATTTTAATGTTATTCTTTAGTTCAGTTGGATCAAAAAGTCTTTGTTGTGTGATTTTATCTATGTAATCTTTTCCATCAATTCTTTCTCTAAGCCAAAAAGGATGAATTTCTTTTTTTAAACCCTGATTCTCCAAAAAAACTTTATTTTCATTTAGTTCAATTTTCATAAAGATTCTAAATGATTATTTAAAATTTAGCTTTAATCAATAGTAATTAAATAGTATTAGTCATTTGTGAAGATATTAAATTCTAAAGATTATAAAGTTTATTCAAAATTTCTTGAAAATTTAGCAAGGAAATTAACCAGTTTTTATTACTCTAAATTGAATAGAACCTTTAAAGTTTCAAATAAATTAAAGGGAAGGGGATATGATCCCGTTACAACCTCAGATAAAGCGTTTGAAAAATTTATTAGAAATGAGATTAAAAAAAAATTTCCAAACCATCAGGTGATCGGTGAAGAATTTGGATATAAAAAAACTAAAAGTGAATACACTTGGATAATTGACCCAATTGATGGAACCAGGTCCTATGTAATAGGAAATCCTACTTGGAGCAATTTAGTTTCTCTAAATTATAAAGGCACACCTGTAGTTGGTTTAGCCAATTATCCAGTACTTAGAAAATTTTACTTTAATTCCTCAGATAAGTTAGCTTATGTAGTTGAAAATGGAAAAAGAAAGAAAATAAAAGTTAATAAAAAAGTTTCAATGAGAAATATAAAAGTTTCTGCTGCTTTTCATGGAATGTTACCCTTAAACAAACAAAAAAAAATACCTAAAATTTTAAAGTTAATGCAATTTCCCTGTGCTGATGCTCTAAGTTATTCTCACCTTGCAGAGGGAAAAGTAGACGTAGTTATTCAATGTGCAAATAAAAAATGGGATATTCATCCTTTAATTCCAATAATAAAAGCTGCTGGTGGTGTAGTAAGTACTTGGAATAATAATGATGCGATTAAAGCTGGTAATATTGTTGCCTCCACCAATTCAAAAATTCAAAATAAAATTTTGAAATTATTGAAACCTGTTGCTAAGTAGTTTTACCAAAAGTATTTAATATAATTACTCCAATTATTATTAACGAGATCCCTAATATTCCATAAAGGTTTGGCATCTGATTGTATTTAATCAAACCAAAAACAGCAACTGCAGTTATTGTTAATCCTCCGTAAGTCGCATAAGTAAAGCCAACGGGTATTACAGACATTGCTTTTGAAAGAGAAAACATACAAACAAACATTAATACTAGACATGCAATAGTGGGGTTAAGTTTTGAAAATCCATCTGAAATTTTAGCAAAACTATTAGCACTAATGCCAGTTAAAATACCAAGTCCCAAAAACATGTAACCTGAAAAAACACTCATTACAGAGAATATGATTATTTAGTTATTTTATCTACAAACTTTTTAGCAATAGGACCAACTAATAATGCAGCTGTAATTGCAATCGGAAGTCCAACTGCCCAAGCTTTTAAGAATCTATTTAAATAACCGCTATCTAATCCAGTATTGACATAAGTTATAATTAAGGTCATGAGCAGACTCATTCCAAAACCCATTACCAATATAAACAAAAGATTAGAATATTTTTTTGGAAACATTATTTTTTAACCCACTTTATAGCATCTTCCATTCTGTCGTCACCCCAGAATAGTTCATTATCAACCATAAATGACGGACTACCAAAAATTTTATTTTCACGAGCGGTATCTGTATTTGAAAAATATTCATCTTTTATTTCTTTAGTTTTAGACTCAATTATTATTTCATCTTTATTCAAACTCAATTCCTTGCATACTTCGGAGATACTAGGTTCCACCGCAGGCTCCTTTCCCTCTTGAAACCATTTTTTATAAGTTAGTCTTACATAGTCTACCCCCCAACCCATCTTTAAACCAAGTATAGCTATTTGATTTGCCAAATCAAATTCTGATAAAGGGTAGGGTACAGGCGTTTTTGCAAAAAATTTATATCCTTCAGCTCTTCTTTCAATATCTCTCCACATATAATTAACTTTGTTAATTTTATCTTTTGGAAAAGGAATATTATTCATTTCTTTCATGATCATTCTTACACTAAAAGGTTTCCAATTAAATTTTACTTGACTTTTTTTTTCAACATCAAGAATTCTAGTAACAGACAAATAAGTATAAGTACTACCTATTGAAAAATAGAAATCTATATCTTTCATATAGCTTTTTTTTGTAATTCAATTTGAAGTTTTTGAATCATAATCATAGGCGATTTCATGTAAGGGTGGATCTTATGAGCCTCAATATAACTATCAATCGCTTTTTCATAATTTTTTAAAGCTATTTGAACTAATCCTTGTCCTGTTAATGCACCAAAATGCCTTTTTTCAATTTGAAGGACTTTGTTTATGTCTGCCTGTGACAATTCATATTTACCCATTAAATAAAGTACAGTTGCTCTCTTATTCCAAGCTTCTGCCCAATTAGGATCTTTATTAATTACTTTTGTAAAAATATCGTAAGCTTCCCCAAACTTATTTTGATTCATCAATAAAGAGCCCTCTGACAAAAGCTTCGTCAATCTATTTTGAGAGGGATGTGTAGTCCACAAATTCCAAATTTTGTTTTCTATTTTTTTAGAATTTTCAAAGTTAGACGCACTTTTTAATTGAATAAATAATTTATCAAATTCTTCTTTGTAATTATTAGCGAATAAAGATGATGAGAATATAAAAAATAAAAAAATAAATGAAATTCTTTTCACTTATTTGGATATTGGAGTAGCGCCAGTTTCTAAACTAACAATTTTTCCATCTTTATATTTATAAACAGCCATTACTGCTTCTTTATTACCGTCATTGAATGTTACAAAAGAATGTTCAACTCCAATTTCATCATTCTCGAAAAGAACTCTTACTTTATCTTTATTGATGTCTCCACTCATCGCCCATTTAATTACATCTGTTTTTCCCATAATTTTTCCTGATGCATGCATTGTAAATTTATAATCATCATGAAAAATCTCATTCATAGCAGCTTCATCTTTTGCTGTCATAGCAGCGTCCATTTTTGCTAATAAAGACATAATATTTTCCTTTCTTAAGTTAAATGTATATTTTATCTGCTAGACCGTAACAAAGGACAGCACTTAAAATAGTTAAAACTAATGGAGCATAAATAGCTTCATCAGAAGTTTTATCAGTATGTCCAAGTTTATTTATTTTTGTACTATAAAAACCAACAATAAAAGCTGATAGATTTTGCAAGAATATTAAATTAAAGAATGCCCAAGTAGCTTCTAATCCATTAGGTCTTATAAATCCCACGTAAATTGCCATTACGGTTGATCCAATGAATATAGAACCAAAAAATCTGACTATACCAGCACCGGTATCATGCATTCCATACTGATTTAAAAAAGATTGTGTTTGAAAAACACATCTAAAACCATAATAAGCAAACCCTATAAAATGAATTAAAAATATTGCTAAGTAAATTATTCCATTAAATTTTTCTAACATAATTTAAGTCCTTTAGCTAAATATTGGTCTAATCTCGTCTTCAATAGTACCTTCTATGGCTACTTCTTTTAATTGCTCTAAAAGTTTTATATATTCAGGATCTGCAGACATGTTAGCGTCAGCATCATTATCACCTTCAAACATAGTTCCAATTAAAGTTTCTCTTATTGTTCTTGGATCTCCACCCATTTGAAAAGAAAAATAGACATCATGGTTAGGATAATGTTTTTTTCTTACTGCCGCCAATCCTTTTCCAATTTCCATAGCTTTTCCTAAACCATCATCTTTCACTCTCATTGTTCTAGTATAAATTACCTTCATTGTTTTTCCTTATTTAGTCAAAGTTTAGGCATTTTTATTTAGCATTAAAATCTATAATATCATCTGTGCACTCAACAAATTTATGAGGTTCATAGAAATCATTCATAGACTCTAATTGTTTATTAATTGCATCTGGATCAGTACCTTTCCACCAACAATACATTGTTAAATTATCACCTGGTGTATTCCAGCTCATTTGACATTTTGCATTGTCACTTGTCATTGCCTTAGTCATATCTTCCATAGACATCGAACCAGTAACTTCTATCATTTTAGCTTTTGCCTCTTTAGATTTAAAAGTGTGTGTTACTATATAATTTTTCATATTTCTCCTATTTTACTTTTGTTAAATCATAGATTGAATAGCTATCTAAAACAGCATCCATGATAGGCTTTGATACTTCAGTTCCTTCAATAAATTTATGTAATGCAGGCTCATCAGTACAAAATATCTTAAACATTACAGTACTTTTATCTGGGGTTACCGTTCCAATAGTTTTTTCTACAATTGCAACTTTAGCTCTTTCAGCTAAACCTTCAGGTGATTGCATGAATCCCATAAATTTTTCAAACATACCTTCTTTTAATTTAGCTACTACTAACATTTCTTTTTCCATTTTTTTCTCCTTTTTTATTAATATTTAATATAAAGTTTGAATTACTTTTTTAACTCTTTCAGCCCCATTAGGAACTAACGCTTCAACATAAGAATGACATTTGTCAGTTTTAGCTTTGTCATATTTCGATCCATAATGTTTATCCACTGCTTTATTAACTCCTTCATCCCACTCTTTTTCTGGAATACCTATTTCAAGAGCGTAAGATTTTAAAACTTTTACAGTTGATATAGATTTTTCTTTCATAGCGTATTCAAATGTTTCACCAGATGGAAGAAAGTAGTTAGCCATATAAATACCAACACAGTCCCAAGCTTTAGACTTATCGTTGTCACTCATACCAGCCAATGATGCAGTAGATATTAGAATTGCTAAACAATAAGTAGCAAATATTTTTAAAATATTTTTTTTTAGCATTGTATCTCTATTCAAATAAAGATCTCCACTAATCTTTATTAATTTTTACGATAATTAAATATATGCCTAAAAAGTATCAGTTTTGTTACATAGCAGCTATGCGATATTATAACCAACTAGGAATAGGTAAGTTTTTTTCCTCTAAAAATGATTTGTTAAACATCTTTGAGTTGTATTTATCTGATCTATCACAAAGGATAGTTACAATAGTTTTTCCAGGCCCTAATTCTTTTCCTAATCTGATTGCTCCAGCGATATTAATTCCACAACTTGTCCCTAAACTTAATCCTTCATTTTGAATTAAATCATAAAGGATAGGTAAAGCTTCATTATCATCTATTGAATACGCATCATCAATTTTTGCATTACCAAAATTTTTAGTAACTCTACTAGATCCAATTCCTTCAGTTATAGAATTTCCATCAGACTTCAACTCTCCATTTTTAATATAGTTATAAAGAGAAGATCCTTTTGGATCTGACAAATAAATTTTTACATCTTTATTTTTTTCTTTTAGAAAATTACTTACACCTGAAATCGTTCCACCAGTTCCAGAAGAACAAACGAAACCATCTACTTTACCTTCAGTTTGCTCCCAAATTTCTTTTCCAGTTCCTTCATAATGACCTTTGGCATTAGCGGTGTTATCAAATTGATTAGCCCAGACTACTCCATTGTTATTTGTGGGTCTTAATTCATCAGCTAATCTAGCTGCAACTTTAACAAAATTATTATCATCTTTATAAGGTTTGGCTGGTACTAATCTTAATTCAGCACCTAAGTTTCTTAAAGTATCTTTTTTTTCTTGGGTTTGATTATCATTCATTACAATAATAGTTTTATAACCAAGAGAATTACCTAATAGTCCTAAGCCTATACCAGTATTTCCAGCAGTACCTTCAATTACAATACCACCTTTGGAAATCAATTTTTTTTGTTGAGCATCTTTAATAAGAGCCAAAGCAGCTCTATCTTTAACAGAGCCACCAGGATTTAAAAATTCAGCTTTGCCATAAATATTACATCCAGTAATTTCTGAAGCTGCTCTTAATCTAATTAAAGGAGTATTTCCAATTCCAGAAATAAAATCTTCTTGATTATTTTTCATTACCATTTTCTTTAGAGTCTTCTGTAACAGCATAGGGTTTAAATTCACCAGAAGTTGTACCAACATTTCTTGCAGGTATGCCAATCATTACTGCGTTATCTGGAACGTTCTTTGTAACAACTGCGTTAGCTCCAACTTTAGCATTCTTTCCAATTATAACTGGACCTAATATTTGAGCACCAGAGCCAACAACAACATTATCCATTAATGTTGGATGTCTTTTTATTTCTCTTTGGCTATCAGAGTTTATACTTGGAGCAATACCCCCTAAAGTTACCATATGATAGATTGTAACGTTCTCTCCAATTTCTGATGTTTCTCCAATGACCACCCCCATTCCATGATCAATAAATAAATTTTTTCCAATTTTAGCCTTAGGATGAATTTCTATACCTGTTAAGAATCGTGAAAGTTGTGAAATGATTCTTGCGATTAAATCAAACTTAGCGATAGCAAAAAAATTAGCTATCTTGTGAAAAAAAATAGCTTTAACTCCTGGGTAAGTTAAAATTAAACTTAACTTTGATTTTGCCGCAGGATCTCTATCTATTATAGATTGTAAAAAGTCATTCATAAGTATTTGTCAGCTTGATAAAAATAATTAATGCTTATATAGTTATTTTAAACAGTATTTAAAGGAGAAATTATGTACAAAAACACTAATTGTTTTCATCTAGCAATCCCTTGTGGAGATCTAGAAACAGCAAAAAAGTTTTATAGCGAAACTTTGGGTTGCCGACTTGATAACTCTGCTCAAGAATGGGCTGATGTTGATTTTTGGGGAAATGAATTAACACTTCATGCAAGTGAACATAAATTAGATAGCGAAAGACACGACGTTGATATGGGAAATGTTTCAGTCCCACACTTCGGGGTACATTTATCTAGAAAAGATTTTGATACTTTAAAAAATAGATTAAAAGAAAAAGGGGCAAAATATTACGATGAACCTTATCTTAGATTTAAAGGAACAAAATATGAGCAGGAAACTTTTTTTGTAAAAGATCCTAACGAAAATATTTTAGAGATTAAAACATTAACGGCTAATTCAGAATAATCTGAATTTAGATGGAATACCTGGTATTAGGTTTTTTTACCGGGCTTAGTTTAATATTAGCAATAGGTGCACAAAACATTTTTGTAATAGAGCAAGGGCTTAAAAAACAATATGTATTTTTAGTCTGTATAGTTTGCTCTTTATCAGATTTATTATTAATATTTTCTGGTATTCTTTTGTTTCATTTTTTTCATCAATATTTTAATTTATTTGTAGAATTAGTTTTAAATATCTCATTAATAATTTTTTTAATTTATTTTATATACTCTAAAATCAAATCATTAAAAATTAATGTTAATTTTAATAGCGAATTTAAAGATATTTCTAGTTTTGAGATTTTATTAAAGACACTTGGTTTTACTTATCTAAATGCACATGTTTATTCTGATACAGTTTTCTTTTTAGGAAATTTTTCAAAAAATTTTCTTTTTGATGAAAAAATTTATTTTGGTGCTGGTGCATCAATTGCATCATTTATATTTTTCTTTCTGCTAGGTTATTTATCTGTTTACTTTTCAAAATATGCCCAGAGTCATAAAACATGGAAATATATTAATATATTTATAATTGGCTTTATGTCCTTGCTTACAATTTATATAGTTAAAGAAACAGTATATTTTCTTTGATTAATAACATTTTTAAGTGACAATTATAGCACATGTTAAATTCTCTATTAGTAACTATTTTAAAAGTATGAGCGATTTAAATAAACATTTTCAACCAAAAAACTTTAGTGACAAGGTTGCTTTATCTTTTACTAAATTTTTAAGGTTGCTAGCAGATACTTTTTTTAAAAAAAGATATGGCCATAGAGCTGTTGTTTTAGAGACTGTAGCTGCTGTTCCAGGTATGGTAGCAGGAATGTTGTTACATCTTAAATCTCTTAGAAAAATGGAGAATGATAAAGGTTGGATAAAGACTCTTTTGGATGAAGCTGAAAATGAAAGAATGCACTTAATGACTTTCATTCATATTGCAAAACCAACTGCTCTTGAAAGATTTATAATAATGATTGCTCAATTTATTTTTATTCTTACATATGCTATTATATACTTAATTTCTCAAAGAACTGCTCATAGAATTGTTGGTTACTTTGAAGAAGAGGCGGTAATCAGTTACACAGAGTATTTAAATGAACTTGAAGCGGGAACAATTCCAGATCAACCAGCTCCTTTAATTGCTATTAACTATTGGAACTTACCACTTCATGCTACTCTCAAAGATGTAGTTAGAGTAATCAGAGATGATGAGGCAGGACATAGAGATGTCAATCATGAATTTGCAGATTTAATAAATCTAAAAAAGGCCAAACTAGATTATAAAAAAAATAAAGCTAGAGAGAAAAAGGCTGAAAAAATTTTAAGTTAATTTGAAATGTTTTTTAGAAGAAAGTTTTTAAAAACAATTGGGATTTCATTTTTAATTTTCTTTTCTTTTCCTTACAAATTTTTATACTCAGCCACTAAAAAAATTATTAATCCAAATCTTTCAAAAGCTCAAAAAAATATAATGTTTAATGAAGGTACAGAAAGAGCTTTTACAAGTGATTTACTTAAAGAAGATAGAGAGGGATTTTACCACTGTGCAAACTGTAATGCTAAGCTATTTGCATCTAATTCAAAATTTGATAGTGGAACAGGGTGGCCTTCATTTTCAGAAGCGTTACCAGGAGCGTTTAAAACAAAAATAGATTATTCTTTTGGTATGAAGCGAGTTGAATATCATTGCGCAAACTGCGGTGCTCATCATGGTCATGTTTTTTTAGATGGTCCAACTGCTACTGGAAAAAGATTTTGTAATAATGGATTGTGTTTAATTTTTATTCCAGAAAATTAATTAGAAAAACCGTATTTTCTTAGTCTTGCATCACCTGTTCTAGCGTGAGCTTCCATACCCTCGTATCTTGAAATCCTTGCACAGGCTGCTCCAACAGATTTTGTAGACTCTTTTGTCATTCTTTGAAAACTTAATGTTTTAATAAATTTTCCTACAAACAATCCACCTGTGTAACGACCAGCACCTTTTGTTGGTAAGATATGATTTGTGCCAGAGCATTTATCTCCATAGGCAACAGTTGTTTCTTCACCAATAAATAGTGACCCATAATTTTTTAATCTTTTATGAAACCATTCAAGATTTTGAGTTTGTACTTCTAGATGTTCAGGTGCGTACTCATCACTTATAGTAGCCATTTCCTCATCAGTATCACAAAGTATAACTTCTCCATAATCTCTCCATGCTGCTTCAGCACTTGTTCTTGGAACTTCAGGTAATTCAGCAATCAATTCTGGAACTCTTTTTAATACTTCTTCAGCTAGTCTTTTGCTGGTTGTGTATAACCAAGCAGGAGAATTATATCCGTGTTCAGCTTGACCCACTAAGTCTACCGCTACCATTTCGGCATCTGCTTTATCATCCGCAATTACAGCAATTTCTGTTGGACCGGCAAACAAATCAATTCCAACTTTTCCGAATAAAATTCTTTTTGCTTCAGCAACAAACTGATTTCCTGGACCAACCAATATATCTGCAGGTGGATTTTTAAATAATCCATTAGTCATTGCAGCAATACCAGTAACTCCACCTAAATTTAGTATTACATCAGCACCACACAAATCAGCTGTATAAACAATTGCTGGATGAGCCCCAACGCCTTCTTTGGGAGGACTACAAGCAATAATTTTTTTTACTCCAGCAACTTTTGCTGTTGTTACACTCATAACAGCAGAGGCTATATGTGCGTAACGTCCGCCAGGTATATAACAGCCAGCAGTGTTGACTGGTATTAATTTTTGACCAGCAAACAATCCTGGAGAAAGTTCTACTTCAAAATCTTGACCATAGTTTTTTAATTGGGCTTCAGCAAATTTTCTTACTCTTTCATGAGAAAATTGAATATCATCTTTTGTTTTTTGATCTAACTCTTTTTTGATTTTTTCAATTCTTTCTTTAGAAACAATAATTTCACCGTCGTATTTATCGAATTTTTTAGTTAAATTGATACATGCATCTTCTTTTGAATTTTCAATTTCTTTTAATAAATTTTTAACTATCTCAGTAGTTTTAGTATCATCTGTAGAGGATGTCTTAGGGGATTTTTTTAAATAAGTAATTGTCATAGTTTTTTTGAATTAATGGGACTATTTAATGCAAATTAGTTTTTTTTTCAATGAAACTATTAATCTAAAGCTACCACTGCAGCAGCTATCGAGGCTAATCTAGCAGGTGCTTCATCTGATCGACTTGTAATTACCACTGGTACTTTACCACCAATTACAACTCCTGCAGCACAGGCTCCACAGAAATATATTAACATTTTAACTAAAGCGTTTCCTGTTTCTACACTTGGAACCAATAAAACATCAGCTTCACCAGCTACAATATTTTTTATTCCTTTAATTGATGCTGATTTTTTTGAAATACTATTATCAAAAGCAAGTGGACCAAAAACATCTGCATTTAAATTATCTTCATTAGCTAGTTTGGTTATTTCAGCTGCTTCTTTTGAACTTGGAACACTATCTAGCACTTCTTCAGTAGCAGAAAGAATAGCAACTTTTGGCTTATCAATTCCGATTCTATTTGAAAAATTTATTACGTTTTTCAAAATGTGCATTTTTGTTTTTATATTTGGCAATACATTTAATGCTCCATCAGTAATTATTAATGGTTTGCTTTCTTTATCAATAGTCATGTGCCAGATATGACTTAGTCTAGTTTTTCCTAATAAATCATATTCTCTTTTTAAAACTTCTTTCATTAAAACATCAGTATGAATATGTCCTTTGACAATAATTCTCACTTTTTTTTCTTTTGCTAATTTTGCAGCTATTGGTGCAGTATTATTTTCAACAGGTTCGTTTATAATTTCATAATTAGAAATATCCCATTTTAAATCTTCAGCACATTTTAAAATTTCTTTTTCATCACCGATAAAAATTGGCTCTATTAAATTCTCATTTACAGCATCTTGTATTGAAAGCATAGGTAGTGGTTTACCTGCGTTAACTATTGCTGCTTTAACACCCTTTTTTTTATGAGCAACATTTAAAAGGTTATTTGGACAGACTATTTCTTTATTTGATAGCATAAATTTAATTCTTAAGTATTTTTAAGTCTTTTTTAATTGTTTCTGAAATTTTGATATCCTTTTTTGAATTTATTTTGAACCTTTTAAATTTATTTTCACCAGGGTACATAATATTTTTTACACCTTTAATTTTCGGTAATTTTTTAATTGTTTTAATATTATTTTTAATTCTACTATTATAATCCTTCACAAATAAATTTGTTTTAAATGTGATAAATAAATGGCCAATATTTTGTGGACCTGAAAAATCATCAAATGGATCTTTAACTCGGCCAGCATGATTACTACCCGTTAATACACCACTTAAAATATCAACCATCCAAGCTAATCCTGAACCTCTGAAACCAGCAATAGGTAATTGAACTCCTTTTAGAGCTTTTTTTGCATCTGTTGTAGGTTTACCAAATTTATCTAAAGCAACACCCTCTGGAATTTTTTGATTATTTCTTGCAGCTACTCTTATCTTTCCTCTATTAATCATTGAAATAGAGGTATCCAAAATAAATGGAATCTTTGAACCTGTAGGAGTTCCAAAACAAATCGGGTTAGTACCAAATAAACTTTTTAATGCTCCATGCGGAGCTACTGCTGGTGGTGCACTTGTATAAATCATAGTAACCAGATTTTTTTTTACTGCTTGCTCTGCATAGTATCCTGAAAGACCAAAATGACCGCTATTTTTTACTGCAACCATTCCTATCCCTGTTTTAGTTGCATTTTGAATTGCTTTTTTTATAGCAACATCTGCAGCTATAAAACCTATACTATTATTTGCATCTACTAGTGAGATAGATTGTGAAATCTTTTTAATCTTAATTTTAGGTTTTGGATTAATAACTTTTTTAGAAATTCTTTCACAATACATTTTTAATCTTGAAAGACCGTGCCCATAGGCACCAACTAACTCGGCATTGATTAAAGCATTAGCCGAAATTAAAGCATGATTATTGTTTAAGCCAAATTTTTTAAAGATTTTAATAACTTCTTTTTTTAAAATATCCGTTTTCAAACTATCCTTTTCCGCGCCATGGGATTGTTTTATCTATAATTTTTCTCAAAGTGATATCAAACAATAATCCAAGCATACCCATTATAAATATTGTTATCCAAATCACTTCATATTGAAAATATTTTTTTGCAACGTTTTCTACAAATCCAATACCCGTTGTACCTGCTAAAAACTCTGCTGCAACTAAAGTTCCCCAACACATACCTACTGCAACTCTTATACCAGTAAGGATCTCTGGTAATGAATTAGGAAATATTACGTGCCTTAATATTTGTCGTTTAGATGCCCCCAATGAATGAGCAGCATGAATTTTAGAAAGTTGAGTCCCCGAGGCACCAGCTCTGGCTGAAATAATCATAATTGATAAAGAAACCATAAATAAAAGAAATACTTTTCCAGTGTTATCTATACCCAATACAGAAATAATTAGTGGTGCCCAAGCTAAAGGGGGGACAGGTCTATAAAGTTCAATCAAAGGATCAAAAAAACCTTTGGCAAATCTATTTAGTCCCATAAATAAACCTAGTGGTACACCAATGATTATTCCAAACACTAATCCTAGAAAAACTCTCAAAAATGAATCCCAAATGTGTCCGTAAGGCACTGGCACCTTAAATAATTTGAAATCACCTGTTACAACTTTTAAAACATTACCTTTGAAATTTTCTTTTACAATTCCATCTTTAGTATGAACTGGATATTCACCAGGTAAAATATCTGCTATCCAATCTGGTAAAATAAATCCAATCATTTTACTGACATCAACCATATCTATCCAAAGAAGAGGTATATCTTTGTAACCAACGCTTGGTTTTGACATTAATATAAACTTGTTAAAAGTATCAGATGGTTTTGGAAGCCATCTACCAGAACCTTGTTCAGAACAACTTGGACCACTAGCAACTATTGTTCCGGCTGGGAATAATAAAATATCTATTAATCTTAGACCACCTTGTATTTTTAATTGTGCATTATCAAATTTAATAATAGCATTTTGCATTTTGTTTAATGCATTTGGCGGATATATACTGGCAAATTCTATTCTTCTTGCAATCTTTACAATATTTTTTGCATAGGTAGATGCCACTTCCTCACTGTCACTTAGATCATTTCTATAAGATTTAATATCATCTTTAAGTTGTTTGATTTGATTTTTAAATTGAGGATTATGATTTCTTAGTTTAAAAAATTCATCGCTAATTAAGTTTAATTCTTGTGCAGCAGTATGAAATTTTAAACCTCTATCAGTTGCTGGAATTAAGGGTACTTCCATAGTATTTTCTATGGAACCAGTTCCTGATTGTACTTTTACAATTCCCCATCCACCTTCTTCACTTACAGCTTTAAGTCTTTCATTAAGCTCCTGTTCAGTTTCAAATGGATAATCTGGTTTTTGAAAATTTTCAGTTAAAAGGTTTATTTTACCTGTAATATCATTAATCTTTTGCTTGGTTTCGTTTTCAATCAAATCTTCATTTGTTAATAATGGAATTAATTGATTTGTTTTCTTTATAAATCCTGCAAGAACTGTTTTTTGTTGATTATCTATTTCTTGAGAATTTTGTATTTCGTTTAAAATTAGATTAAGGTTTTTATTTTCTTTCTTGATTTGAGACGTGCTTTTGAATTCCCTTTCTTCAATAGGAAATTGATATTTTAAACCTAGCAATGAGTCATTTACTTTTGCTACTTGGCAAAGTTCGTTAGCAGATTTTGGATAAAATCCTTTTGCAATATCCCAAGAATAATAAAGCCAAACTAAAAGAAGAAAGCTGCTTCCTACAATAACCCAATGCGTACCACCTAATGCTCTTTCAGGATTACCAAACACTGCATCAACTTTTTCAGTTCTAATTAGTTTTCTTCCATAAAGAATACAGCCTATAACTGCTACAAAA
This sequence comes from Pelagibacteraceae bacterium AG-345-O09, assembly GCA_003281725.1. GTDB lineage: Bacteria > Pseudomonadota > Alphaproteobacteria > Pelagibacterales > Pelagibacteraceae > Pelagibacter. The sequence continues at coordinate 69,360 of QCBC01000001.1, read as the reverse complement.
ATCAAAAAAGTTACTATTTGAGTAAGCATTTAAATATCTTTCCCCATAATTTCTTCTTCCATATTCCAAATCATTTCTAATATTTCTTCACGCTTTGTAGAAAAATCCTTATTTTTTTTAATTTCTCTTAAATCTTCTTTTAATCCCATCGAAGCAAAAGGTAGATTGTATTCTTTATGTATACGGCCTGGTCTTGGAGCCATTACGTAAAGTCTTTCACCAAGTAATAAAGCTTCTTCAACTGAGTGAGTAATTAAGATGATTGTTTTTCCTGTTTCTTTCCAAATTTTTAAAACTAAAGACTGCATTTTTTCTCTAGTTAATGCGTCAAGGGCACCTAATGGTTCATCCATTAAAATTAAATCTGGATCATTAATAAGACATCTTGCTAGAGCAACTCTTTGCTGCATTCCTCCTGATAACTGATAGGTTGGAGTATTACCAAATCCTTGTAAACCTACAATTTCCAACCACTCACCTACTTTTTTTGCAGTTTGTATAGGATCTTCTTTCTTCATTCTTAATCCAAAGTTTACATTCTCTGCAACAGTTAACCATTCAAATAAAGCTCCTTGTTGAAAAACCATTCCTCTTTCAACACCAGGGCCATCAATCTCTCTATTATTTAAAGTGATAACACCTGAAGTTGGTCTGATAAACCCTGCAGTGATATTAAGTAAAGTTGTTTTCCCACAACCAGATGGACCAAGAACTGTAAGAAGTTCTCCTTTTTTAAGTGTAAAATTTAAATCTTTTAAAGCGTGAACTGTTTCTCCTTTTGGAGTCTTAAAAATCATATTAAGATTTTGAGAAATTAGATCACTCATAAAATGACTTTATATAAAAATTTTTATTAAAAAAATAGGCACCAATTTAATAAAATTGGCGCCTACTTAAAATTTAAATACCTTTAGATTATAAAGGTAAGAAACTAGTATCTACATTTCCTCTTGGAGTTCCCATACCATCTAGAAACGCCTTAAGATTTCCTTTTTCCATAGACTGTTTAGTTTCCTCTGGTGAAAGAAATTTAAAACCACTTAAAGTTTCTTTCATATCAGCAACTTTCATTTCTGAAGCTTTTGACATCGCATTCATATCCGCTTTACCAGCTTTGTATCTTGCGTTAGCTTCATGAGTTACTTCTATGAAAGTTCTAAGCATTCCAGGATTTTCCTTCATAAACTTTGTAGTTACTGAAGTGATATCAATACCTAGGATACCAGCATCTCTTGCTTCTTGAACAGTAAGTAATCTAGATCCAACAGCAGTAGCAGCTTTAATTGAGTTACCACCAAATAAACATGCCATTACAACATCACCACTTACTAATGCAGCAGCTCCCTCTTCAGGATCCATTTGAATAATATCCATTTTGCCTCTATCAGCTCCAACAACTTTCATACTTTCATCAAAAACGTATTCAGCCATTGTTCCTAATGGAACAGCAACTTTCTTACCTTCTAATTCAGTAGCATTTGCTTTTGTAATTCCAGAAGCATTAGAAGTAACACAAGTTGTTCCTCCCATTCCGTATTCCATAGCAATATCAACTAGTTTAATTGGTGCTTTAGATTTAACAGCGTTAATGAAAGGTACTAAACCTTGAGAATAAGAAATGTCTATATCTCCTGCAAGCATAGCATCAGTCATTGCTCCACCGTTTGTGAAATTTGTCCATTTAACTGGAACACCAAGAGCTTTAGCGAATGCTTTTTTTTGCATATCTTCTAAATTTGGACTTGGCCATTCTAGAAAATAAGCAACTCTGACTTCATTAGCAGCCGCATTAGCAGCAGAAATACTTAAGTTAAGAGCTACAAAACATCCTAGAAGAAAACTTATTATTTTTTTCATTTATTCCCCTATCTTTAATTATTTAATTGTAGATATTTAAATTCAATTTTGAATAGAAGTAAAACAAATTATATCTGGAAGCAGAATTGCAAATTTTTCAATTGTACAATTAAAAGTTGTATAGTATGATTAGTTCAATTTGAGTTTTAATAAATTTCTAGTAAACAACCAAATTTAGTCTATGAATTTAAAAATACTTAAATATTAATTAATTATGAGCTCAGAAAATAGAACAAATATTCCAAATTCTCTAAATGAACATTGGATGCCTTTTACATCCAATAAAGACTTTAAAAAAAATCCTAGATTGATTACTGAAGCAAAAGGTGTCTATCTAAAAACACACCATGGAAAAACCCAAATTGATGCAAGCTCGGGTTTGTTTTGTAATCCTCTTGGTCATGGAAGAAAAGAAATAACAGAAGCAGTTACAAAACAATTAGAAACTTTAGATTATGCTCAACCATTCCAACAAGGTTTTGGTGGTTCATTTGAATTAGCAACAAAAATTTCAAAACATACACCAGGTGATTTAAATAAAATATTTTATACTATTTGTGGATCAACAGCAGTTGAGACTGCTCTAAAAATTGCAATTGCTTATCATAGATCCAAAGGTAAAGCAGAGAGATTTAGATTTGTAGGAAGAGAGCGTGCCTATCATGGAATGAACATTGGTTGTATTTCAGTTGGGGGAATGATTAATAATGTTAAAACTTTTGCAAGTGTTCTCATGCCAGGAGTTCAACATATGAGACACACTCATTTAGATGAACATAAGTTTGTAAGCGGTCAACCCGAAACTGGAGCAGATAGAGCTGATGATTTGGAGAGAATAGCAATGAATTTTGGTCCAGAAAATATAGCGGCATGTATTGTTGAACCAATTGCTGGATCCACAGGAACATTGGTTCCACCAAAAGGTTATTTACAAAAATTAAGAGAGACTTGTGATAAACATGGGATACTTTTAATTTTTGATGAAGTGATTACTGGATGGGGAAGAACAGGTTCTTCTTTTGCTAGTATAGAATATGGTGTAACTCCAGATATTATGACAATGGCTAAAGCTACAACAAATGGTGTAGTTCCAATGGGTGTAGTTGCTTGTAAAGATGAAATATATAACTCTGTTATGGATGCATCTCCAATGGGATCAGTAGAATTATTTCATGGATATACCTATTCAGGAATTCCAGTAGCTGTGGCTGCTGCATTAGCTGTTCAAGATATTTTCGAAAAAGAAGACATTTTTAATCGAGCAAAAGATTTAGCACCTTATTTTCAAAAAGGTTTATTTTCACTTCAAGATTTAGAATCTGTTGAAAATATTAGAGGTTATGGAATGATGGGTGGTATAGATATGAAACTTAACACAAAAGCTGGTAAAGCTGGATATGAAACTTTTAAATCATGTTATGAAGCTGGAGTAAATTTCAAAGCGACAGGTGATTGTTTAATCATTGCTCCACAATTTATATGTGAAAAAAAACATATCGATGAGATTATTGATAAATTAAGAACAGGTATCACTAATTATCAAAAGAACCAAAAAAACTAGTTAGTTTATATTTAAAATATCTATAATTAACACAGATAGAGATAATGCGGATAGGCGTACCTAAAGAAATAAAACCTCAAGAAAATAGAATTGGGTTAACACCCGAAAGTGTAAAAACTTTAATATCTCAAGGTCACGAAGTTTTAGTTGAAAATAATGGTGGTTTTGAAGCTGGTTTTGATAATGATCAATATACAAAAGCTGGTGCTAAAATAGCTAGCAGTGCAGCTGACATTTTTAATGATGCTGAAATAATTGTTAAAGTAAAAGAGCCTCAAAAAGTTGAAGTAGATATGATTAGAGAAAATCAAATTGTTTATACTTATCTTCATTTAGCTGCTGCAAAAGAACTTACAGAGGGATTAATTAAATCTAGAAGTATTAATATTGCTTATGAAACTGTGACTGATGATAACGGTAGACTTCCTTTGCTTGCACCTATGAGTGCTGTTGCAGGACGAATGTCTGTTCAAGCAGGAGCACATTGTTTAGAAAAAAATCAAAAAGGCAGAGGTCTTTTATTAGGAGGTGCGCCAGGAGTAACTGGTGGAACAGTTGTTATTTTAGGTGGTGGAGTAGTTGGGGAAAATGCTGCAGTTATAGCAACAGGGATGCAAGCTAAAGTTCATATAGTTGATAAATCAGAAGCAAGACTCAATCAATTAGTTGAAATGTTTGGTGATAAAATTATTCCTGAACAAAGTGATAAAATAGATTTAAATAATTTAATTGCAGAAGCAGATCTAGTAGTTGGGGGTGTACTTATACCTGGAGCTGAAGCACCAAAATTAGTTACAAAAGATATGTTAAAATTAATGAAAAGAGGTTCTGTAATAGTTGATGTAGCAATAGATCAAGGAGGGTGTGTTGAAACTAGCAAGCCAACAACTCATGGTGACCCAACGTACATAGTTGATGATGTTGTTCATTATTGTGTAGCAAACATGCCTGGTGGAGTTCCTAGAACTTCAACATTAGCTTTAAATAAAGCAACACTTCCTTTTTTAGTAAAATTAGCTAACAAAGGTTACCAAAAAGCTTTAGGGGAAGATAAAAACTTTTTAGCAGGATTAAATGTTCATAAAGGCCATGTGACTTATAAAGCAGTTGCAGATGTATTTGGACACGAATATCTTGATCCTGGAGAAGCTATCAAAAATTAATTAAATGGAAAAAAAACTACCAAGTAGCACTAAGGTTGTTGTTATTGGGGGTGGTGTAGTAGGCTGTTCTGTTGCTTATCATTTAGCAAAATTTGGTTGGAAAGATACGATTCTTTTAGAAAGAGATCAGTTAACATCAGGAACAACATGGCATGCAGCAGGATTGGTAAGTCAATTAGGTCCAACAGCTGCAATAACAAAAATAAGAAAATATACATTAGATTTATATAAAAAACTTGAAAAGGAAGTTGATCATTCTGCAGGTTTAAGATTAAACGGTGCACTTTCTATTGCTCAAAACAAAGGAAGATGGCAAGAACTTCAAAGACAAGCAACAACTGCACAACTTTATGATGTTGATGTAAGAATTTTAGATAAAAATCAAATTAAAAAAGATTATCCAATTATTAATACCGATGAAGTTATTGGAGGAATTTTAATGCCCGGAGATGGTGCTGCTGATCCATCAGGTGTTACTCATATGTTAGCTAAAGCTGCGAGAAAAGAGGGAGCACAAATTTTTGAAAAATCTCCAGTAGATGAAATTTTAACTAAAAATGGAAAAATCTCAGGAGTAAAAGTTAATGGTCAAAAAATTGAATGTGAATATATTGTTTTAGCATCTGGAATGTGGTCAAGACAAATTGGAGAAAAAGCTGGAGTAAGTATCCCACTTTATCCAGCGGAGCACTTTTATATTATTACTGAACCAATAGAAAATTTGTCTAAAACATTACCTGTAATTAGAGACTTCGATAATCGAACTTATATTAAAGAGGATGCAGGTAAAATATTAGTTGGTATTTTTGAGGGAAATTCTATTCCCGCCTGGGATAAGACAAACAAAGTACCAGAAGATTTTTCTTTTGGTGAGTTTCAAGAGAATTTTGAACATTTTGAACCTTATTTAGCCTCTGCTATTAAAAGATTTCCAGTTTTAGAGTCTGCTGGTATTAGAAAATTCTTTTCAGGACCAGAGTCTTTTACACCTGATACAAATACATTATTAGGAGAAGTGCCAGAAGTTAAAAACTTTTTTGTTTGTTGTGGGTTAAATAGTATTGGAATAGGGAGTGGAGGAGGCGTTGGTAAAGTTACCGCAGAATGGTTAATGACTGGCCACATTAATGAAGATATTTTTAGCTACGATATAAAAAGATTTCAAAAATTTCATTCGGAGTTGGGTTTTATTAAAAAAAGGATTACAGAGACCTTAGGAGATTTGTATGGAATGCATTGGCCATTTAAGCAGCATAAAACATCTAGAAATATTAAAACTTTACCTCATCATGATAATCTAAAAAGTTTTGGTGCATGTTTTGGTGTTTCAGGTGGCTATGAAAGACCTATGTGGTTTGCTCTAGATGGAGAAAAGGCTGAGTATGAATATAGTTATAATTATCAAAGCTGGTATCCATCTGCTGAATATGAAACAAATAATACACTTAAAAATGTTGGTTTATTTGACTTAACTCCTTTTTCTAAGTTTGAAATAAAATCAGATAAAGCACATCAAGAACTGCAGAAAATTTGTACTGCAAACATTAAAAATGAGCCTGGTAAATGTGTCTATACACATATGTTAAATTCAGATGGTGGAATAGAGACTGATTTAACAGTTGTATGTGTTGATAAAAATCATTTTAGAATAATCAGTTCTGCAGCAACAAGAGAGAGAGATAAATTTCATATTAACAAACATCTTTCAAAAAATATTGAGTTAAAAGATATTACAGATGATTTATGTGTATTTGGTTTGTTTGGTCCAAAAAGTAGAGATTTACTCAAAACATTAAGCGAAGATAATTTTGAAAATGATCAATTTAAATTTGGATTTGCAAAGTTTATTACAATTGATGGTGTTAAAATCTGGACACAAAGATTATCATATGTAGGTGAATTAGGCTACGAGCTATATGTAGATCTTAAAGATGCAAAAAAAATATACGAATTACTTATAGAAAAAGGTAAAGATTTTAATCTTTCTAATTGTGGAATGCATGCAATGGATATTATGCGAATGGAAAGCGGATTTTTACATTGGGGGCATGATATTTCCCCTGAAGAAAACCAGTATCAAGCAGGTTTAGCTTTTACTATTAGCAATAAAAAAGATGTAGATTTTATAGGTAAACAAGCCCTTGAAAAAATTAAACAAAACAAATTTAAAACTAGATTTTCAATGTTTACTTTAAAAGAAAGTGAACCAGGAAAACCATTATTACTCCATGATGAACCTATCTATATTGATGATAAAATTATAGGAAGATCAACATCTGGAAACTATTCATTTAATTTTAAAAAGAATTTAGTATTTGGATATATCAATAATGATTTATCTAATGAAGAACTTCAAAATAAGAACTTATTTATTGAGGTAGAAAAAAAGAAATATCCAATAGAATCAATCAGCAAATCTTTAAAACAAACAAATTTTAAAAATAATTAAACTTTATTTTTTAAAAGAAAAACAAATATAAAACCAGTGATGTACATAATTAAAGCATAAGCAGCTGTTGGAGTTATATAGATTATATCTGTACCAAATATTTGTGTAGAAACAAATATCGCTAAAGTACCATTTTGTAATCCACATTCTAAAGTAATACATTTTTGTTGTTTTATTCCTGAGGCAAAAGTTTTACTAAGGTAATAGGCCACGATCATCATTGTTATATTTAGAATTAAAGTAATGAAACCTGCTTGCATTAGAAAATCTATAAAATTTTCTCTTTCTTCATAAAATGCAGCTATAAAAAAAATGATAAATAATACTATATTAAGTTTTTCAAATATCTGAATTTTTGAATTTACAAAATTTTCAGCAAATTTTCTTATAATCATTCCCAAGACAACTGGAACCGTTACAACTAAAAACATCTTTAGTGCTATACCAGTCATTGAAATATTTTGAGAAATATTTGTAATTCCAAACAAATCAGCAGATGTAAAAATTATAAGAGGAACTGTAATAATAGAAATTAAACTAATTATAGCTGTTAAAGTAATAGATAAAGCGACATCTCCATTAGCAAATTTAGTTAATATATTTGATGTAACCCCACCCGGTGCAGCAGCAATAATCATAACTCCAATAGCAATTTCAGGTGGTGTTTTAAATATAATAATTAATAAGTAAGCAACTAATGGAAGAATTATTAGTTGAGAAAAAAAACCTACAATAAAATCTTTAGGAGTTTTTAATACTCTCGTAAAATCTTCAATTTTTAAACCTAAACCCAAACCCAACATTATTAATGCGAGTATGATAGGTGCTATTTTTGTTACTACTTCCATACCTTTCCTTATGAAATAAATTATTATTAAGTTAATTAAATGTATTCAAAAAAAGCAACAGTTTTATTGCATATCATCTTTGCGATATAATAACAAAAATTGAAAAAAAAAAAATTTTATGAAATTGTCAATAGATTAAGAACTTTTCTAATGAATTTAGCTTTATTTTTGAAAATTAATTTTTGATATGGTAAAACTCTTTGAACATTAAAACCTGTTAAAATATATTGTTTTTTTTCATTTAATCTTAAAAAATCATTTTTTATTAAAAACTTACATTTTCTAATTACTGTTGCTCGAGGTATTCCAGTCATATCAGAAACAGACATCGCACTAACACCGTTACTACTAGCTTTTTCACCTAATATAATTGATTGATTAAATTTATTATAATCACCTTTGAATAGTTCTTTTTGAAAATCCATATATTCATGTGTTTTATTGGAGCCGTTCCTCTTGTTTAAGGGTATTTTATAATTGAAAGCTTGGTTCATACAAACTGTTCCCCAAACATGAAATGTTGTTAGGTCTTCAAACATTTCATGGTATCCAATAATCATTGGAATTTGCATTCTATAAAACCATCTCCAAGTAATAGAAAAATTTTTCTTCAACACATTTTCAATGATTTTTGCTTCAAGTTTCTTTGAAAAAAGTTTTTCCTTAGCAAGGATTTCTGAGATTTTCAAAATATAACTAGCTGTATATTTCATTTGATTTTCAGGTTTGATAAAAGTAAATGATCTACGATCAATTATAATTTGTTTTTTCTGCCTTTTAAGAACTCCTAATTTTTCAAGTTCTAAAACCTTCCTTCTTACAGTCTCTTTTGGTAATTGAAGTTTTTCACATAATTCTGTGATACTAAATTTTTCTATTTGGAGAAAATTTTTTGAATAAAATTGCTCATAGGATAATTTGATATTCATCTGATCATAAAATTGTAAAGTTTTTTCAACCATTGAAATGATAATCATATATTTATAGTGATCCTTGAAAGCTTGATAAACTGCATTCATCCATCTCCACTGATGATTGATCCAATCTTTTCCTAATTGATCATAGTTGCTCATCATATGATCATAAACTTGATCATCGTTTAGAACTTTTGAAAAATCTATTTGTTGTAAACTCATAATTGTATAAATGAGATTTGAAACCCATAATGGACATGTGTCAACCATATTTTGACCCAGTATGAACTTTTACAAAATTGTTAAGAATCTATTTTGTTGGTTAAATGTAATTATGAGTGATAAAGGCTTTACAGATAATCAAACTAATATCGAGACCCCAAGTGATAATGGTGTTGCTGAAAAGCCTCTAACAAATCAAACTGTTTCTGGAAGAGTAGATATTAACGTTCTTAAGTCAAAACTCCAAGAGAGTGAAAGTAAAGAATTTAAAAAGAATATGACAATTCTTTCTGCCCTAATATTAGCTTTAAGTTTACTAGGTGTTTACCTTTCATTCTAATGTTTGCAAATTTCAAAATTTCGTGGTCTACTAGAATTATGAAAAATGTGGGATTTAGTGTTAAAAAGAAATCAGTTGCTAAATATTTAGAAAAAGATCAAAAAAATGATCAACCTAAAAGTAGTGATATTAATGTTCTTTTAAACAGAATTAAATTAAATAAAAAAAGTGAAAAGAGAAAAAAAATTTATTTTTCAGCAGCAGCTTCCACAGGGTTGATATTATTTGGATTAATTATCTTTTAGTAATTCTTAATAAATCTCGTTAAATTTGTAAGTATTTGTTCGATTAATTAATATTGAATCAAATTATTAAACTATTATAAGTCAAAATAATATATGGCGGGGTAGCTCAGTTGGTTAGAGCGCGGGACTCATAAGCCCGAGGTCAGTGGTTCGATCCCACTTCCCGCTACCAATTTAAAATAAATTATGTCTGATTAATTTTTAATTTAATTAAAAATTTTATGAATATTTTACATATATAATCTAGGTCACTTTTGATCATACCTTGGTGACATCCTAGTAGAATCCCATTTTTCATAACATTATCAGCAACTTGATTGCAGTTGATATGCTTTCTGTAAGCTCGTTTCTTCATTACAGGTTGTTTTAAAATATTACCTGTAAAAATTGTTCTTGTTTGAATATTGTTTTTTTCAAAAAATATTTGCAAATCTCTTCTGTTAAAATAATTATTTTTTTTAATAACCAATGGAAATGCTAACCACGGAGTTTTAACTCCAGTATATTGCTCTGGTAAATCAAGTAATTTTTTATATTGTTTAAAAAATTTTTTTAAATATTCAAAATTTTTATTTCTGATAGCTATATTATTTTTAAGTTTTTTAATTTGTTCAAGTGCGAATGCAGCCGATATTTCAGAAGGTAAAAAATTATATCCAAGTTCTGAAAATATATATTTTCCATCATAATCAATATTTGAAATTTTAACATTAAATCTTTTTTCTATCTTTTCTGACTCACCAAAGTTAGCTGATGATCTTCCCCAGCCTCTTAATAACTGAGCACGTTGATATAATTTAAAATCATTAAAACACACTATACCACCTGTACCAGCTCCGTTAATAATGTGAGATGCATAAAAGCTATTTGTTACTATATCTGAAAATTTACCCACAATCTTATTATTTAATGTGTAACCAATTGTATCAGCTGAGTCTTCAATAATCTTTAAATTATATTTTTTCGATATTGAATTAATCATTTTCCAGTTTGCAATATTTCCAATTAAATTTGGAATCATTATTGCGACAGTTTTTCTATTTATACATTTTTCAATTTGATAAGGATCAGCAACAAATTTATTTTTTTCAACACCAATAAAGTGAGGCTTAAGTCCTAATTGATATATAGGAGCAACGGTGGTTGAGAAAGTTAAACTAGGAGTAATTATTTCCGATCCTTTTTTAAAATTAAAAGATGCGATAGCTAATAAATTTGCAGAAGATCCAGAGTTGACCATTAACCCATATTTTTTTCCAAACAATTTACTAACTTTTTTTTCTAGAATTTTTACATTCGGTCCATCAACCAACGACAAACTATTATTTTTTAGTACTCTATTAACAGCGTTTATCTCTCTAGAGTCATAAACTGCTTTTCCATAATATATTTTTCTCATATATGCTTATATTTTTTTTGAAAAGATTTTAGTGACATATTTAGTTGGTCTTTTTTTGAAATCAAAGGTTTTTTAATAGGCAATTTGACATTTAAGCTAGTATCATTCCACAATATACCTTTTTCTTGATTTTTATCTCTATAGGTAGAGTTTTGGAAATAAACTAAATTTGTATTGTTCAAACTTAGGTAGCCGTGAGCAAATCCTTTAGGTATCAAAATAGATTTCCTATTTTTTTCTGACAATAAAATTTTGAATGATTTGCCAAAAGTAGGGGAATTTCTACGTAAATCTATGCATATATCAATAATTTTCCCCTCCAAAACAGTCACAAGCTTTATTTGTTGGTTGCTTCTTTGGAAATGAAATCCTCTAAAGACATTTTTTTTGGATTTAGCAAAATAATGAAAAACTAAATTTTCTTTTATAATTTTTTTTTTATAAATTTCTCTTAAATAACCTCTATTATCTCTAAATTTGTTGGAAATTATTATCTTTAAACCTTTTAATTTTGAATTAATTATTTTCATCTAAATACTTAATTAAATCTTTTTCGATTGTAAATTTTTGTTTCCAATAAGGTAACAGTTTGATTTTTTTTTTGATTTCTTTTTCAATCTCTTTATTTAAAACCCTAAATCTAATTTTCTTTTTAATCTTTAGATTAATTTTATTAATCAAATTAATCATATTCGTAAATTTGTTAGATTTTATAATGTAGTCTCCTGATTTGATTTTTTTATTTATGATTAAATTTATTGCTTGATTAACATCCTCTACATTAAGAAGATTAAGTGCTAGTTTTTTTGAATTAATATAAATTTTTTTATTTTTTTTATGACTCATTATAATTGTATGAATAATTTTATCTCTTTGATCGTTTTCTCCATAGATATCATGAAGAAATAAATTGTAGAATTTCACATTTTTAAAGGTAGTTTCATAATATTTTAAAATATCTAGGAAACTTTTCTTTGTTGCTGCATATAAATTTAAAGGTAAATATTTTTCCGAATTTTTGTGCATCATAACCGATGATAAATTTATAAATTGTTTAAGTTTTTTTTTTGGAAATGCTTCTAAGACTGAGGTTGAAAATAGTATATTCGAATTTATTAAATCTATCATTTTAGAAAAATTATGATTTCTTAAGTATCTAGATGCTAAATTGATTATAATACTTGCATCTATTTTTGAAATTTTTTTTTCTATTTGATTTATATTATCTATAAATATTGGTTTAAAATTTTTGTATTTCCTTTTAAGTTGTAAAGACAATTCTTTATTTTGTTTTTTATTATTTAGTACTGTATAAATTGTAAAATTTTTATCTAATAAGTTTAAGGTTAAACTTTTACCAATAAAACCTGAACCACCAGTAATTAAGATTTTTTTATTCATTTTATAACCTTTAGACTAGGTACTGGAATAATCCATTTTCCGTTTTTTTCTAAATAATTTTTTTCTTTTGCAAGTATTTCTTTTTGATGGTTCCAGGCAAATAACACACAATAATCACTTTTTGTCTTTTTAAATTTATCTGAATTTTCTATTTTAATTAAGCTTTTACCAGGAGTATATTTATTTATTTTTGTATTTGAATTATCAAATATTTTATCTATTAGTTTGTAATCTATATTACAAAAGTTAAGAATTGTAGTACTTTTTGCTGGCGCGCCATAACCGACGATGATTTTATTTCTTTTTTTTAATTGAATTAATTTTGATTTTAATTCTTTCTTTAGAGAATTAACTTTATTTTTGAAATTTATATATGTAGAAAGTTTATTAATCTTTAGTTTTTTTTCTAAAATTTTATGAACCTGAACTTTTTTTGTAATTTTTTTAACATTGTTTTTTGCTATAAAATATCTTGAACACCCACCGTGTAACTTGTTATTTTCAATGTCGTACACTTCCATCTTATATTTACCAAAAAGAAAATTAATAGAACTCAATGACCAGATGTACATATGTTCAGCATAAATTTGATCATAAGCATTTTTATTCAACATCTCTTTTAAAGATGGGTCTTCAGTTATTATTGTTCCTTTGTCTTTAAGTAAATCACTCATACCTTTAACCACACCGTTTATGTCTTCGATATGATGCATTGTATTTGTACATACAATTACATCTGCTTTACCGTATTTCGCTACAATTTTTCTGGCGGTTTTTTCATTAAAAAAAGCATTTAGTGAATTTATACCTTTTGATTTTGAAATCTCACAGACATTTTTAGATGCATCTATACCTAGATGATTAATTTTTTTTTTTGCGATGTTTTCTAAAAAAATACCGTCATTTGAGCCTATTTCGACAACAAATGGGTTCTTATTGTTTTTCAAATTATTAATAATTTTTTTTGATAAATTGCTCCAATGTTTTTTCATAAAATTAGACGTTGAGGCTAAGTAAGCATACTTCTCGTTAAACATAAGTTTAGCTTTAGGAACTTTAATTAATTGAAAAGTTGAACAACTTTTACAAAAACCAGCTTCCATATCATAAAAATATTGTTTTTTAAATTTATCCTTTTTAATAAAAGAATTTGCAATTGGCATTTTACCAAAAGACATAAATTTTTTAATTGGTTTAAAACAAACTCTACATCTACTCATTTTTAAAGTGACTTAATTTCCTTTCTAAACTGATTTAATGACATACCTTTTTTATCTCTTTTTGAGATAATAATTTTTTTTGTATTAAGTTTTAAATTTATTTCATTATCTTTATAATCTAAAACCTTTTCATATTTCTTAAACCAATAATTTGACAATAGATAAACTAATTTATTATCCTTTTCTTGGCATAAATAACCATGAGCAAAACCCTTTGGTATATGTAAAATTGAATTTTTTTTAAGATTAAATTTATATACATTTGTAAATGTTTTTGATTTTTTTCTTAGGTCAATACAATAATCTATTATAGATCCCTTAGTTACTATTAGTAATTTTTCCTGTTGCTTTTTCTTTTGAAAATGTAGGCCTCTGAAGACATCTTTTTTTGAAGAAACAAGGATTGTATAATCAAAATTAACATTTAATTTCTTTTTTTTAAAAGTTTCAATCAGATATCCTCTTTTATCTATATTAACTTTTGTACTTAAAATTTTAGGATAAATATATTTCATCTAAATTAATTTCTTAAGGTAATTTGAATAATCACAATTACCATAGAATTTAATTGATTTAATAATTGAACTTTTTTTAATCCACTTATTTCTAAAAGCAATTTCTTCCAAACATGCGATTTTGAGACCTTGTCTTTTTTCGATAGTAGAAACAAATAAAGACGCGTCAAAAAGATCTTTTGCTGTACCGGTGTCTAACCAAGAACCACCTCTTCCGATTTGTTCTACTATCAGTGAATTTTTTCTTTTATAACTTTTTATGAGATCTGTTATTTCAAGTTCATTTCTTTTTGAAGGTCTTAATTTTTCAGAGAGCTTTACTACCTTACTATTAAACAAATAAAGACCCGTTATTGCTAAATTAGACTTAGTTTTTTTTGGTTTTTCGGATATTTTTTTTATTTTATTTGTTTTATCTAACTCAACAACACCATATTGAGTTGGATTTTTTACAGGGTATAAGAATATAGTTGAACCTCTATTTTTCTTTAAACTTTGCCTAAGTCTTAACGCTAATCCTTGTCCATAAAAAAAATTATCACCCAAGATAAGAGCAACACCATTTTTTTTAATAAAATTTTTTCCTATTAAAAAGGCTTGAGGTAAACCTTCAGGCTTGTTTTGCTCTTTATAAGTTAAGTTAATGCCGAAACGTCTTCCATCACCAAGAAGTTTTTTATAGATAGAAGTTTCATCAGGTTTAGTGATAATTAATATCTTTTTTATCCCTGCCAACATTAAAATTGATAAAGGATAATAAATTATTGGTTTATCATAAAGAGGTAACAATTGTTTGTTCGTTACTTTCGTTAATGGGCTTAGTCGAGTTCCGTTCCCACCTGCTAGTATAATACCTCTATCTATCATCTAAATATTTTTTAAACTTTTTAGTTTTTAATTATGGGTCTATACCAAGATTTTTTGTTAATGTAAGCATTAAACAAACCAGAAAACCTAGCATAATAAATTCTAAATTTATCTGTATTTATAAAAAAGTAAAAAAAAGATTTTAATAATGACCTAAACATAAAAGGTGCTGTGATTAGATATGCGTACAATAATCCATTGTGTTTTTTGTTATAATAAAACTTTGACCACATAAAGTGCCAATTTTTACATATTTCAATTTCATTAACAACTTCATCCTTATAAAATCCACCTACTTTATGTTTTACTTTAGCATCAGGAACTAAATAAATTTTTTTTTTAGTATTATTAAATCTTTTACACAAATCATGATCCTCATAAAAAAGAAAAAAGTTACTATCCCAACCACCAATCTTAATAAATGTTTTTCTTTCAACAAAAACTGCAAAACCTTCACATGTTTTAACCTCTATTAATGATTTATTTTTATATGATTTAGCAACTGGTGATAACAATGAAAAATTATTTTTTAATTTCTTTGCTGCCGAATAAAGATTGGAAAGAGTATCATTTTTTAAAAGAATATCTGGAGTTGTCATAAATACATATTTTGTTTTAGACATTTTAACCCCTAAGTTCATAGCAGAACCATAACCAATATTAGAACTTAAAATTACTTTAGTTTTTGTATATTTCTTTTCTAAATTTATCTTTAAATTTTTGTCTTTGGAAGTTTCTACTATAATTTTACTATATTTTTTTCCCAAATGTTTTAAACATTTTTCTATACGCGAGTCACTTTTATAGGAGACAATTATAATTGTTACACTCATTTTTTAATATTAATCAAAATTAATTAATTCAAACCTAATCTTTTTAAAATATCTTTTTTTTTAAATGATGAATAATATTTTGAATTTTTTAAATACCAATTAAATGTTTTTATTAATCCATTGTTAAATGTTGTTTTAGGAATCCAATTTAAATCTTTAATTATTTTCTGACTATTTAAAGCATACCTAATATCATGCCCAGGTCTATCTTTAACAAATTTAATTTTAACATTTTTTCCAATTTTAATTTTTGATTTTGCGATATTAATCAAATTTTTACATACCTTTATATTTTCAACATTTTTATTTGAGCCAATGTTATAAAAACTTCCAATTTTACCAATTTTTGAAATTTTTAAAAGTGCATCACAATGATCTTCCACAAAAATCCATTCTCTGGAATTAGTGCCTTTTCCATAAATGGGTAAACTTATATTGTTTAAAATATTGTATATTAGTTTTGGAATAAGTTTTTCGGGATGCTGCTTTGGACCAAAATTATTTGAACAGTTGGTGATTATAGCTGGTATCTTGTATGTTTTTACATAGGAAGAAACTAAATGATCTGATGAAGCTTTAGATGCAGCATAAGGTGAACTAGGATTATAAGGATAATTTTCATTAGACCTACCTGTTAAAATATCACCATAAACCTCATCTGTTGAAATATGAATAAGTTTTGATTTATTTTTTTTTGAAAATTTTTTGAAACATTCAAGTAAATTATAAACCCCTAAGATGTTACTTTTAATAAAGTTTGATGGATTATCAATTGATCTATCAACATGTGTCTCTGCTGCTAAGTTAAATATAACTTTTGGTTTAAATCTAAATAATATATCTTTTAATTTTTTATTATTAATATCACATTTTATAAACTTGTAATTTGGTAATTTTTTAAAATCTTTGATATTATAGAAGCTTGATGAATAAGATACTTTATCGATATTAATTACAAAATATTTTTTTTTTAAAAGAAGCTCTATAAGATTACTCCCTATAAAACCCAAACCACCTGTTACTAATATTTTTTCCATTTTTATTTGTTTAATTTTTTAATTAATTTTTAGACAAAATAAAGGCGATATATATGAAAATGTATTTTAATATATTATTAATTCTGATTTATTAAATATAGTGGTATAAATGATATTAAATTATTAAGTAAAAGTTCAAATTAATCAATAAAATGAAAAATAATAAGCAAATTTTAGTTACCGGGGGTGCTGGATTTGTAGGAACAAATTTAATTAAATTACTTTTAAAAAAAACAAGCTATAAAATCGTTAGTATAGACAACTACACATCTGGAACAAAATTGAATCATATTAGAAGTTCTAGAGTTAAATATATTAAAGGAAATACAGCAAATATTTCTAAATTTGTCAAAAATCCAAATAAAATAAAAACAATTTTTCACTTTGGGGAATTCGCAAGAATTTATCAAAGCTTTTTAAAAATGGATCAATGTATTGAGTCTAATTCAATTGGAACAAATGCTGTTTTTAATTTTTGCTTAAAGCATAAAGTTAAACTTATTTATTCAGCTACCTCAGCTTCTCTAGGCAATAAAGGAAATGATAGAAACTTATCACCATACGCTTTTACAAAAGCAAAAAATTTAGAGTTACTTGAAAATTTGAAAAAGTGGTTCAATTTTAAATATGAAGTAATTTATTTTTATAATGTATATGGGCCACATCAAATATGTCGAGGACAGATGTCTACTGTTATTGGAATTTTTGAAGATCATTATAAAAAAAAAGAACCCTTGCCAGTAGTTCTGCCAGGTACACAAACTAGAAGATTTACTCACATTAGTGATACTGTAGAAATTTGTTATTTGGCATGGAAGAAAAATTTATGTAGACATTATAGTATTGCTAGTAAAAAAAGCTATTCTGTATTAGAGGTCGCCAAGATTTTTAAATCAAAAATAAAATTTTTACCAAGAAGACAAGGTGAAAGATATGCTTCTGCTCTTACAAAAATGAATTTATCAAATAAAATTTATAAACATTTTGGTAAAATCAAATTAAAAGATTATATCCATGATCTAATTTAATTTACTTAGTGTCCAGGAAATTCAATTAAATTTTCAACTTTATAACCTTTATTAGTCAAATTATCAGATCCATTTAAGTCAAACAAGTTAATTACAAAAATAAAAGCAGCAACATTTCCTTTAGAAACTTCTATAAGTTTTGCTGCAGCCTCCGCTGTTCCTCCTGTAGCTATCAAATCATCAATTATTAAAACAGAATCTTTTTCACTTATAGAGTCTTTGTGAACTTCTATTGTTGCTTTTCCGTATTCAAGCTCAAAATCAACTGAATGAACATCTGCAGGTAACTTATTTTTTTTTCGCAGCATAACAAAAGGTTTTTTAAGTATATAAGAAACAGCAGATGCAAAAACAAAACCTCTAGACTCAATTGCAGCTATTTTAGAAAATTCAAATTTTTTTGACCTTTCTACAATTTGGTTAATAGTTTCGGAAAATGCATTCTCATCTTTTATAAGAGTTGTTATATCTCTAAATAATATACCTTTTTTCGGGTAATCTGGAATAGATCTAATAAAATCTTTTAAATTCATAATAGTTATTTATAAAAGTATAGATAAATTAATTTTAGAACATGACAATAAATAAATTAGCAATTATAGGTGGTAGTGGCCTTTACGATGTTGAAGAGTTCAAAAATAGAGAACTTTTAGATTTAAAAACTCCATGGGGAAAACCTTCAGATCAAATTTTAAAAACTAATTATAATAATAAAGAAATTTACTTTTTACCTAGACATGGAAGAGGTCATTTTATTTCACCTACAAAAATAAATTTTAGAGCCAATATTGATGCCCTGAAGCAATTAGGTGTAACAGACATAGTATCAGTTTCTGCAGTAGGATCTTTAAAAGAAGATTTACCACCAGGTAAATTTGTTATTGTAAATCAGTTTATTGATAGAACTTTTGCAAGAGAAAAAACATTCTTTGATGATGAAATAGTAGCCCATGTATCTATGGCTCATCCAACATCTAATGGTCTTATGAATGCCTGTGAAGAGGCTATTAAAAAAGAAAAAATTGAGTATCAAAGAAATGGAACATATGTTGTCATGGAAGGACCTCAATTTTCAACATTAGCAGAGTCAAATTTATACAGATCATGGAAAGCTGATGTTATTGGAATGACAAATATGCCTGAAGCAAAATTAGCAAGAGAGGCAGAAATTAGATATGCATCAGTTTCAATGGTAACAGATTATGATTGTTGGCATCCTGATCATGAAAATGTTGATGTTCAACAGGTTATAAAAGTTTTATTAGGTAATGCTGAAAAAGCTAAAAATATGATTAAAAATTTAATAGATAATTTTGAAAATCATATTGATCCTAAAGATCCAACAAATAATTGCTTAGATGTTGCAATTATCACTGCACAAGAAAAAAGAACACAAAAAACTATTGATAAATTAAAAACAGTTGCAGGACGTGTTTTAAAAAGATGAAAATAGAGGGAAAAGAATATAGAACGATCTGGTTTGAAAATAATGTTGTAAAAATTATTGATCAGACAAAACTTCCTCATAAATTTATAATAAAAGAATTAAAAACTGTTAAAGATGCAATTAATGCAATTAAAGTAATGGAAGTAAGGGGCGCACCTTTAATAGGTGCAACTGCAGCATATGGATTAGTTTTAGCGATAATTGAAAATAATGATCAGTCATTTTTAAAGACGTCTGCAGAAAATTTAATTGACTCAAGACCAACAGCTATCAATTTAAAGTGGGCCGTTGATAGAATGATAAATAAATTATCAGGTGTAAATAGTGATAATATTTTAAAAATAGCTCAAAATGAAGCTAAAGAGATTTGTGAAGAAGATATAAAATTTTGTGAAAATATAGGATTAAATGGTCTTAAAGTTATAGAGCAAATATATAATAAAAAAAAAGATACAGTAAATATTTTAACACATTGTAATGCAGGATGGCTTGCAACAATAAATTGGGGAACTGCAACTTCTCCAATTTATCATGCTCATAAAAAAGGTATACCAGTTCATGTTTGGGCAGATGAAACTAGACCTAGAAATCAAGGAGCTAATCTGACTTCATATGAACTTAATGAGGAGGGCATTAAAAATACAATCATAGCAGATAATACTGGTGGTATTTTGATGCAAAGGGGTGAAGTTGATATGTGTGTTGTAGGAACTGACAGAATTTTAGCAAATGGGGATGTTTGTAATAAAGTTGGAACTTATTTAAAAGCACTAGCAGCTCATGATAACAAAATTCCTTTTTATGTTGCACTACCAAGTTCTACAATTGATTGGAATATAAAAGATTATAAAGATATTCCAATTGAAGAAAGAAATTCAGAGGAATTATCTCATATAGAAGGTATTGACGAAAAGGGTAATATTACAAAAGTACAAATATATCCAAAAAAAAGTAAAGCAATGAATTTAGCTTTTGATGTAACTCCAGCAAAATATGTAACAGGTTTGATTACTGAAAAAGGTATTTGTGAAGCATCAGAAAAAGGACTGAAAGAATTATTTAAATGAAAAATTTAGATCAAAGAAATCAAATTATTGAATATTCTCTTAAATTAAATTCTACGAACCTCTCACCATTAAGGTCAGGCAATATATCTATAAAAACAAAAGAAGATGAGAAAGATGGATATCTAATTACTCCTTCTGGAAAAAAATATGAAAATTTAAAACCAGAAGATATTGTTTTTATGAGTTTAAATGAGGATGCAGAAAATGAAGTTTCATCTAATAAACCTTCCTCAGAATGGAGGTTTCACCGAGATATCTATTTAAACAAAAAAGAGGCACAAGCTATTGTTCATGCTCATTCCCCACACGCAACAGCTGTATCTTCACATGGAAAAACAATACCACCATTTCATTATATGATTGCTCTTGCTGGAGGTGAGGACATTAAATGCGCTGAATATGCAACTTTTGGAACAGAAGAGCTTTCTAAAAATGTTATCAATGCACTCCAAGAAAGAAGCGCATGTTTAATGTCTAATCACGGACAGGTTGCTTTTGGTAAAAATTTAGAGGATGCATTTGAACTTGCACAAGAGATAGAAAATATTTGTCATCAATACACTATTGCTTTAAAATTAGGTCAACCTAAGATACTTTCATTTGAAGAAATGAAAAAAGTTTTAGACAAGGCTAAAAATTATAAAAAGGGGTAAGATGATTAAAGTTGGGGAGCATATTACTTTAGATATAATAGGTACTACAAAAGAGTACGATCCTTCAGTCTATGAAAGAGTTATAAATAAAATAGCTAAAGTAGCTGATGTAACTATTTTAAATATTTCCAAGTATAAATTTGAACCTCAGGGATTTACTATTTTAGCATTATTAGCTGAAAGTCATATCAGCTTTCATACTTTTCCTGAAAAGGGAATAATAAGTTTTGATTTTTTTACTTGTGGTAAAATAAGTCCATCTGTTGCGATCGATATTGTTAAAAATGAATTTGAACACAAAAGAATTGTAAAAAAGGAATTTAATAGAGATACCAAATCTTTTTATTATGATATTTATAGCTCACCTGGTTTACAAAAATCATATGTTGTAAATGAAGTTCTAGAAGATTTTAAATCAAAAGTTGGTCAACACATTGAAATTTTAGAATTAGAACAATTTGGAAAGTCTTTATTTATTGATGGTGAAATACAAGTAGCAGCATCTGATGAACATTTATATAGTTCAACTTTTGTTGGAGCAGGTTTAAAATTAAATAAAGATAACGAGCGAGCAGCAATCATCGGAGGTGGTGATGGTGGTGTTGCTAGAGAATGTGTTTCTAAAAAATTTAATTTTGTTGATTGGTATGAGCTTGATCCTGATGTAGTTGAAATATGCAATAAACATTTGGGAAATATTAGCAATAAAGCTACAGAAAAAAATTCTGTTAAATGTGTTTGGGGTGATGCCTTTGAAAGTATAAAGACTGTTGACGAAGATACATATGATCACATTTTTGTTGATTTAAATGATGATCAGTTTTGTATTGATCTTGCTGCTCAAAACATGGACTCTTTAATAAGAATACTTAAACCTAAAGGAGTTATTACCGCACAGGTAGGAAGTCAGGATAAAAAACCTCTTCAAGTTGAAAATTGGTTGAACGTATTTAACCATCATTTTGGAAATACTAATTTATCAAGAGTTTATATACCTAGTTTTGATTGCTCTTGGAATTTTTCATCTTCAATCAACCACTAAATTTTTCTTTTTAACCTCTTTATTTTGTGAAATACTTATTTTTTTATTAAAGGAGAAATAATGAATATATTTAAGAAAACTATTTTTTCAGTTTTATTTTCTTTACTAATTATAGGAAATGTAAATGCTGACAAAATTAAAATTGGAACGGAGGGTGCCTATCCTCCATGGAACTCAAAAAATGAAGCAGGTAAGTTAATAGGATTTGAAGTTGAATTAGCTTACACACTTTGTAGATACATCGGGGAACAATGTGTAATAGTCGAGCAAGATTGGGATGGAATGATACCAGCTCTAATCATGAGAAAGTTTGATGCGATTATGGCAGGAATGTCAATAACTGCAGAAAGACAAAAAGCTATTAGTTTTTCACAAGGTTATGCTGATGAAGTTGCATCTTTAGCAGTAATGAAAGGTTCAAGCTTAGAAGGTTTAGATACACCTGCTGGGATAAATCTTACAAAACCAAATGCTGCAGCCAAAAAAGCTCTTAAAACACTTACTGCTGCATTAGCAGGTAAAACTGTTTGTGTACAAACTGCTACAATCCACCAAAACTTTTTAGACTCTGGTGATGTAGGAAAAGTAAATGTCAGAACATACAAAACACAGGACGAAGTTAACTTAGATTTAGCATCAGGAAGATGTGATGCTGCATTAGCTGCTGCTGTTGCATTCAGTGATTATGCAGAAAAATCTGGTAAGCCAGTTGTTCTAACTGGACCAACTTTCTCAGGTGGTGCATTTGGAAACGGTGTTGGTGTTGGTATTAGAAAAGATGATACTGAACTTTTGAAAAAGTTTAACGCCGCTATCAATAAAGCGAGAAAAAACGGAGACATTAGTAGAATTGCTACTAAGTGGTTTGGTTTCGACGCTTCTATGTAATTAAATTTTAGATTTGGCGACTATAATGTATAGTCGCCAGTCTGTATGGAACTTCTAGCATTTGGAGATACTGGTTGGGGTGATGAGTTATTTTATGCGACCCTGATGACAATAGCTGTTTCAATAACAGCAATGTTTGTAGGTTTTCTTTTTGCGTTAATTTTTACCCCATTAAAATTATCTAAAAATAAGTTTATAAATTTTATAGCTAATTCTTACACAACAATAATAAGAGGTGTTCCAGAGTTATTAGTAATTTATCTTTTCTTTTTTGGTGGAACAGGCGCAGTTATGTATGTTGCATCAATATTTGGTTATAATGAATATATTGAAATTAATGCATTTATCACAGGTGCATTTGCAATTGGAATAATTTCAGGTGCATATTCAACAGAAGTTTTTAGAGGAGCAATTCAATCAATTGATAAAGGTCAGTTTGAAGCTGCTAATGTATTAGGCCTTAATAAATTTGGAAAATTTTTTAAAATTATTTTACCTCAAACACTAAGATTGGCTATTCCAAATCTAAGTAATGTTTGGCAAATAACTCTTAAAGATACTTCTTTAATTTCAGTTACAGGTTTAGTTGAAATTATGAGACAATCTTATATTGCTGCTGGATCAACAAGAGATCCATTATTCTTTTACTCATTTGCAGCAGTTTTGTATTTACTACTTACTTTTGTCAGTATGAAATTAATCAATAGATTAGAAGTTAAATATAGTAGGGGATATTAATGGATATTGAATTAATGATTAATAGTTTTCCTAAATTATTAAGTGCATCAGTGATTACATTAAAGCTTCTTTCGGTTTCTTTAATAATAGGATTATTCATTGGATTATTTTTTGCAATCTTACGATTGAATAAAAATATTTTTATCAACAAATTTGCTTATTGTTATTCGTATATTTTTAGAGGCACACCACTTTTAGTGCAAATTTTTATTATTTATTTTGGTTTAGGTCAGATTGAATATTTAAGATCGACAATTTTATGGGTAATTTTGAAAGAACCATATTGGTGTGCAATTATTGCCTTTGCTCTAAATACTGGAGCCTATACTTCAGAGATTTTAAGATCTGCATTCCAAACAATAAAACCTGGTTTGATTGAAGCAGGAAAAAGTCTAGGTATTTCAAATAAAATAATTTTTTATAAAATTCAAATACCAATAGCAATTAGACAATCTCTTCCAGCATATGGTAATGAAATTATTTTGATGATGAAAGGTACTTCTCTCGCAAGTACCGTAACTCTTATGGATTTAACTGGTGTTGCTAAATACATCATTTCTACAACTTTTAAGCCTGTGGAGGTATTTATTGTTGCAGGAGGTATATATTTATTTATGACGTTTATCATTCATAATGTGATTAAATATTTAGAAAAAAAATATAGCTTTTCTCAATGACGGGATTAACAACTGAGCAATTAGATCATTATAACAATAAAGGATATATTTCCCCAATTAATGCATTAAGCTCCTTTGAAGCAAAAGAAGTTAGAGATGAAATTGAAAAAATCGAAAAAGATTGGCCCGGAGCCCTTGAAGGAATTAATCGAAATTATATTCATCTAATTTCACCTATATTTAACAAAGTTTGTCATAATAAAAATATTCTTGATGCTGTAGAAAGCATAATTGGTAAAAATATTCTTATTTGTGGCACCACACTTTTTATAAAGAATCCAAATGAAAAAGGTTTTGTAAGTTTTCATCAAGATGCAAAATACATAGGATTAGAACCTCATAATTGGGTTACAGCTTGGGTTGCTATTACTGATGCAAATGAAAAAAATGGATGTATGAGAATGTTGCCAGGTTCTCATAAAGAAAATTTAAAGTCTCATGAGCAAAAGTTTGATGAAAATAATTTATTAACACGTGGACAAACTGTTAAAAATGTATCCTTAAAAAAAACAGAGAATATAATTCTTAAGGCAGGGCAAGTATCACTTCATCATCCAACAATTGTTCATGGATCAGGATTAAATAATAGCAATGATAGAAGAATAGGTTTTGTTATTCAGAGTTATATAGGAACTAATGTCAATCAGGTGATAGGAAAAATGTATGTACAAAAAGCACGTGGAGAGGATAAATTCAATTATCATCAGTACTCCAAGACACCAACAAAGTTAATGGGAAAAAATGAAGTTACTTCTCAAAATAAAGCAAATGAAGAGTTATCTAAGATTTTTTATAGTGGTTCAAAAAAAATTGGAAAATTTTAAAGAATAACAAGATCTAGTTTTTGTTTTCCAAGCCTCTCATTTCCACTTTTAGTTACAAGATAAGTTTCACCTAAATTCATAGCTAATTGATTTTCTGAGTCCATTAATATCATATGCATGAAGAAAATATTTCCAGGCTGAATGATATAAGGATTACCAGTATAAAGCATTGGCCAGTCCATCCAATTTGGAGAAAATGTAGATCCAAGAGAATAACCACAAGCATTCATTCTTGCTTTATTAAAACCAAGATCATCAAAGGTCTTTGCATGAATGTCAAAAACTTCTCCAATTTTATTTCCTGGTTTTAATTTACTTTCACAATTTTTTAATGCCTGAACACAAGCCTCATGCATTTTAATATGTTTTGGATCAGTTCTTCCTAAAAGAATAGTTCTAAACATTGCAGAGTGATAATGTTTATAAGTGCCAGCCCATTCAATGCTTAATTGATCTTGAATTGATAAATTTCTTTTTTCTGCCTGGTATCTACATAATAAAGCATTATGACCCGAACCAATTATGTATTCATTTGCTGGATAATCACCACCTCCTTCTAAAACTATTTTTTGCATTTCAGCCAAAATTTTTGCTTCATTCACACCTGCCTTACAATATTTCCAAGCTTGATCCAAAGCATTGTCTGCTAATTCTGCAGCTTTCTTTACATAAATAATTTCTTCTTGAGATTTAATTACTCTAAGTTTAGTTATTAACTCAGATTTATCTTTTAAATCACAGTAATCTTTTAACGTTTCATTTAATTTTAAAGCGTTACGTCCAGTCATTCCATAAGCTTCATACTCAACACCTACTTTTTTTCCTTTTAATGAAAGTTCATTTAAAATTTTCTTAAGATCTTCTGTTGGTTTTGATTTATCTTTATCTACCCAAATTCTTATATCTTCAATGTTAGATGTATTTTGTGCTTGTCTTAAATCTGGTGCTCTAGTTAAAAGTATTAAATTTCCATTTTTATCTAAAACTAAAGTTTGGAAAAAAACATATCCAAATGTATCATATCCTGTTAGCCAATACATCGACTCTTGTCTGAACATCAATAATGCATCTAAATTTTGCTTATTCATTGATTTTAGAACATCATCTTTTCTTTTTTGAAATTCTTCTTTTGAAAAATGAAGTGCCATTAATTAATTTAATATCGACATAGGATCGAGCCTAGTTTGAAACCAATTAACTCTAAAATCTAAGTGGGGACCTGTAGATCTTCCTGTTGAGCCCACTGTTCCAATAAGATCACCTTTATTGATTTTATCACCAACCGAAACTAAAACCGTTTCTAAGTGTGAATATATAGTAGAGATACCATGACCATGGTCCATTATGATTGTGCCACCAGTATAATATAAATCATCTTCAGCCATTGTCACAACACCAGAACCTGATGACTTAATCATAGTTCCTTTTTTCGCTGCTATATCTATTCCATAATGAGGCCACCTTGGTTTTCCATTTAGAATTCTTTGGCTTCCATAAACACCACTTATTATACCTTCTACTGGCATTATAAATTGATTTTTAAAAAAAGGTAAATCTGAGTTTATGGCTCGAGCCTCACCAATTTTATTATTTTCTTTTTTAATTCTTTTATAAACAGACTCAGGTGGAGTTACTTTACTTTCTTCCAAACCATCTATTCTTTGAATATTATATTTTCTCTTTAAAACCTTTTTGATTATTTTTTCTTTTTTACCATTATTAATTTTTGTTATTGTAAGATCGAACTTTCTATCTCTATCAATTCCAAATACAAAATATCCATCTTCTGAAACTTTAACATTTTTTTTATCTATGATTATTTTTGATGAAGGATCAGTTACTCCAACTATATAATGGCCTTGAATGAATTTACCCTTAAACTCAACAGCATTAAGTTGAGTTGTAGTTAAAAAAGTTATTATTAAAAATAATTTAGAAATTATTTTGCTGTCCATCCGCCATCAACCAGTAAAGAAGTTCCTGTTATCATTGATGCCGCTTCAGATGCAAGAAAAACTACCGCTGAAGATATCTCAGATAATTCTGCAAATCTTCCAAGAGGAATATTGCTTAGCATATCCCTTTTAAATTTTTTATTTTTTAGAAATTTTTTAGTCATTGGGGTTACAACAAAAGTAGGGCAAACAGTATTTACTCTGATATTGTATTTTGCAAGATCAATAGACATACCTTTAGTTAAACCCTCTAATCCAAATTTGTTCATGTTATATACACTTCTTATTGGTCCACCCACATGTCCCATTTGAGAAGACATATTTACTATGGATCCACCAATCTTTTTTCGATTTTTAGATTTTATCATTTTTAATGCACACAAGTGAGCAAGATTGAATGTGGCAATTGTATTGATCTTAACCATATATTCCATATCTTTAGTCTTAACCTTTGTAAAATGCGCTGGAATATTATTTCCTGCATTATTGATCAAAATATCTATTTTAGATTGCTTATTAATAATTTCTTTGATTTCATCATAATTAGTAATGTCGCAGACATAAGATCTACATTTTGACTTAAGTTTTTTTATCTTTGTAGAAACTTCATCTAAATCTTTTTTTGTTCTACTGATTATTATTAGATTTGCTCCTGCCTCAGCTAAAGCTATTGCACAGGCTCTTCCAAGACCTTTTCCAGCACCAGTAACTAATGCTGTTTTATTTTTGAGGTTATAATTTTTTAAAAACATTATAAAAATAGTATTTTAATATCTGTATAAATCAACTCTATAGCAACAAAAAGAATTGCAAACAAACCAGCCCATGCTATCCATTTATATTTCTTAATCCAATTTGATATTAATGTTGCTGCTGTTGCCATTAATATTATTGATAAAATTAGACCAAAAATTAGCAATCCATAATGATCACCTGCTGCTCCAGCTACACCTAAAACATTATCTAAACTCATTGTAAAATCAGCCAATAAAATAGTCCAAATAGCTTTAAAAAAGTTAGAATTATCTACCTTAATGTTATCTTCGTATGTGGCTCCCTTTATAACATCAACGTAAAGTTTATAGACTATATAAAGAAGAAGCAATCCTCCAATTAATCTTAAACCAGTAATTTGTAATAAATATGCAGTTAATAGGGTAAGAATTATTCTTAACACTACAGCCCCTCCAATACCCCAAAATATAATTTTTCTTCTTTGTTCAGTTGGAAATTTAGAGGCAACCATTCCTATGATAATTGCGTTATCTCCTGCTAAAACAAGATCAATCAAAATTATTTGGGTTAGTATAGCTAGCTGTTCTGGGGAAAATAAATCAATGAACATTAGCTTTCTAGTATCATATCTGCACCTTTCTCTGCAATCATTATAGTCGGTGCATTTGTGTTACCAGATGTAATGTTTGGCATAATAGAAGCATCAATCACTCGCAAATTCTTAATGCCTTTTACTTTTAATTTTTCGTCAACTACTGCTAAATCATCTTGTCCCATTTTACATGTTCCTACTGGATGAAATATTGTTTGTGCATAATCTGATCCAGCTTTAACTAACTCTTCATTATTATTAATATTAATTCCAGGTCTATATTCCTCAGGTTTATATTTTTTAAAAGTTTCAGACTCCATCACAATTTTTCTTGTAAGTTTAAGTCCTTTTGCTGCAACCATTCTATCATGATCTGTAGAAAGATAATTTAATTTTACCTTTGCATAAGTTCTTGAGTCTTTATCAATAATATTTACATGACCTCTACTAGTTGGTCTAATATTTGACACAGTTGGTGTAAAAGCATGAAAGTCATGATTCTTTGTTGCCCCTAATGTGTCCATACTCATTGGCTGAACATGCCATTGAAGATCTGGTAGTTCTAATGAAGGATCACTTTTAGCAAACATACACATCTGACTTGCCCCCATTGTCATTGGACCACTCCTATTAAATACATATTCTAATCCGATCATTAGTTTACCAAATAAACTATTAACTTTTTTGTTGAGTGATTTTATTCCTTGAACTTTATAAATAGGTCTAAACATCAAATGATCTTGAAGATTTTCTCCTACACCTTTTAATTCTTGAACAACTTCAATACCTAAATTATTAAGTTTATTTGCGTTTCCTATACCTGAGGTTTGAAGAATTTGAGGAGAACCAATAGATCCTGATGATAAAATAATTTCTCGATTTACAACTAACTTTTTTACTTCGTTATCCTGCCAATACTCTACTTCTTTAGCTATTTTATTTTGAAAATTAATTTTTTTAACATGTGCATTTGTTATTATCTTTAAATTTCCTCTTTTTTTAATTGGATTTAAATATCCAACAGCAGTACTACATCTAAAACCATCTTTTTCAGTAACTTGAAAATAGCCGCATCCATTATTATCCCCTGTGTTAAAATCTTTGGTTTTTGGAATACCAAATTCTTCTGCAGCATTTTGAAATTCATTTAATAAAGGTAATTGAATTCTTTGATCAGAGACAGATAAAGGTCCACCAGTTCCATGAAATTCATTTTTTCCTCTTTCTTGATTTTCAGCTTTAATAAAATAAGGCAAAACATCATCCCAGCCCCAACCAGTATTACCTAATTGTCTCCAAACATCGTAATCTCTACTTTGACCCCTTATATAAAGAAGACCATTTATTGCAGAACTTCCACCTAATGTTTTACCCCTAGGATATCGAATAGATCTGCCATTCATTGTTTCATCGGGTTCAGTTTTATAACACCAATCAACGGAAGGATTATGCATCGTCTTGAAATATCCTACTGGAATATGTATCCAAGGATAATTATCTTTTCCTCCGGCCTCTATTAGAGCTACTTTATTATCTGGATTTGCAGTCAGTCTGTTCGCTAAAACACAACCTGCCGATCCTGCTCCAATAATAATGTAATCGAAATTTTCCATTGCTAGTTGAATAGTTCTTTAATTAATTTTATTTAAACATCTTTACACTCATATTTATCAATTGTCACTTGTGTCTACTTTATTTTTCTGGTTGTATGTTAGAGTTAAATTTAACTAACAAGAGGAAAAATAATGAAAAAAATCATTTCAATGTTATTTGCAACGGTTTTAGTACTAGGATTTGTTTCTAATGCTAATGCTGCAAAAACACTAAAGTGTCAGACTGTTCTTAACACTAAGGCTGATGAAGTTAAGATGTTAAAGGACTTTACTGATACAGTAACTGAATTAACGAGTGGATCGTTAAAGTTTGAGATTCTTCCTGCAGGAGCTGTTGTTGGAGTTAAAGAGACACTAGATGCAGTTGATAAAGGATTGATAGATTGTGGATTCGCGTGGACTCACTATTGGTCAGGTGATCACCCTGCAGCTATGCTTTTTGGTTCTCCAGTAGCTGGTGGTGGAGTAGGTATTGATAACTTAGCGTTCTTATCTTGGTTCCAATATGGTGGTGGTAAAGAATTATACGACCAACTTTGGAAAGAAATGGGAAGAGACATCAAAGGATTTATGTTGCAACCAGTTGGACCTGAGGCTTTAGGTTGGTTTCCAAAACCAATTAAAGATATGGCTGACTTTAGAAAATATAAATTCAGAACTCCTCCAGGAATTCCAGGACAAACTTACAAAGACATTGGTATAGCATCTGTTGCTATGGGTGGTGGAGATATTCTTCCAGCTCTTGAAGCAGGAACTATCGATGCTGCTGAATGGTGTTGTCCAAAACCAGATATGGTATTTGGTTTCCAAAAAGTATTAAAGCACTACTACCTACAAGGTTTACACCAAGTAGTCGTAAATGCTGACTTTTATATTACTGGAAAAACATATAAAGCTATGAGTGCTCATGAGAAGAAGTCTCTTGAAGTTGCTGCTAATGCTTCATTAGCAAAATCTTTAAGTTACAGAATCTATGAAAATGGAAAAGCTTTACAACAATTAACTACTCAGCACGGAGTAAAATTAGAAGATACTCCATCTGACTACTTTGTTGAATATATGGCAGCTGCAAAAGCTACATTGAATAAGAATGCAGAGAAAAATGCATTTTTCAAAAAAGTATATGACTCTATGAAGGACTTTGCTGATGTTGCAGTTCCTTTCTGGAGTGGTGCTCAAATGTCTAATGCGAAGCTAGGAATGGCTCACGCAGCAACATTAAAGTAATCAGTAATTAATCTTAATATTTTAGAGCGGACTTTTATAGTCCGCTCTAATTTTTTTAACTAAAATTTTATGACTGACGAACCATCAAAATTAGATATTTCAGATGAAATGATTGCCGAAAGGCGAGGTGGTTCAGGCAAGATGCCGGATGATATGCCATCTTGGATGGCAAAATCTATCGTTAATATAGATAAATTTAGCAAGTGGGTTGGAAATATAGTTTGTTGGATTTTAATGCCATTAATTTTTGCGATGACTTATGAAGTTCTAGCAAGAAAATTATTTTTAGCTCCAACAATTTGGGCCTATGACATAAGCAGGTTTTTGTACGGGGCATTGTTTATGTTAGGAGCCGGATATGCACTCTCAAGAGGAGTTCATATTAGAGCTGATTTTTTATACAGAAATTTTAAAACTAAAACACAGGGAACAATAGACTTTTGGTTATACCTATTGTTTTATTTCCCCGGTCTTATCGTTTTTCTTTATATGACTATTGGATATGTAGGCGAGTCTATCCAAAGAGGTGAAAGAGGAATGGATACTACTTGGATGCCATATATGTGGCCTATAAAAACTTGTTTATTAATTGGAATAATATTTTTACTTGTTCAAGGAATTTCAGAATTATTTAAAAGCTATTGGGCTGCCAAAAAAGGTGAGTGGCCAGGAGAGTCTAAATGATTGCTGAATTTATGGATCCAGCAATACTAGGTTTTATACTTGTAGGAGTAATGCTTTTTGCAATATTTGTTGGATTTCCAATATCATTTACTTTGATATTTTTAGGATTTGTATTTGGTTATTTAGGTTTTGGAAAATTAGTTTTCTATTTAATGACCCTTCAATTCTCCATGGTAATGACTGAACAAACTCTTGCCGCCGTTCCACTCTTTGTCTTTATGGGGATAATGATGGAACAGGCTGGTTTAATGGAAAGATTGTTTTCTGCTTTTCAACTAATGTTGGCTAAAGTTAGAGGATCTTTATATTATGCAGTTTTATTTGTTTCTGTAATATTCGCAGCTGCAACAGGAATTGTTGGAGCTTCTGTTACCATTCTCGGAATTATGGCTGCAAAATCAATGAATAGATCAGGCTATGATGTTAAACTTGCAGCTGGAACAATCACCGCTGGTGGAACTTTAGGAATTTTAATTCCACCAAGTATTATGCTTGTAGTGATGGGTCCTATAATGGAAATTCCTGTTATTGATTTATTTGCAGCAGCTATTTTTCCTGGGATTTTACTTGCAACTTTATACGCAGCTTACACAACAATTAGATGTATGATTAATTCAAAATTAGGACCAGTTTTATCTGAAGATATGAGAGCTGCGAGTATGAAAGAAGTGTGGGTAGAGTTTTTTTTAGGATTAGTACCACCTGCTGCATTAGTTTTTGCTGCATTAGGAAGTATCTTATTTGGATTTGCAACTCCAACAGAAGCTGCTGGTTGTGGAGCAATGGGTGCGCTTTTATTATCTTTAGCTTATAAAAAATTAACATTACCAAAACTTCAAGAAGCTTTGGTTAAAACTCTTGAGATAACTGCTTTAATAATGGTTTTAGTTGCTGCATCAAATTTTTTCGGTGCAGTGTTTGCTAGATTAGGAACCCCTACATTATTAACTGAATTTTTATTAGGACTAGAAATGAATAAGTATTTAATCCTTGCAATGATAATGGTTATGATTTTCTTATTAGGTTGGCCCTTAGAGTGGGTACCTATAGTAATGATAATTATTCCAATTATTTTACCACTAGTAGAGGCTTTAGGTTTTAATTTAACTTGGTTTGCAATATTAGTAGCTGTAAACTTACAGACCGCCTGGCTGTCACCTCCAGTTGCTCTTTCAGCATATTTTTTAAAAGGAGTAGTGCCTGAGTGGGATCTTAAGGATATCTATTACGGGATGATGCAATTTATGGTCTTACAAGTCATAGGATTAGTTTTAATTATTGTATTTCCCCAAATTGCTCTTTGGTTACCAACTCTCTTATATGGACAGTAGAAAATTTTAGTTTTATATTGTTTAAGTGAGTCAACGAAAATCAAAAAGAACACTTATTAATTGGAATTTAGTTTCAGTAAATCCGAATAACAAAACTTGGGATTGGAAAGATTTATTTTATTTTTGGGGTGTTAACATTCAAAGTATTATCGGATTTTCACTTATTGCATCTCTTTATATTATTTATGATATGAATTCAACGGTTGTTTTTTTTGGTACAGTATTAGGTTCTTTTTTGGTTTATTTATTTTCAAATTGGATTGGAAAACCGTCACAAAAATTTGGATTACCGTTTGTTGTTTTATTGAGATCCTCATTAGGCTTTAATGGTGCTAAAATTTTTGGACTATTAAGATGTATAACTGGAATTTTTATGTTTGGGATTCAAACATATTTTTTGTCAAAAGCTATAGTTTACTTAATTAGGATAGGTATTTTTTCATTTAACCCTGAAATATTAAACAAAGAAATTTTTTTAATGTTCTTTTTAGGATTAAATATCATCGACTGGTTCTCGCTTTTAATTACAATCATCACTCAAGGATTTTTATTCAGCGCAGGAATGATTTTTAATAGGAAGATAATAAAATTTTCTGCAATTACAGTTTATTTGGGAATGATAGTATTTTTCTTTTCAACATTATTATTAGATGTAAAGTCTTCATCTTACGCATTTATCAATTCTTTAAATTATCTTAATTTTTTTGATAAAAACAATATCGCTCCACTGATTACAGTTACTGGTACAATGTTTACATTTTTCTCAATAGTAATTATGAATTTTGGTGATTTTTCTAGATATGTTAAAAATGAAAAAGAACTTAAAAAAGGAAATTTGAGTTTATTATTAAACTTAATTATTTTTTCATTTTTTACATTATTTATAGTGACTGGAGCTGATGCTTTTTTAAAACAGGATCCAGATAATTTGAATAGAATACTAACAAATCCAACAGATATAATTGGAAAACTAAACAATTTACTTGTGACAATTTTAGTTTTAATTTTTATTATTATTGCTTCAGCATCCACAAATTTAATTACTAATTTTATTCCCTCTCAATATTCTCTGATTAATTTTATTCCTTCATCTTTTTCATTAAAAAGTTCCAGTATTACAATTATAATTTTAGCTTTTGGGATTAGTATTTTCTGGCTTACTTATTTTAGTCAAATTGGTGCATTATCTTATTTGGATACTATAGGTGCTTTTTTTGGTCCATTGGCTGGAGTCATGATATCTGATTTCTATTTTATTAAAAAAGAAAATTTAGTTAATAAAGATATTTATTCTTTAGAAAAAGATAGTGCTTATTATTATTCTAGTGGGTGGCATATTAAGGGAACCTATTCCTTAATTTTAGGGTTTATTTTTTCAGCATCAACTATTTGGAATAGTAATTTAATGTTTCTACAATCTTATTCATGGATAATAGGAGCTTTTATTGCCTCTTTGGTTTATTACCTTTTAGCAAAAGACTAATTAAATGAATAAGAATCTATTTGATTTTAAAAATAAAACTGCGGTAATTACTGGGGGAGCACAAGGATTTGGTTTAGATATCGCAAAAAGGTTTTTAGAAGGTGGCGCAAAAGTAGTTATTTGGGATATAGATTCTAAACTTTTAGAAAAAGTTATTAACAACATTAATAACGATAATTTAACTTCTAATATAGTTGATGTTTCGAATTATAAAACAGTTGAAGATGCAGTAAATAAGACAATTAAAAATTCAAATATAGATATACTAATCAATAATGCTGGCATTACTGGACCAACAGCACCATTATGGGAGTATGATGTTGATAAGTGGAATGAAATAGTAAAAATTAATCTATTTGGAACATTCAATTGTTGTAGAGCAATTGTACCTAGTATGATTAAAAATAACTATGGGAGGATTGTTAATGTTGCTTCAGTTGCTGGAAAAGATGGTAATGCAAATGCAAGTGCCTATAGCTCTGGAAAAGCAGGAGCGATTGGATTAACCAAATCACTTGGAAAAGAACTTGCTGATAAGAACATTGCAGTTAATGCTGTAACACCAGCAGGGGCAAAAACTAGAATTTTAGACCAAATGACCAAAGATCATGTCCAAAGAATGCTTTCAAAAGTGCCAAGAGGAAGATTTCTGGAGGTTGAAGAGTTTACCTCTTTAGTTTGCTGGTTATCTTCAGAGGAGAATACTTTCTCTACAGCAGCTGTTTTTGATATCAGTGGAGGTCGATCGACTTATTAACTTCGAGGTTTTTGTTCGATTATCTTAGTTTGATTAAGTTTAGCTCGTCCAAATTTAACATCTTTTGACATAACTGGAGCAAAAATCATTATTGACCAGTAAATCAGTAAAATAAAAATGGAAATTGTCTTCATAATTACTATATACGAATTAAAATTGATTTTAGATTGTTTAAATTTTGTCGAAATAATGTATTAACAATTTTTTTTAAAAAATTTATGAAAATAATTTTAATATTTTTAATCAATATTCTCTTAATAACTGGAGTAAGTGTCGCTAGCGAAATTAAAGTATTTGAATTTACTGAAGTTGAACTTTCAGAACTAGAGGTCAGAAAGGTAAGAGGTGCAGATAATAAGACAAATTATTCAATTGGATCAAATGAAAATGGCAATTTTTTAAAAGCCACTGCTGACAATGCCGCTTCTGGTTTAGGAAAAGAATTAAAAATAGACCTTAGCAAAACACCTTTTATCAATATTACATGGAAAGTTGAGAAAGATTTATCTGGCATAAAAGAAGATACTAAGAAAGGGCATGATTTTGCCGCTAGAGTGTTTGTAGTTAAAAAGACAGGTGCAACACCATTATCTAATAGAGCAATAAATTATGTTTTCTCAAGTAACAATGAAATTGGATTTAATTCTCCCAGTCCATATACTAAAAAATCAATAGATAGTGTTTTGTCTACTACAAAAAATAACCTCAATGAATGGGTTACTGTAAAGGTAAATGTCAAAGAGGATTTTAAAAAATTTCATAATTTGGATGTAAATGAATTAGATGGATTAGCTATCATGTCTGATACGGACAATTCTAAAATGAAATCAATTGCTTATTTTCAAAATATTTACTTTTCAGTTGATTAATTACATTTTAAGATATTTCTTCAAAATTGTTCCAAATAATGATAGAACAACTGCAACAATCACATCCTCTAGTGGACTTGCCTGTGGGTAACCAAAATTCCAAGCTATAACCATTACCAACCATATAACAAAAATATTCACCACCATTAGTATATCTTAGTTTATGTAAAATAGTTATTTTTTTTGATATAATTAATTTATGCATAAAAATTTTTTCCATAACTTAAAAGTTTATTATGAGGATACTGACTCAGGTGGGGTTGTTTATTATGCGAATTATCTAAAGTTCTTAGAAAGAGCAAGAACAGAGGCTTTGTTTTCAATTGGATTTAGTAATAAAAAAATTCAAGAAGAATTTAATGCATTAATAATAGTTAAATCTTGCAATATTGAATATAAAAAATCTGCATTTCTAGAAGATGAATTAACTATTAGATCTTTTGTGAAATCTATAACCAAAACGTCTTTTTTTATGAATCAAATAATTACAAAAGATGAAAAAATTATTGTAGAGTCTCAAGTGCATTTAGTTTTTATTGATAGAAATGGAAAACCAATAAAAATCCCTGAAGATATATATTCAAAATTTAAACCTTATTTTTGTGACACGATTAAAGCTTAGAAATTTTTTTGGCCTTTCTAAATAATCTATTAATCATAGAATTAGTTACAACTTTGGTATTAACATTTCTTGGACTAGGATGATAACAAGCTATTAGAATTTTGTTATCAGGTAATTGATATTTTTTACCATGTTTAAATTCAAATTTATTATTAATGTTAAATTTTTTTTTGTAAATTTTTACGCAATTATCGAATGCAACCTTACCTAGTGCTACAATCACTTTTATTTTTTTTAGATAATCAATTTCTTTTGCAAAATATTTTGAGCATTGACTTAATTCTTCATTCATAGGCTTGTCACCTGGAGGAACGCATTTTAAAATATTTGTTATGTATGTAGACTTTAACTTTAAACCATCATCTTTATCTTCAGAAAAATCTTGATTAGATATTTTTACTGAAAAAAGACTTTTAAAAAGAAAATTTCCAGATTTATCACCTGTAAAAGCTCTACCTGTTCTTGTTCCCCCATGAGCTGCGGGAGCTAAACCAATAATCATTAATCTTGCATTAATATCGCCAAAACCAGTAACAGGTTTTCCCCAATATTTTTCATTGAAATTTTTTTTTCTTTTTTCCAATGATATTTTTTTTATAAATTTTGTTAAACGAGGACATTTTTTGCATTTAACTATTGTTTTATTTAATTTTTTAAACTTAATGTTCATTAATGAAATTAATAAATATTATATTAATTATATTTATAGCTTTAACAAACGAAATAAAAGCAGTTTCAAAAAATCATCTTTTTGAAAAACTTCAAAAAGGAGGTAATTTAGTTTTTATTAGACACGCTTACGCACCTGGAAATGGAGATCCTGATAACTTTGATATTAAAGATTGTTCTACTCAAAGAAATTTAAGTGACTCAGGAAGAAAGCAATCAGAAAAAATTGGAAGTTTTTTTAATGAAAATAAAATCCCAATAGATTTAGTGATTTCAAGTGAATGGTGCAGATGCAAAGAAACAGCTTTAATAGCATTTGACAAATTTAAGACAAAGGATTTTTTAAATTCGTTTTATAGTTCAAAATTTGCAAAAAATAAAAAATTTCAAATGTTAAATCTTAAAAAATATATTGATAATTGGAATGAAGATAAGAATTTAGTTCTTATTACGCATTATGTGGTAATATCTGAAGTATTAAATTATGCTCCAAGTTCAGGAGAAATTGTAGTATCAGATAAAAATTTTGAAATAATAGGAAATATAGAAATAGATTATTAAATATTATGTCCTCTAAAAGAGCTATGAAACAAGCACAAAAACAAGCTTACGCTAAACACAGAAGCAATATTACTAATAGTCGATTTGAGAAAAAAAATAGAAATTCTATAAAAAATAAAAAAAAACGTTAACTTTCTTTTTTAAATTTTTCAATTTTTTTACAGGTAGAAATTTTTGAGATACCCACTTCATCATTTAGTACAGTTTTCATGAAAATTTCTTGTTTTCCTTTTTCAAATAAAATTTGAGTATAAAACTGTGGGTAGCCATGTTTATGAGTTAATATCTTTCCATTTTCTTGGTAAATGTTTCTTACATAAGAATTTTTTTTTTTCACACTAAGATCCGTAATTCTATATTTTTGATATGTTTTTTCTTTATAAATATAATTTCTAGTCATTATCAGCTCATTCAAATTGAGAATATATTCATTCTTTATAAACTCATCTTGTTGATCATCACACAAACTCATTATAATTATTTCTGATTTAAGCTGTTGTGCAGGAAATAGTATAAAGAGAATGATTACAAATTTAAAAAAATTATTCTTTTTCATTTTTGTCAGCAAAAAATAATCCTATTAAAAGTAGAGCAGTCCATCCTAAACCTAAAAGGCCCTTTAATACACTTGTATCAGCGCTCCAAATATCAAGAAACAAAGCACCAAAAATAAGGCCCAAAATATAAATTATTATTACAATTGTAACTTTACTCATTTTTTAAATTTTTTTTAAAAAGAGAGATACCATTTTCAATTTTATATGTATAGGAGTCTTCAAAACTTTTTAATTGCCATCCCGTTAGTCTTTTTTTGATTGTTATGATATTTTCAAGCTTCCATTCTTCAAGAGTTTCTTCTGATTTCCATTTCTGTTTTTCAGCATTAGTTCTCCCGCAACCATAACAATAACCTGTCTTGGGATCAGTTTTACAAATACTTATACAGGGAGAAACAATCATACTTAATATTATAGAGAAAATATAATCTAAATTACAATAAATGTCGTTGGACAAATAGTTTCAATAATATATAAAGCGGTTTAATTTGTGGGGCGATGGCGGAATTGGTAGACGCGTCGGTCTTAGGAACCGATAGAGCAATCTGTGAAGGTTCGAGTCCTTTTCGCCCTACCATAACTAAATTATGAAAGTTACAATAGAAAATAAAAAAGGTTTAAACAAAGATCTTAAAGTATTCGTAGATAAAAAAACTATGAATACCTACATGGATGACAAATATGAAGAAATTAAAGGAACAGTAAATTTAAAAGGTTTTAGACCCGGAAAAGTCCCTAGAGAAATTTTAAAAAGACAATTTGGCAAAGCAGTTTTTAATGAAGTATTAGACAAAGTTATAAAAGATACTTCAACTAAAGCATTGGAGGAAAATAAAATTAAACCAGCAGGTCAACCAAAATTAGACTTAAAAACTTATGGTGAAGACAAAGATTTAGAATACATAATATCTGTGACTGAACTTCCAAAAGTTGAAATCAAGTCAATTGAAAATATAAAATTTGATCAATACTCAGTTAAAATAGATAATAGTGAATCTGAAAAAAGAATAAAAGAAATTGCAAAAAATCAACCCAATTTTAAAGATGCTTCAGAAAATACTAAAGCTAAAGAGGGAGACCTTGTAGCTCTTGATTACACAGCAACAGTAGATAATAAAACTTTTAAAGGTGGAGAAGGTAAAAATACTCAGCTTACTCTAGGTAAAGATTTATTTTTAAAAGGTTTTGACAAACAGTTATTGGGGGTAAAAAAAGGAGACGAAAAAACTGTAGAGGCAACATTACCTGAAAATTTTCCTGAAAAAGAATTGATAAATAAAAAAGCAAAATTTGTTTGTAAAATTTTAACTATTAAAAATCCTGAAGAAACTAAAATAGATGATGAGTTCGCAAAAAATTTAGGTGCCAAAGATCTTAAAGATCTTAAATCTTTGATATCAAAACAAATAAATGATGAGTATACAAATTCGTTAGATCGACTTTCAAAAAATCAAATATTAAAGGAAATAGAAAGATTTAAAGTTTCTGAAATACCTGAAAATTTAATTGAGGATGAAATTAAGATTTTATCACAAGGAATGTCTGAGGAGGATGCAAAAAAAAGTAGAAAAAATTTTGAAGATGTTGCAAAAAAAAGAATTAAAGTAGGTTTAGTTTTAAATGAATTTGGAGAAAAAAATCAAATTAAAGTTACAGAACAAGAATTACAAGCTGAAGTTCAAAAACAAATAAGAATGATGCCTGGACAAGAAAAAATGGTAATGGATTTTTATCAAAAAAATCCATCAGCACTTTCTAGTTTAAGAGGAACAGTATATGAGGAAAAAATATTAAAACTTATTAAAGAAAAAGCTAAGCCTAATAAAAAAGAAATTTCAAAAGATGAAGCAGAAAAAATTCTAAAACAATCTCAATTACAAGAATACAGCCGTCCCAATAAGGATGAAAAAAAAGTTGAAGATAAAAAGTTAAGCAGTAGTAAAACTAAGCCTAAATCGACAAAAATAAAAGCTCCAGTTAAAAAATCAAAAAAAGTTAGCAAAAAGTAATCGCAAGTTGTATAAGTAAAACGAATCAACTTATGACAAACAAAATATCTGAATTTATGAGTACTTTAGTACCTATGGTTGTTGAACAATCAAGCAAAGGTGAACGTGCATATGATATTTATTCAAGACTATTAAAAGAAAGAATTATTTTTTTAACTGGTCAGATAAATGACAATGTTGCTTCACTGGTAACTGCACAACTTTTATTTTTAGAGGCGGAAGATCCTAAAAAAGAAATTTATTTGTACATCAATAGTCCAGGTGGATTAGTCACCGCTGGCCTTGGAATATATGATACAATGCAATATGTTAAACCTGATATTTCTACTTTATGCATTGGTCAAGCTGCATCGATGGGTTCCTTTCTACTTTCAGCCGGAAAAAAAGGTAAAAGATTTTCATTACCAAATTCTAGGATAATGGTTCACCAACCGTCTGCAGGTTTTCAAGGTCAAGCGACTGATATAGAAATTCATGCGAATGAGGTTTTGTCTTTGAAAAAAAGATTAAATGAAATTTATTCAAAACATACCGGAAAAACAGTAGAAGAAATAAAGTTAGCTCTTGAGAGAGATAATTTCATGACTGCTGATGCAGCAAAATCGTTTGGATTAATAGATGAAGTGGTAGAAAAAAGATCTTAAAATACTATATATTGATTTTAACTTATTCGAAACTTGATTAGTAACTACTTCTTATAATAAAGTAATTAAATTGATTCGTTATAAAATTTTATGAGCACTAATAATAAAAATATCCTTTACTGTTCTTTCTGTGGAAAGAGTCAACACGAAGTGAGAAAACTTATAGCTGGTCCTACAGTTTTTATTTGTGATGAATGTGTTGAATTATGTATGGACATTATTAAGGAAGAAAGCAAAGACACTTTTGTAAAACATCAAGATGGCCTTCCTTCACCAAAAGAAATTTGTTCGGTATTAGACGATTATGTAATTGGTCAAGCACATGCAAAAAAAGTTTTGTCTGTTGCAGTTCATAATCACTATAAGAGATTAAATTATGAAAATAAAACTAGTAAAAATGTTGAACTCGCAAAATCAAACATTCTTTTGGTAGGACCTACAGGTTGTGGAAAAACTCTACTAGCTCAAACTTTAGCAAGAATTCTTGATGTGCCTTTTACCATGGCTGACGCAACTACACTTACAGAGGCTGGTTATGTGGGAGAAGATGTTGAAAATATTATTTTAAAATTATTACAAGCAGCAGATTACAATGTAGAAAAAGCTCAAAGAGGTATTGTTTATATAGATGAGGTTGATAAAATAAGTAGAAAATCAGAAAACCCTTCAATAACAAGAGATGTTTCTGGAGAAGGTGTTCAGCAAGCTTTATTAAAAATTATGGAAGGTACAGTTGCGAGTGTTCCACCTCAAGGAGGAAGAAAACACCCTCAACAAGAATTTTTACAGGTTGATACAACCAATATTCTTTTTATATGCGGGGGTGCCTTTGCTGGTCTTGATAAAATTATCTCTCAAAGGGATAAAGGAACTTCAATTGGATTTGGTGCTGATGTTAAAAATACTATAGATAAAAAAACTGGTGAATGGATGAAAGGTTTAGAACCGGAAGATTTATTGAGATACGGCTTGATACCAGAATTTATAGGTCGATTACCAATGATTGCGACTTTAGACGATTTGGATGAAAAATCTTTAATTAAGATTTTAGGAGAACCAAAAAATTCATTAACAAAACAATACCAAGAATTATTCAAACTTGACGGTGCAAAATTAACTTTTAAAGATAATGCTTTGAAAGAAATTGCACTTAAAGCAATTAAGAAAAAAACTGGAGCTAGAGGGCTAAGATCAATATTGGAAAATATTCTGTTGAAAACTATGTATGATTTACCAAGTCAAGAAAACATAGAAGAGGTAATAGTTGATGCCTCTGCGGTAAAAGGTCAAACTCAGCCAATAATAGTTCATTCAAAAACTGACAACAAATCCAAGACAAACAAGACTACAGCGGCTTAATACCCATAATAAGACAGAAAAAGGTATTGCAATATAAATTATAATATCCATATTTAAGGTTATGGATGTTAAAATTTCACTACCACTACTTCCTCTAAGAGATATTGTAGTTTTTCCTAGCATGGTAATTCCATTATTTGTTGGAAGAGACAAATCTATTTCAGCTTTAAATGAAGTAATGAAAAAAGATAAAAAAATAATCTTAGTCACTCAAAAAAATTCTGAAATTGATGATCCAAAAAAAACTGATGTTTTTACATACGGTTGTGAAGGAAATATTCTTCAGCTTTTAAAATTACCTGATGGAACTGTAAAAGTATTAGTTGAGGGTGTCAAAAGAGTAAAATTACTAGACTTTAATGATAACGAAAAATTTATTACTTGTGAATTTACTCCATACAATGATGTGTTTAATAAAGATGAAGATTTGTATCCTTTAGCAGCGACAGCTCTAAGAAGATTAGAAAAACTTACATCCATAAACAAAAAAATATCTAATGAAACTATTAATACTATCAAGCAATTAAAAGACCCTTCACAAATTGCTGACAATATTGCATCACACATAACTGCTACAATTTCTGAAAAACAATCAATATTTGAAACTGCGGAAGTTAAAAAAAGATTAAACTCAATCGTTAAAATAATGGAAAACGAGACAAGCATAATTGGTGTTGAAAAAAGAATTCGTGGCAGAGTAAAAACTCAAATGGAAAAAACTCAAAGAGAATATTATTTAAATGAACAACTAAAAGCTATCCAAAAGGAATTAGGTGAAATAGAAGATGGTAAAGATGAGAGCACTAGCCTGAATAAAGCTATTCTCAAATCGAAGATGCCAAATGAGGTTG
Source organism: Pelagibacteraceae bacterium AG-345-O09 (assembly GCA_003281725.1). Taxonomy (GTDB): domain Bacteria; phylum Pseudomonadota; class Alphaproteobacteria; order Pelagibacterales; family Pelagibacteraceae; genus Pelagibacter. Next base: position 25,607 of record QCBC01000001.1, on the reverse strand, counting down.
AAAAAAAATGCTTACAAGAACTTAAAAAACTAAAGAATATGAGTCCTATGTCAGCTGAAGCAACAGTCGTTAGAAATTATTTAGATTGGATGACTGAACTTCCTTGGTATAAAAAAAGTGAAGTAGATATAGACTTAACCAAAGCTTTAAATGTTCTTGATAAAGATCATTTTGGTCTCGAGAAAGTAAAAGAGAGAATAATTGAATTTTTAGCTGTTCAAAAAAGAATGGAAAAAATTAAGGGACCAATATTATGTTTAGTTGGTCCTCCTGGGGTTGGAAAAACATCTTTAGGAAAATCAATTGCTAGAGCTACTAATAGAGAGTTTGTTAGAATGTCAGTTGGTGGTATGAGAGATGAAGCTGAAATAAGAGGTCATAGAAGAACTTATATTGGATCTTTACCTGGAAAAATAATTCAGATGATGAAAAAAGCTGGAACAAAAAATCCGCTAATTTTATTAGATGAGATTGATAAAATTGGAAATGATTACCGAGGCGATCCATCTTCTGCTTTGTTAGAAGCTTTAGACCCAGAGCAAAATACATCATTTAGTGATCATTACCTTGAAGTAGATTATGATTTATCAGATGTAATGTTTGTTACGACTGCAAATACTTTAAACATTTTACCACCATTACTAGATAGAATGGAAGTAATAAGACTAGCTGGATACACAGAAGATGAAAAAATTAATATTGCTAACAAGTATCTTCTACCTAAACAGATAAAAGATAATGGTGTTAAAGAAAATGAAATGAAAATAGGTAACGACATAATTAAAGAAATAATTAGAAGTTATACGAAAGAATCTGGAGTTAGAAACCTTGAAAGAGAAATTTCAAAAGTTGCCAGAAAAGTTGTTAAAAAAGTTGTTTCTGGTGAGGAGAAAGAAGTAAATATTGAAACTAAAAATTTACCTGATTTTCTTGGTGTTCCAAAGTATAAATTTGGTGAGCTAGAAACTGAAAATAGAGTTGGAATTGTAACTGGCCTAGCTTGGACAGAATATGGTGGAGAAATTTTAAAAGTAGAAACTGTAACAATGCCTGGAAAAGGTAGAATGCAAATTACAGGTAAGTTAGGCGATGTTATGCAAGAATCAGTAAAAGCTGCAAAGTCATTTGTAAGATCAAAATGCCTCGAGTACGGAATTATTCCACCATTGTTTGAAAAAAAAGATTTTCATATTCATGTACCTGAAGGAGCAACTCCAAAAGATGGACCATCAGCTGGAATAGCAATGGTTACATCTATAGTTTCTTCAATCACTACTATTCCTGTTAGAAAAGATGTTGCTATGACTGGTGAGGTTACTTTAACAGGCCAAGTCTTACCTATAGGTGGTCTAAAAGAGAAATTATTAGCAGCTCACAGAGCTGGAATAAAAGTGGTTTTAATTCCAAAAGAAAATGAAAAAGATTTAGTTGATATGCCGAAAAAAATATTAGACGAAATAAAAATTACTCCTGTAGAATATGCAGATGAGGTCTTAAAAATTGCCTTAACTAAAGAACTTAAAAAGACAGAGTGGGTTGAGGTTGATCTAACTAAAAAAGATGACAAATCTCAAGCAAGTATCCAGTAAGATTTAAAATGGAATTATTGATAATTTTATTAGTTGTAGTTTTTCTCACGTTTTATTTATTCAGACCAATATCAAAAAAAGAGGAAGATAATTTTAAGTCCAAAAATAATTGGAGAGGTGGATTTTAAAAAATTTTCTACGATTTATAACAATTAATAAATCTTGACGTTATTAGACTGAGAGATATAACCACTATTTTGGTTATGGGCGGTTAGCTCAGTTGGTAGAGCATCTCGTTTACACCGAGGGGGTCAAAGGTTCGAGTCCTTTACTGCCCACCAAAAGAATCAAAAGTGGGGGTGTAGCTCAGTTGGTTAGAGCGATCGCCTGTCACGCGATAGGTCGAGGGTTCGAGTCCCTTCACTCCCGCCACTTAATAATTTAATCTTGATAATCGTTATCAATAAGGCTGTATATTTTGAATAATGTGACCTAACACCACTTCATCTAGCCATAAAAAATGATATATATTCCCACATGACTGCGGAATTTTTAAAAGATTATTTACCTATAATTTTATTCTTAATTATAGCTTTAGGATTAAGTTGTGCATTTATTGTTGTTAACTTTTTCTTATCTCCTAAAAACCCTGATCCAGAAAAATTATCTGCTTATGAATGTGGGTTTGACCCATTTGAAGACTCTAGAATGGAATTTGACGTAAGGTTTTATCTTGTTGCAATATTGTTTATAATTTTTGATCTTGAAATAGCATTTTTATTTCCTTGGGCAATTTCACTAGGCTCAATAGGAATTCTTGGCTTTATGTCAATGATGATTTTTTTATTCATACTTACAATAGGATTCATTTATGAATGGAAAAAAGGTGCGCTGGATTGGGAATAAATAAAAATTTAAATGAATAATAAATTAGATCAAATTCCTGAGGAGTTTAAACAATTAGCTGATGATTTCAGTAAAAATGGATTTATTACTACTTCACTAGACAATTTAATAAATTGGTCAAGATCTGGTTCGTTGCATTGGATGACATTTGGCTTAGCTTGTTGTGCAGTTGAAATGATGCAAACTGCAATGCCAAGATATGATCTTGAAAGATTTGGAGCAGCTCCCAGAGGATCACCTCGACAGTCTGATGTAATGATTGTTGCAGGAACTCTAACTAATAAGATGGCTCCCGCATTAAGAAAAGTATATGATCAAATGCCAGAACCTCGATATGTAATTTCAATGGGTAGTTGTGCTAATGGAGGCGGTTATTATCATTACTCATATTCAGTTGTTAGAGGATGTGATCGTATAGTTCCTGTTGATGTTTATGTCCCTGGATGCCCGCCATCTGCAGAGTCTCTTTTGTATGGAATTATGCAATTACAAAAAAAAATAAGAAACAAAGGTTCTTTTAATAGATAAAATGAAAACTTTAATAGATTTAGAAAAAAAAATTAATTCTGAGCTAGCTACTAAAATTAATACAACATCAATTAAACATAATCAAATTTATATTGAGATAGATAAAGAAGATTTAATAGATGTGACTTTGTTTGTTAAAACAAATAAAGATATGAAGTTTAGACAACTTATAGATATTACGGTGGTCGATTATCCAGAACAAGTACAAAGATTTAAAGTTGTATATTTATTTTTAAGCCACGAGTTTAATCAAAGAATTATTTTAAGTTACTTTATTACTGAAAATGAAGTTATTTCATCTTTAACTTCAATTTTTCCATCAGCGAATTGGATGGAAAGAGAAGTTTTTGATATGTATGGAGTCAATTTCAAAGATCACCCTGATTTAAGAAGAATACTAACTGATTATGGCTTTGAGGGTCATCCATTAAGAAAAGATTTTCCTTTAACTGGACATACAGAAGTTAGATATAATGAGGAACAAAAAAAAGTTATTAAAGAGCCTGTTAAACTAGAGCAAAACTATAGAAATTTTGATTACGAAAGCCCATGGGAAGGGACCAAATATATTAAAGAACAAACAGATGAAAATGACAAAAAAAATTAAAAACTTAAATTTAAATTTTGGCCCCCAACATCCTGCGGCACATGGAGTTTTAAGGCTTATTCTTGAATTAGATGGTGAAGTTGTTGAAAAAGCAGATCCACATATTGGATTACTTCACCGTGGCACAGAAAAGTTAATTGAAAATAAAACATATATGCAAGCTGTTCCTTATTTTGATCGTCTTGATTATGTAGCTCCAATGAACCAGGAACATGCTTTTGCGTTAGCTATTGAAAAAATTTTAAAAATTGAAGTGCCTATAAGAGCACAATTGATAAGAGTAATGTTTTGTGAAATTGGAAGAATTTTAAGTCATATTTTAAATGTAACTACACAAGCTTTAGATGTGGGTGCTTTAACTCCTTCTTTGTGGGGTTTTGAAGAAAGAGAAACACTAATGACTTTTTATGAGAGAGCTTCTGGTTCCAGACTACATGCAAATTACTTTAGAGCCGGTGGAGTTCACCAAGATTTACCAGCAGGTTTAGAAGATGATATCGCAAAATTTTGTGACAATTTTCCTAAAATTATAAACGATTTAGAGAATTTATTAACTGATAATAGAATTTTTAAACAAAGAAATGTTGATATTGGAATAGTAACTAAAGATGATGCTTTAGATTATTCATTTAGTGGAGTAATGATTAGAGGATCTGGAGTACCTTGGGACATTAGAAAGTCGCAACCTTATGATTGTTATGAACAATTAGAATTTAAGGTACCAGTTGGAAAGAATGGAGATTGCTATGATCGTTATTTATGTAGAATTGAAGAAATGAGGGAAAGTGTCTCAATTATAAAACAGTGTTTAAGTAAGATGGAAAAAGGACCAGTAAAAAGTTTTGATGGAAAAATAACCCCACCATCTAAAAAGGAAATTAAACAATCAATGGAGGCATTAATCCATCATTTTAAACTGTTCACAGAGGGTTACCGTGTACCTAAGGATGAAATATATACAGCAGTTGAAGCACCCAAAGGTGAATTTGGAGTTTATTTAATTTCTGATGGATCAAGCAAACCGTACAAATGTAAAATTAGAGCTCCAGGATTTTCACATTTACAATCGATGGACTATTTAATCAAAGGTCATATGTTAGCAGATGTTCCTGCTGTTTTGGGATCTTTAGATATAGTTTTTGGTGAGGTAGATAGATGAGTTTAAAAAAACCAGCTAAAGATCAGCCAGAAAACTTTGAATTCACTTCTTCTTCTCTTGAAGAGGCAAAGAATATAATCGCAAAATATCCTGAAGGCAAACAACAAAGTGCAGTGATGGCTTTACTATATATAGCACAAAGACAAAATGATAATTGGATTCCATTAGCAGCAATGAAATATATCGCAAAATTTTTAGATATGCCATATATCAAAGTTTATGAGGTAGCTACTTTTTATTCTATGTATAATTTATCTCCAGTTGGAAAATATTTTATACAAGTATGCACTACAACTCCATGCATGATTAGGGGAGCAAATAAATTAGTTGAGGCCTGTAAAGAAAAAATTTCTGAAAATGAGTCAGAGTTATCAAAAGATAAAACCTGTTCATGGATGGAAGTTGAGTGTTTAGGAGCTTGTGTTAATGCCCCAATGATGCAAATCAATGATAATTATTATGAAGATTTAGATAAAGAAAAAACTTTAAAAATTTTAGAATCGCTTTTAAAAGGTGAAACACCTAAACCTGGCTCTTATAGAGGAAGAATAAATAATGAACCTGAAAATAATAGAAAAACCTTATTGGATTTAAAAAATGCTTAAAGATCAAGATAGAATTTTCAAAAATTTATATAACGACTTGGGATCTGATATTACCTCATCTCAAAAAAGAGGTGATTGGGTCAATACAAAAGATCTTACAAACAAAGGAAGAGATTGGATTATTAATGAGATTAAAAATTCACAGCTTAGAGGAAGGGGTGGAGCAGGTTTTCCAACTGGATTAAAATGGTCTTTTGCACCTAAAGAAGTTGGGTCTAGACCTCATTACCTTGTCATAAATGCAGATGAGTCAGAACCTGGAACTTGTAAAGATAGAGATTTATTAAGATTTGAACCTCATAAACTTATAGAAGGTTGCTTAATAGCTTCATTCGCAGTTCAAGCGCATGCTTGTTACATCTATATTAGAGGAGAATATTTTATAGAGGGACAAAAACTTCAAGCTGCAATTGATGAAGCTTATGATAAAAACCTTATTGGTAAAAATGCAGCTGGAACTGGATGGGATTTAGATATTTACATTCATTATGGAGCAGGAGCATATATTTGTGGTGAGGAGACAGCACTTCTTGAGAGTATAGAAGGTAAAAAGGGACAACCAAGATTAAAACCTCCGTTTCCTGCTTTAATAGGACTTTATGGGTGTCCAACAATAATTAATAATGTTGAAACCATTGCGGTCGTTCCAACAATTCTTAGAAAAGGCAGTAAATGGTTTTCTTCTTTAGGAAGAGAAAAAAATACAGGCACAAAGATTTTTTGCATATCTGGAAATGTAAACAATCCATGTAATGTTGAAGAAGAAATGAATATACCATTAAAAGAATTAATAGAAATTCATGCTGGAGGTGTAATTGGCGGCTGGGATAACCTACAAGCAGTAATTCCTGGTGGATCATCAATGCCTTTAATCCCAAAAGAAAAATGTGAAACTTTAACTATGGATTTCGACTCATTAATGGCAGAAAAAAGTGGATTAGGAACTGCTGGTGTGGTCGTAATTAATAAGGATCAAGATATTATTAAATGTATGGCTAGAATTGCAAGATTTTATAAACATGAAAGTTGTGGTCAATGTACTCCTTGTAGAGAAGGAACAGGATGGATGTGGAGAATGCTTGAGAGGATGTCCAAAGGTGAAGCAACTAGAGACGAAGTTGATATGCTAGGTGATGTAACAAATCAAATAGCAGGACACACAATTTGTGCATTTGGAGAAGGCTCTTCTTGGCCAGTTCAAGGTTTATTAAGACATTTTAAAAAAGAAATCAAAGAAAGAAATAAATTTGATCCAATAGTAAAAGAAAATAAAAATATTCCTTATTTAGTTGACCAACATTTATTAGATAAAAATGCTTAAATTAAAAGTTAATGATACTGAAGTAGAAGTTGAAGAGGGACTAACAGTTCTTCAGGCCTGCGAAAAAGCAGGTGTAGAAATACCAAGATTTTGCTATCATGAAAAATTATCAATAGCTGGAAATTGTAGGATGTGTTTAGTTGAAATGGAAAAATCTCCTAAACCAATAGCTTCATGCGCCATGCCAGCTGTAGATGGTATGGTAATTAAAACAAATACACCAAACATTGAAAAATCTAGAAAAGGTGTGATGGAATTTTTATTAGCTAACCATCCTTTGGATTGTCCAGTTTGTGATCAAGGTGGAGAGTGTGATTTACAAGATCAATCTATGTTCTATGGAATTGATAAATCAAGATTTAAAGAAAATAAAAGAGCAGTTCCAGATAAGAATATGGGTCCTTTAATAAAAACTCAAATGACAAGATGTATTCATTGCACTAGGTGCATAAGATTTGCAACTGAAATTGCAGGTGTTCCTGAATTAGGTGCGATTGGAAGAGGTGAAGACATGCAAATTAGTACTTATTTAGAAAAATCAATACAGTCAGAGCTTTCTGGAAATGTTATTGATCTGTGTCCTGTAGGAGCATTAACCTCAAAGCCTTACGTGTTTGAAGCAAGACCTTGGGAATTAAAAAAAACAGAAACTATTGATGTAATGGATGCGGTTGGATCAAATATAAGAGTTGATACTTATGATTGGGAAGTAAAAAGAGTTTTACCAGTTATTAATGAAGAAATAAATGAAGAATGGATTTCTGATAAAACAAGATATGCATGTGATGGTTTACTTAATCAAAGACTTGATACACCTTATATCAAATATAATAACAAATTTGAAAAAGCCACTTGGGACGAAGTTTATAAAATTATCAAATCTAAAATTAAAAATACAAAAAAAGAAAATATATGTGGCTTTGTTGGAGACTTAGCAAACATGGAAGCAAGTTTCATTTTCAAAGAATTTTTTGATAGAACTATAGATACAAATAAATATGATTCAAAATATTCTAAAAGGTTTATAGATAATTCAGTAAGAGAAAATTACTTATTTAATTCAACAATTAATGGAATTGAGGAGTCTGATTTAATTTTATTGATCGGGACTAATCCTAGATTTGAAGCGACTATGCTTAATGCCAGAATTAGAAAAGCTTATTTAAATAATAAAACTAAAATTATTTCACTAAATGATGTTGGTGATCTTACTTATCCTTATCAAATTCTTAATGGTAAAACTCAAACAATTAAAGATATTATTGAAAATAAAAATGAAATAACTAACGATATCATAAATTCAAAAAAACCTTTGGTTGTATTAGGTGAGTCATTTTTACAATTAAAATCAGCAAATTATTTATTTTATTCCTTAAAAGAATTTCTGTCTAAGAATAATAAATTTACTAAAGATTGGAATCCTCTAAATATTTTATTTACAGATGCATCTACGGTAGGAAGTATCGATTTGGATTTAGTTGACCAAAGTAATAATATTTTAGATGATCTCAAACAAAATAAATTTGAAATTATTTATCTTCTTAACCAGGATAATCTTGATTTTGTCAAAAAAGATGAATTTATAATTTATCAAGGAAGCCACGGAGATAAAGGGGCAGAAATTGCAGATATAATTTTACCGGGTGCAGCATATACTGAGCAATCTGGACATTTTACTAATTTAGAGGGTAGAATTCAAAAAGCCTTTAAAGCTTCATACCCCCCAGGGGATTCAAAAGAAGATTGGCAAATAATTAATGAAATTGCCGAAACAATGAACAATCGTAAACTTTTTAATGATAAAGATGAGCTTGAAAGTAGTATGTTTAATTACCTGAGTCTTAAAAAAGAAAAGCAAAAGGAAACTTTGAAAACTAATATTGAGACAAATGAATTTATAAATGAGGATTTAAAAGTTGAATTTAAAGATTATTATTTTTCTAATGTGATAGCAAGAGCATCAAAGACTATGCTTGATTGTAATAATTCTAAAATTGATGTTAAGCGAACAGGTACAGAGGGTTGATAAATGGAATATTTTGATATTATATTTCAAGAGGTTTATAAGATTTTATTTTTACTAGTTCCAGTTTTAGTTTCTGTAGCAATGATTGTTTGGTTAGATAGAAGAGTTTGGGCTTTTGTTCAAAAAAGACAAGGACCTAATGTTGTTGGACCTTTTGGACTACTTCAATCCCTTGCAGATGCTTTAAAATATATTTTTAAAGAAATAATCATACCAGCTAGTTCCAATAAAGTTATTTTTATTCTTGCACCGATAATAACTATGACATTAGCTTTAATAGCTTGGGCGGTTATTCCTTTCAATGAAGGTCAAGTTTTAGCAAACATTAATGTTGGTATTTTATATATATTTGCAGTCTCCTCTTTAGGTGTTTATGGAATTATTATGGGTGGATGGGCTTCAAACTCCAAATATCCATTTTTAGGAGCTATAAGGTCAGCAGCGCAGATGGTATCATATGAAGTTTCAATAGGTATAATTATAATTAATGTATTATTATGTGTAGGTTCATTAAATTTAAGTGATATTGTATTAGCTCAACAGGAAATGTGGTTTATAATTCCATTATTCCCCATGTTTGTTATTTTTTTTATTTCATCTTTAGCTGAAACTAATAGACCTCCATTTGACCTTCCTGAAGCAGAAGCAGAATTAGTTGCTGGATATCAAACAGAATATTCTGGAATGATGTATGCAATGTTTTGGTTGGGGGAATATGCAAATATTTTATTAATGTGTGCACTAGGATCAATTTTATTTTTAGGAGGCTGGTTATCACCGATAGATATATATCCTTTTACTTTGGTTCCTGGAGCAGTTTGGTTAATATTTAAAATTCTTTTTTTGTTTATTCTTTTTGCTTTAGTTAAAGCAACTGTTCCAAGATATAGATATGATCAATTAATGAGATTAGGATGGAAGATATTTTTACCGTTTTCATTAATTTATGTAGTATTAACAGCAAGTTATCTTTTTTATTTTAACCTTTTGCCAACAAACTAAATGAAAATTACTAGATTTATTAAAACTATATTGATGGTCGATTTTGTAAGTGGATTATTAATTGCTATTAAAGAAATGTTTAAATCAAAAAAAACTATCAATTATCCTTTTGAAAAAGGGAAAATTAGCCCAAGATTTAGAGGTGAACATGCCCTCCGAAGATATCCAAATGGTGAAGAAAGGTGTATAGCTTGTAAATTATGTGAAGCAGTATGCCCAGCACAAGCTATCACTATCGAGTCCACACAAAGAGAAGATGGAAGTAGAAAAACAACTCGATACGACATAGATATGATGAAATGTATTTATTGTGGTCTATGTGAAGAATCCTGTCCTGTGGATGCAATTGTGCAAGGACCAAATTTTGAATTTTCTACTGAAACTAGAGAAGAACTGTATTACACTAAGGAAAAGCTACTTGATAATGGAGATAGATGGGAAAATATTTTAGCTGCAAATATTAAGTCAGATAATCCTTACAGATAATTAATGATAGCTCACGCAATTTTTTTTTATGTTTTTTCTTTAATAGCTATTATTTCTGCCATAATGGTTACGGTCTCTAAAAATACAGTTCATTCAGTATTTTTTTTAATTTTAGATTTTATCAGTATTTCATGTCTTTTTATTATGATTGGAGCAGAATTTTTAGGTATGATTATGTTAATTGTCTACGTTGGTGCAGTAGCAGTTCTTTTTTTATTTGTTGTTATGATGTTAAATGTAGCTCAACAAAAAAATCAGTGGTTATTATCTAAGGAAAGTTCTGGACATATACCCATTGGGCTCATTATAAGTGCTTTAATATTCTTTGAACTAATTATTGTTATAGGTGGTTGGAAGTATAAGCCTGATTTATTTAACTCGAATAATTTAGATATATCAAGTGAACTTAGTAATACTCATTCTTTAGGGCAAATTTTATATACAGACTACATTCATGTCTTTCAAATAAGTGGAATGATTTTATTAATTGCAATGATAGGAGCGATTGTTCTTACTTTTAGACAAAGAGAAGGTGTAAAAAAACAAAGCTATATTAAACAAATTTCTAGAGAAAGATCTGAAGGAGTAGAGGTTTTAGATGTACTATCTAATAAGGGAGTAAAAATTGATGATTGAAATTGGCTTGGGACATTATCTAACTTTAGGTGCAGTAATTTTTACAATTGGTATAGTTGGAATTTTTTTAAATAGAAAAAACATTATTGTAATTTTAATGAGTATTGAGCTTATCTTATTAGCGGTTAATATAAATTTAGTTTCGTTCTCAATATATTTAAACGACCTTTCAGGACAGGTCTTTACTTTATTTATTTTAACTGTCGCTGCAGCTGAGGCTGCCATAGGTCTAGCAATCATAGTTGTTTATTACCGAAATGCTGGAACAATCCGAGTTGAGGAAATTGATAATTTAAAAGGTTAATATGGAAATTGCAATTATAGCATTACCTTTAATAGCTTCAATAATATCTGGTTTTTTTGGGAAATTTATTGGTGATAGAAATTCAGAAATTGTTACTAGTTTTTTAGTAACTATTTCTGCGATTTTATCTGCAGTAGTTTTATATGAAGTTATTATCAATCAATATCAAGATAATATAATTATAGCTAAATGGATTAGCTCTGGATCGCTGGATGTAAATTGGTCGATGAAGATAGATCCTTTATCTGCAGTGATGTTAGTAGTTGTAACTTCTGTTTCATCCTTAGTTCACATTTATTCTATCGGTTATATGTCCCATGACCCTCATAAGCCAAGATTTATGGCTTATTTATCTTTGTTTACTTTTGCAATGTTGATGTTGGTAACTTCTGATAATTTTATTCAATTATTCTTTGGTTGGGAAGGTGTAGGTCTATGTTCATATTTTTTAATTGGATTTTGGTTTAAAAAAGACACTGCTAATTCAGCTGCTATTAAAGCCTTTTTAGTTAATAGGGTAGGAGATTTCGGTTTTGCTTTGGGAATTTTTTTAATTTTTTATTTGTTTGGTACTGTAAATTATACAGAAGTTTTTGAGTTAATTCCAACTATTGCTGATAAGAATCTATTATTTCTAGGCTTTAATATTAATGCTATTGATTTAACTTGTTTACTTCTATTTGTTGGAGCAATGGGTAAGTCAGCTCAGATTTTACTACACACATGGCTACCAGATGCAATGGAAGGTCCAACACCTGTTTCAGCACTTATTCATGCTGCAACTATGGTTACAGCAGGTGTTTTTTTAGTTGTTAGATGTTCACCTATTTATGAATATTCTGAGCTAGCATTAAATGTCGTTACAATTGTAGGCATGAGTACAGCCTTCTTTGCAGCGACTGTTGCACTTGTCCAAACAGATATTAAAAAAATAATTGCTTATTCAACTTGTAGTCAACTTGGTTATATGTTTTTTGCTGCAGGTGTGGGCGCATATAATGTTGCGATGTTTCATTTATTCACACATGCATTCTTTAAAGCTCTTTTATTTTTAGGATCTGGTTCAGTTATTCATGCTTTTAAGGATGAGCAAAATATAAATAAAATGGGGGGAGTTTGGAAAAAATTACCTTATACCTATACATTAATGATAATCGGAACTTTAGCTTTAACGGGCTTTCCTTTTTTATCAGGATTTTATTCTAAAGATGCAATTATAGAATTTGCGTATTTAAGAGGGAATACCACCGGATATTATGCAGCAGGGATTGGTATTATTACTGCATTTCTTACATCAATTTATTCATGGAGATTAATTTTTAAAACTTTTCATGGAGATTATAATAATAAAGATATCAAGATCGAAGAAACTCACGAGCCACCTTTGGTGATGTTAATACCTCTAATTTTTCTTTCTATAGGCGCAATATTTTCAGGTTATACCTTTAAAGAACTATTTCTAGGTTTTGGGGGAGTAAATAATTTTTGGCAAGAGTCAATTTTTTTTCTAGAACCATTAAGTACTGACCATCCACCTTTTTGGTTTTTAGTATTAACTCCTATTTTAGTAATTTTATCAATACCAGTTGCTTATTACTTATTTGTAAAAAACAAAAATTTATCTAATCAAATTGCTAATGTTAATAAACCTTTATATCAATTTTTAATTAATAAATGGTATTTTGATGAGCTGTATAATGTCTTATTTGTAATTCCATCAAAAAAAATAGGATTATTCTTATGGAAGTTTTTTGATATCAAAATAATAGACGGCTTTGGTCCTGACGGTATTTCATCATTCATTAAAAAGTGTTCTTTAAAAGCTAATAAATTTCAAAGTGGGTTTATATATCAATATGCATTTGTAATGTTACTCGGTTTCTCTGCTTTATTAACTTTTCTAATTGTCAAATAATGAATTTTCCTATTCTTTCTTCTTTAATACTATTACCTGCAGTAGGTGCTCTTTTTCTTTTTTTTACAAAAAGTAATAAAGAAAATAATATCACAGTAAAATATGTTGCATTATTTACTTCATTGGTAACTTTTTTTTTATCTGTTTATTTGTGGTTATTATTTGATCAATCAACATCAGAATTTCAATTTGTTGAGGATAGAGTTTGGATTAAAGATCTAATAAATTATAAAGTAGGTATTGATGGTATCTCAATATTATTTATTATTTTAACAACTTTTATAACACCTCTATGCATAATTTCTGTCAATAACTCTATTAAAAATAGACTTAGTGAATTTCTCATTGCAATCTTAATTATGGAATCTTTTATGATTGGAGTTTTTTGTTCATTAGATTTAGTGGTCTTTTATTTATTTTTTGAGGCTGGGTTAATTCCAATGTTTTTAATTATCGGAATTTGGGGTGGTACAAGAAGAGTTTACTCTGCATTTAAGTTCTTTTTATTTACCCTGTTAGGGTCTGTATTAATGCTAATAGCTATAATCTCAATATACTGGATATCAGGCACAACTGATGTAGTTCAACTTTATGAATTAGGAATTGATGCTAAATATCAAAATCTTTTATGGTTGGCCTTTTTTAGTTCTTTTGCCGTTAAAACTCCTATGTGGCCTGTTCACACTTGGTTACCTGATGCGCATGTAGAGGCTCCGACAGCAGGATCAGTATTATTAGCAGCAATTTTACTTAAAATGGCAGGTTATGGATTTATAAGATTTTCTCTAGGTTTATTTCCTATTGCATCAGAAACTTTTACACCATTAATTTACGCTTTAAGTGTTATCGCAATTATTTTCACATCCTTAATTGCTTTAATGCAAGAGGATATGAAAAAATTAATTGCATATTCATCTGTAGCTCACATGGGTTTTGTTACTTTAGGAATTTTTACAATTCAACAGCAAGGCCTCGAAGGAAGTATTTTACAAATGATAAGTCATGGTTTAGTTGCAGCGGCACTCTTTTTGTGTGTTGGTGTTGTTTATGATCGAATGCATTCTAGATTAATAAACACATATGGTGGTATTGTAAGCATTATTCCCAAATACTCAGTTTTATTTATGTTATTTACATTAGCAGCTTTAGGTCTTCCAGGAACAAGCGGGTTTGTAGGTGAATTTTTAATTTTAATGGGAGCTTTTAAAGACAATTTTTTAGTAGCTGTAATTGCAAGTTTAGGAGTAATAATAGGAGCAGCATATATGCTTTGGTTATACAAAAGGGTAGTTTTTGGAAAGCTAGTTAACTCAGATTTAAAACAAATGGTAGATTTAAATAAATCTGAATTATTTATTTTATCTTGTTTAGCTGTACCAACGTTATTTTTTGGATTTTATCCAGAACCTCTAATAAATACCATTGAAGTTTCTATTAGCAACTTAATAACAGTATATAACTCTAATTTAATTAGTAATTGAAAATGACAAATTTAGCTTTAGTTTTTCCAGAAATTTTTCTTTCTTTATCAATAATGTTTCTTCTTATTTTAGGGGTCTTTAAGAAAAATAGTTCAAAATTGATTCAAAATATTTCATTAATTATTTTACTTATTACTTCTGTAATCATATTAAATGAAACTTTAGGAATTCAAGAAACATTATTATTTAATTCTAGTGTTGTAATTGATTATTTATCATCTTTTATGAAAATTGTTACGTTGTTAGCTGCTTTTTTGGTTTTAGTAATCTCTTCAAATTATTTAAAGACTTTAAAGATTTTTAAAATTGAATATCCAATTCTAATTTTAAGTTCAGTACTTGGTATGATGATAATGATTAGTTCAAACGATTTAATTGTATTTTATATGGGTCTAGAACTTCAATCACTAGCTTTATATGTTTTAGCTACTTTTAATAGGGATCAACTTAAGTCTTCAGAAGCTGGTTTAAAATATTTTGTTTTAAGTGCACTGTCTTCAGGTTTATTACTTTATGGATGTTCATTAATATATGGGTTTACAGGCTCAACTAATTTTAACATTATTGCTAATCAACTGAATTCAAACGAATATGCAATCACTTTTGGTATAGTCTTTATTCTAGTAGGTCTAGCATTTAAAATTTCTGCTGTGCCATTTCATATGTGGGCTCCTGATGTTTATGAAGGGTCACCAACATCCGTTACATTATTTTTTACAATGGTTCCTAAAATAGCAGCACTGACTGTATTTATTAGATTTTTATATGTTCCTTTTTTAAACTTGATAGATCAGTGGCAAATGATTTTGATTTTTTTATCAATAGCATCAATGCTTTTTGGGGCAATAGCAGCTATAGGCCAAACAAATCTTAAAAGACTAATTGCTTATAGCTCAATAGGCCATGTTGGTTATACTTTGGCTGGAGTAGCAACAGGTTCTAATGATGGAATTCAAAGCTCAGTTATTTACATAACTATTTATATATTAATGAACTTAGGTTTATTTTCATGTTTATTAATGATGAAGAGAAATAATAAATACTTTGAAGATATTGAAGATCTTTCAGGCTTATCAAAAAATCACCCATTAATGTCGTTGTCATTGTTAGTGATCTTATTTTCTTTAGCTGGAATTCCACCACTGGCTGGTTTTTTTGCAAAGTTTTATATTTTTAAATCAGTTTTAGAACAATCTATGTATTTTTTGGCTATAGTTGGTTTACTATCAACCGTAGTAGCAGCTTTTTATTATTTAAGAATAATTAAAATAATGTATTTTGATAAAGAAAAAGAAAAATATGATACTGATCATAGCTTATGGTTAAAGTTTTCTTTAATGTTTTCAACATTATTAATTCTAATTTACTTCATATTTCCAGGTCAATTAATTGAAGTTGTTTCTAGAATTAATATTATTTGATGAAATTTAAAATTTTTAGATTTAAAAAAGTTAACAGCACTAATAATACTGCTATTAGAATAATACGAAATTCAAATTTAAATTATGGAATGGTCATTTCAGAAATGCAAAACAATGGTCGAGGTCAATACGGAAAAAAATGGATTTCTTATAAAGGGAATTTATTTATAAGTTTTTTTTACAATTTAGAAAACTTTACTGTTTCTGTAAAACAATTGACAAAAATTAACTGTTTATTAGTAAAAAAATTGTTGTCTTTATATTGTAAAAATAAGATCATCTTTAAAAAACCAAATGATTTAATTATACATAAAAAAAAGATTTGTGGGATACTTCAAGAAACTTTAGTTAAACTAAATAAAAAATATTTAATTGTTGGAATAGGTATAAATTTGATAAAAAATCCTTATATAAGAAATTATCCAACAATTAACCTTTTAGATTTGACTAAAAAGAAAATATCAAAAAGTAAAATAGAAAATGAGATTAAAAAAATTTTTGAATTTAAATTAAGCAAATTTTGTAACTAAGAAAGAATAATTAATGTTTATTTTTGGTGATATAGGTAACTCTGAAGCTAAGGTTTTTTTAGTTAGTTCAAATAATAGAATTATAAAGAATATAAATTTTCCATCAGATAAGTTAAATGAAAAAACCCTAAATTCAAAGTTTAAGATTTTAGTTAAAGATTTTAAAAAAATAAGGAAAATACTTTTTTGTAGTGTTGTACCTAAATCTTTTAGTTTAATTAAAAAATTTTTATCTAAAAAGACTAAGATAAGATGTTATGAAGTTAAAGATCTCAATTTAAAATCGTTAATAAAAATAAAAGTAAATTATAAACAAGTAGGCTCAGACAGATTAACTAATGCTATTAGTTTAATAGATTATAAAAATAACTTTATAATTTTAGACTTTGGTACCGCTACAACTTTTGATGTATTGATAAATAAAACCTACAGAGGAGGAGTTATCGCACCTGGGATTAAGTTATCTTTAAATACCTTATCTGACAAAGCAACTTTAATTCCAAAAGTAAACCTTAAAAAAATTAAAAAAGTTGTTGGTGTTGATACAATTAGCGCTGTTAGGTCTGGCTTTTTTTGGGGCTACGCTGGTTTAATTGACAATATTGTCAATTTGATTAAGAAAGAAACAAATAAATCATTTAAACTGGTAATTACAGGAGGTTTTTCTGATTTATTGAGAGGGTCAATAAAAACTAAACTAATAAAAGATAAAGAAATTACTATTAAAGGATTAATCAAAATTTCTAAACTAATTAAATAAATGAAAGATGAATTATTATTTTGTCCCTTAGGAGGATCTGGAGAAATTGGAATGAACATGAATCTATTTGGTTATGGTCAACCTGGAGATCATAAATGGATTATGGTTGATATAGGTGTAACATTTGCAGATGATACTGTTCCAGGTATAGATCTTATTTATCCAGACCCAGGATTTATTGTTGAAAGAAAGGATAATTTATTAGGTATTGTTTTAACTCATGCCCATGAGGACCATATCGGAGCAATAGCACATTTATGGCCAAAACTAAAATGTAAAATTTTTGCTACACCTTTTACAGCAATTTTAATTAGAGAAAAATTTAAAGAAAAACATGTAGATATAACGAGTCATTTAAAAATTGTTGAATTGAATGGCAAAATATCTCTTGAACCATTTAATATTGAATACATAACTTTAACCCACTCGATATTAGAACCTAATGGACTAAGAATTCAAACTCCAGCTGGTGTAATATTACATACAGGTGATTGGAAGGTTGATCCAAATCCTTTAGTAGGAGGTGAAATAAATTCTAAGAGATTAAAAGAAATAGGGGATGAAGGAGTTCTTGCTATGATTTGTGACTCTACAAATGTTTTTAGTGCAGGCAGATCAGGATCTGAATTAGATGTTAGAAAAAACTTATTGAATATTATGAGTCGTTTAAAAAAAAGAATTATAATTACTTCTTTTGCTTCAAATGTAGCTAGAATGGAGACAGCTTTTTATTGTGCAGAAAAAACAGGTAGACAAATTTCACTTGTTGGAAGGTCAATGCATAGAATTTATAAAGCTGCAAGACAATGTGGTTATTTAAAAGATACAATTGAACCAATTGACTCTAGAGAGGCTAAAAATTTTTCTAGAGAAAAAATTGTCTATTTATGTACTGGTAGTCAAGGTGAACCCATGGGTGCAATGATGAGAATCTCAAGTTATGTTCATCCTGACGTATTTATTGAAAAAGGTGATGCGGTTATCTTCTCTTCAAAAATTATACCAGGAAATGAGAAAAAACTTTATAAATTACATAACCAATTAGTTAAAGATGGAATTGAAGTTATTTCTGAAGAGACAGATTTTATTCATGTTTCAGGTCACCCAAATCGTGAAGATCTAAGAGATATGTATCAATGGGTAAAACCAAAATGTGTAATCCCAGTTCATGGTGAACATAGACATATGATTGAACATATCAATTTTGCTAAAGAGATGCAGGTACCACATCCTGTGCAAGTTGAAAATGGAGATATCGTTAAATTATACCCAGGTAATGTGCCTGAAGTTTATGACAAAGCACCAAGTGGAAGATTATATTTAGACGGCAATATTAGCGTTGAGGAAGATTCTCAATCAATAAAAGATAGAAAAAATCTAAGTTCAAATGGATATTTAGAAGTAACTATTTTAATAACACCTAAGGGAAATATCCATAATGGTCCTATAGCTTCATTTAGAGGTTTACCAATTTATGAAAAAGAGGAATTTATATATGGCTTAGAAGATGAGATAGAAAAAACAACAAGATCCTTTAAGATAAGTAGTAAACAACAAGAACATAATCTAATAGATGCACTAAAAATTGCTTGTAGGAAATTTACCAAGGAAAAGACGGGTAAAAAGCCGTTTACAAATATTAATTTAGTCAGAATTTAATGAGCCCAACAGGTCTTGCTATAATTTATATAATAATTTGGTGGATAGTATTCTTTGCAATATTACCAATTGATGTAGAAAGAAAAAAGTCAATTAAAATAGAAGGTGAAGATCCAGGATCACCAGAAAATCCAAAAATGTTAAAAAAATTCTTTTATTGTACTGGAATAACAACGATTTTGTTCATCATAATATATTTATTAATGAAATTTGAATATTTGAATTTAAGAAATATAATCATTTAACATGCTAATTTCTAAATCATTTGTACCTATTTTAAAAAACAATCCTTCAGAAGCAAAAATTAAATCTCATCAATTAATGCTTAGGGTTGGAATGATCAAACAATCATCAGCAGGAATTTATTCATGGTTACCATTAGGTTTTAAAGTGATGAAAAAAATTGAAAAAATAGTAAGAGAAGAGCAAAATAAAATTGGAGCACAAGAAATTCTGATGCCAACAATTCAATCTAGTGAAATATGGAAAGAAAGTGGTCGCTATGAAGACTATGGAGAAGAAATGTTGAGGATTAAAGATCGTCAAGACCGTGAAATGCTATATGGTCCAACTAATGAAGAGCTTGTAACAGATATATTTAGATCATCATTAAAATCGTATAAATCTCTCCCCCAACTTTTATATCATATTCAATGGAAATTTAGAGATGAAATAAGACCAAGATTTGGAATTATGAGATGTAGAGAATTTTTTATGAAGGATGCATATTCTTTTGACATAAATGATGAAGAAGCTTCCTTTTCTTATAATAAGTTTTTTTTATCTTATTTAAAAACATTTAAGAGATTAGATTTAACAGCTATACCTATGGCGGCAGATACGGGACCAATAGGAGGAAATCTTTCACATGAATTCATAATTTTAGCTGAAACTGGAGAAAGTAAAATTTTTACTGATAAGAGAGTATTCGATTTGAATAGCGATGGAACTAAACTTGAAAAAAAATCTTTAGAAGATTTAAGAAAAAAATATGAACAGTTTTATTCAGTAACAGATGAAAAATTTAATAAAGAGGAATTTGAAAAACAAGTTTCAGAGCAAAATAGATTAATAACCAAAGGGATAGAAGTAGGCCACATTTTTTATTTTGGAGATAAATATTCAAAACCAATGGGTGCTTCAGTTGATTTACCAGGAGGAAAAAAAGATTTTGTTAAAATGGGGTCCTATGGGATTGGGGTATCAAGATTAGTAGGCGCCATAATCGAAGCAAAATATGATGAAAAAAATGAAGTCATGAAATGGCCAATTTCTGTTGCACCATATGACATTGCGATAATACCTATGATGAATAAAAATGATAATTCTGTTTTAGATAAATCTAATAAAATAAGTATAGAATTAGAAAATAATGGCATTGAGACCATAATAGATGATACAGATGAAAATTTATCATCAAAGATCAAAAAAATGAATTTAATAGGTGCTCCATATCAAATTATTATCGGAAAAAAAACAGAAGGTGAGATTCTTGAGTTTCAAGAAGTTGGAAAAGAGCCTCAAAAAATAAGCCTTAAAAAGATAATTAAGATTTTAAAAGAACAAAAAGTAAAAAATTGATTTCCACATTAGAAAAAGAAATTACATTTAGATTTTTGAAAGCTAGAAAAAAAGATGGTTTTTTAAATGTTATTTCAATTTTCTCATTTATCGGGATAGGGTTGGGGGTTGCTGTTCTAATAATTGTTATGTCTGTAATGAATGGATTTAGAACTGAACTGATTAATAAAATTGTAGGTTTTAATTCACATATAACTGTAGAACCTTATGAGGAAATAATTGAAATTGATAAATTAAAAAAAACAAATTTAAATTTGATTTCAGAAAATCTGATCTTAAGTAATTCTGGAGAATCTATAATAATAAAAAAAGATAAATCTAAAGGTTTAGTTCTCAGGGGATATTCGAGAAAGGATTTTTCAACTCTTAAAATTATAAATGATGACACATTTGTTGGTAATAAAAATGGTTTAATTGAGAATTATATATCCATAGGAAAAGAACTAAGTTTTACTCTTGGTCTTAAAATTGGTGATGATATTACAATTATGTCATCCTCAGGAATAGAAACTATAATAGGGAGTCTTCCTAAAAAGAAAACTTTTACAGTTATTTCACTTTTTGAAAGTGGTTTAGCTGATTTTGATAACAATATTGCTTTTATCAATTTAGATACCTTAAATGAGTTTTTTAATTTAGACAAAAAAGATACAAATTTAGAAATATACTTAAAAAATCCACAAAATATAGAAGATCAAAAAATAGTTGTTCAAAAAATATTTCCTAATGATTTTGTTTATAGTTGGGCCGATATGAATAGTTCATTATTTTCAGCTTTAAAGGTTGAAAGAAATGTAATGTTTATAATACTTTCATTAATAATTATTGTTGCTGCTTTCAATATAATTTCTGGTTTGACAATTTTAGTTAAAAATAAAACACGTGATATAGCCATTTTAAAATCTATAGGGGTTTTAAATAAGTCTATAATTAAAATATTTTTTTTAGTTGGTGTAATTATTGGTACCTCAGCAACAATTTTTGGAATTTTATTAGGAGTTACATTTTCATTATATGTTGAAAATTTACGACAATTCTTAAGTAATGTTTTTAATATTAGCTTATTTCCAGAAGAAATTTATTTTTTAAGTTCTATGCCCTCTGAAATTAACCCAACTTCAATTTTCTTCATTTCTCTATGTTCTATTTTAATAACTATTTTAGTTTCAATTTTTCCTGCTTTGAAAGCAGCGAAATTAGATCCAATTAAAGCTCTTAAATATGAGTAATCTGATTAAAATTTCAAATTTGAACAAATCTTTTGAAAATTTAAAAAAGATAAATGTTCTAAAAAAAGTTTCTTACAAATTTAAAAAAGGAAAAATTTATTCTATTATAGGTCCTTCTGGATCAGGTAAATCCACCTTACTAAACCTCCTATCATTAATTGATAGACCTTCATCAGGATCAGTTATGATTGATGATAATAATATTAATTTTAATGACTCACAAAGTAATGATTTACTAAGGGCTAAAAAAATTGGCATTATCTATCAACAGGATAATCTTCTTTCTGATTTTACAGCCTTAGAAAACATATATATGGCAAGTCTAGCAGCAGGTAATAACAAAGAACTTTCACTTTCTAAAGCTAAATCATTGTTAAGAAAGGTTGGATTAACAAGTCGAATTAATCATTTCCCATCACAACTTTCAGGTGGAGAGAAACAACGTATTTCGATTGCTAGGGCTTTAATAAACAATCCTCAAATTATTTTAGCAGATGAACCAACAGGAAGTTTGGATCTTAATACAGCAAAAGGAATTTTTGATCTTCTCAAAAATCAAATAAATTCTAATAGATTAATTATATTTGCAACTCATAATAGATTTTTTGCAAATAAGTCAGATTGCTTATTGGAAATAGTTAATGGTAATATAAAAACCATTAATGGATGAGTCTCAAAAAAAAAATTTTAATCATTTAAAAATTCATTCGCAGTATTCAATATGTGAAGGTGCAATAAAAATAGATGAATTAAAAGATTATACAAAAGAAAACAAAATTAAAGCTATAGCATTGTGTGATTCTGAGAATTTATGTGGTGCTCTAGAATTTGCTGAAAAACTATCAAAGGTTGGAACTCAACCGATTATTGGCAGTCAAATTAATTTTAAAATTGATGATACGATTGGATTATTGCCTCTATTTGCTTTAAATGAAAATGGTTATAAAAGAATAATTGAATTATCATCCTTATCATATCTTAAAAATGATAATCTATCTGATCCTCATTTAATTTTTGATGAGTTATTAAATAAAACAGAGGGGCTAGCTCTATTTTCAGGGACTTCAAATGGACTTTTTGGTAAATTATTTAATAAAGGTAAATTTAATGAAATACAAAAAATCTATGCAAAATTAAAATCTAAATATGAAGATCGTTTTTATATAGAAATACAAAGACATGGTGATCAAAATGAAATTGAATTTGAAAAATTTAATTTGTCAAATTCGCTAAATTTAGAAATTCCTTTAATAGCAACAAATGAAGTTTATTATTTGGATAAAAATATGCATGAGGCACATGATGCATTAATATGTATAAAGAATAAAACATATATTAATGAAAAAAATAGGATCAAATATACAAACCAACATTATTTAAAAAATAATTCAGAAATGAGTGAACTTTTTGCTGATTTACCTGAAGCTTTAGAAAATAATTATAATTTTCCCTATCGATGTAGTTTTAGACCTCTTTCTTCAAAACCCATTTTGCCAAATATTAGTTCTAATGAAGGTGAAAATGCTGATGAAATCTTAAAAAGAAATTCTCTAGAAGGTTTAAAAGAAAAATTTGAGAAAATTTTTAAAGTTCCAAATAAACAAACTGACTCAAATGAAATTTATCTACAATATAAAGATAGATTAGACCATGAATTAGATATTATTATTGAAATGAAATATGCAAGTTATTTTCTAATTGTATCAGATTATATTAAATGGGCTAAAGAAAATGATATACCAGTAGGACCAGGAAGAGGATCTGGAGCTGGATCGTTAGTTGCTTGGTGCCTTTCTATAACTGATGTTGATCCAATTAAATTTAATCTTATATTTGAGAGATTTTTAAATCCTGATCGTATCTCTATGCCTGATTTTGATATCGATTTCTGTGAGGAAAAAAGAGATTTAGTATTTGAGTATTTAACAAAAAAATACAAAGATAGCGTTGCTCATATAATTACTTTTGGAAAGTTAAAAGCTAGAATGGTTATTCGAGATGTTGGTAGAGTTTTGGGTTTATCTTATGGTTTTGTCGACAGTATTTCTAAAATGATACCTTTCGATCCATCTAGACCTCAAAATTTAACAGAATGTATTGCTGGAGAACCTAGATTACAAAAACTTATTAATGAAGATAACAGGGTAAAAAAACTTACAGATCTTTCACTAAAACTTGAAGGACTAAATCGAAACGTTGCAACTCATGCTGCTGGAGTGGTTATAGCTGATAAAAAACTTACTGAAATAGTTCCATTATACAAAGATATTTCAGCAAACTTATTACTACCATCAACTCAATTTGATATGTACTCAGCTGAAAATGCTGGACTAATCAAATTTGATTTTTTGGGACTAAAAACTTTAACTGTAATTAACAATACACAAAAATTGATAAGAAAAAAAAATAAGGATTTCAATATAGAAAATATCAATTTTGATGATCAAAAAGTTTTTGAATTATTATCTTCTGGTAAAACAGTTGGTTTATTTCAAGTTGAAAGTGCAGGTATGAGAGAAGCCTTGATTCAGATGAAACCAAACCATATAGAGGATATCATTGCTTTAGTTGCTTTATATAGACCTGGGCCAATGAGTAATATTCCAACTTACAATGATTGTAAACATGGAAAGCAAGAACCAGATTACTTACATCCTTTACTAGAAGAAATATTAAAACCAACCTATGGCGTTATTATCTATCAAGAGCAAGTTATGCAAATCGCACAAAAGTTATCTGGATTTACTGCAGGTCAAGCAGATATTTTAAGAAGAGCTATGGGAAAGAAAAAAAGAGCCGAATTAGAAAGACAAAAACAAAGTTTTATAGCTGGAGCAGTAAATAACGGTATTAGCAAAGATGTTGCTGCTGGAATCTTTTTAAAAATAGAACCATTTGCTGAATATGGTTTTAACAAAAGTCATGCTGCAGCCTACGCAATAATTTCATATCAAACTGCATTTCTAAAAACTTATTATCCTAAAGAATTTATTGCAGCTTCTATGACTATGGATATTTCAAATCAAAATAAATTGAGTGAATTTTATGAAGAACTTAAAAGATTAGATGTGAATATTATCAGACCAGATATTAATGAATGTTTTGCAGATTTTAAAACGGATAATGAAAAATTTTATTATGCATTAGGTGGCATCAAAGCTGTTGGTTTTGAAGCAGTATCAAATATTGTTGAAGAAAGAGTTAAGAATGGAAAATTTAATTCGATAACAGATTTTTTAAATCGTATTAATCCTAAGGATATTAATAAATTACAATTAGAGGGTTTAGTCAAAGCCGGTGCATTTGATAAATTAAACATTAATCGACAATCGTTATTCAACTCTATACCAAATTTAATTACAAAATCTAAAAATATTTTTGAAAATAAATCTGCTAATCAAATAGATTTATTTGGTGAAAATGAAAATCAAGAAAATGAAATTTTATCAAATACCGAAGATTGGAAATTTGAAGAAAGATTATCTAAAGAGTTTGAGGCTGTGGGATTTTTTATTTCTGACCATCCTTTAAATCAGTATAAAGAAGTATTTAATGATTATGATATTATTGATTATCAATCATTTAATACTGATGAAAATTTGAAAGACTCTAATATAGCCGCAACTTTACTTAAAATTCAGGAAAGAAAAACTGCTAAAGGAAATGCATATGCTGTATTGAAATTAACAGATCTAAACAGTGTTTTTGAGCTATTTATATTTTCAGATACTTTACAATTAAATCGTGAAATTTTAAAAGAAGGTAGCTCACTAATTTTAACTCTAATTAAGTCTATTTCAGACGGAGAAAATAGATTTAGAAGAATTAACGTTCAAAAAATAGCGTCTTTAAAAGACCTATTAAATAAACCAATAGAAGAAGTGACATTTAATCTTAAATCTTTACAAGAATTATCTGAGAT